>DAIOGO010000171.1:0-5038 GCA_036745195.1 Actinomycetota bacterium | reverse complement strand
GCGCCATGCGCCATGCGCCATGCGCCATGCGCCACACCCAGCCATCAACCTTCTTCCTTCTTCCTTCTTCCTTCTTCCTTCTTCCTTCTTCCTGCTTGATCGTTCATCGTTCATCGTTCATCGTTGATCGTTTGATCGTTATCCTCGCCCGACGTGGCACCGGCGCAGTTCGTTCTCGATGGGCAGCCGCTCGACTTCGTCGAGGGTGACACGGTCCTCACCGCAGTTCTCCGTTCCGGCCAGATCCTCCCGGGATGTCTGTGCCTGGCCGGTGACTGCCCCCACTGCCTGGCGGTGATCGACGGGGTCGGCTACACCCGGATGTGCCGGACCGATGCCCGCCCGGGAATGGTGGTTGAACGCCAGCCGGTCAAGGAGTACCCGGCCCTGCCCGATGAGCCGCTGGGCCGCCGCATCACCTCCCGGCTCATCGAGGTGGACGTCGCCATCGTCGGCGGCGGGGAGTCGGGAACCGCCGAGGCCGAGCGCCTCCGGGCCGAAGGTCGACAGGTCGCCGTCTTCGACGATCAGCGGGGAGAGGAGGTGGTCGGGATCTACGCCGGACCCGAACTCGTGATCCGCACCCCCGAAGGGATCATTCGGTGCGAGGCCCACGAGGTCGTCGTCGCCACCGGCTCCGCCGAGATCCACCCGGCCTGCCCCGGCAACCACCTCGCCGGGATCTTCACCGCCGGCGCGGTGGAACAGCTGGCGGGGTTCGACCTCGGCCGATTGGTGGCGGTGGGGACACACCCCGCCGGCGTCGACTGCACCCACCTCGCAGGCACCCTGGTCCGCTTCGAGGGAACGACCCGGGTGGAGTCGGTGGTGATGGCCGACGACGACGGCCTGGAGACGAGCCACCCGTGCGACTCGGTTTCCGTCGGCCTGGGGCGGATGCCCCGGGATGTGCTCGCCCGGATGTCACCGGAGGCGGCGGTGCGGGTGATCGGAGATGCGGCCGCTCCCACCACGCTTCCCTCCTGCCCGGTGGTCGGGGTGGTCTGCCCGTGCTCGGACGTGACCGTGGCCGACCTGGAGTCGGTGTGGGAGCGCGGGTTCAAAGAGTTGGAACTCGTCAAACGTTCCACCTTGGCCGGGACCGGAACCTGTCAGGGCGTGGTCTGTATGCCCCACATCCGCTCGTTCCTGGCCAATCGGGGGGTAGCCACCACCTCCTCGTTCACGGCTCGGCCGCTGGCGCGTCAGATGACGATGGCCGAGGCCGCCGCCGGGTGGGCTCCCCCGGCGTTCCGCCGGACCGCCCTCGACGCCGAGCACCGGGCACTGGGGGCCCGAATGGACCGTTTCGGCGGGTGGTGGAGGCCGTGGCGATACGGCGACCCCCTCCAGGAGTACTGGGCGGTGCGCCAGGGTGTCTCGATCGGTGACGTCGGCACCCTCGGCAAGATGATCGTATCGGGCCCGGATGTGGTGGAGTTTCTGGAACGGGTCTACCCGGGCAGGATCGCCGATCTCAAACCGGGTCGGTCCCGCTACGTCCTGATCCTGGCAGAGTCGGGCGGCGTCCTCGACGACGGGATGGTGTGCCGCGACGAGGAACACCGATTCACGCTCACCTTCACCTCGGGCGGCGCCTCGTTCGCCGAGGCCTGGCTGCGTGATTGGGCCTCGACTTTCGGCACCAGCGTCCACATTCTCGATCGCACCCACGCCTGGGGGGCGATCAACGTCACCGGGCCACTCGCCCCTGAGTTGCTGGCGAGGGCAGGAGTCGAGCAACCACCCGGTTTCATGGGGCACGCCCCGGCGCTGGTGGCGGGTGTGCCCAGCCGGATCTTCCGCCTCAGCTTCACCGGCGAGGCGTCTTTCGAAGTGCATCATCCCCGCCACCAGTCCGTCACGTTGTGGAGAGAGTTGCTCCGTCTCGGTCGCGACCTGGGCATCAAGCCGCACGGCATCGACACGCTCTTCACCCTGCGCCTCGAGAAAGGTCACATCATCGTGGGGATGGACACCGAGTCGGACTCCACTCCCCGCCGGCTCGGGTTGGACTGGGCGGTAAAGCTCGACAAGCCCGACTTCATCGGGCGCCAGGCACTGCTCCGCTCGTACGGGTTCCCCCTCGAGAAGCGGTCGGTGGGTCTGGTGATGGAAGGCTCCGCCCCCGAGGAGGGCAGCATCATTCGCACCGGGGGCGAATACGCCGGGTATGTCACGTCGTCCCGCTTCTCGCCGGTGCTCGGTCATCCGGTGATGCTCGGCTGGGTGGCGACCGGTGGCGACGGATCACCGGTGGGCGATCTGTCGATCGACGGGCGACCCGCCCGGGTCGCCTCGCTTCCGTTCTACGACCCGGAGGGGCACCGTGCCAGGGCTTGAGGAATTGACCGGCCTCCGGATCGTGGCGAGCGCCGAGGCGATCGACGCCGCCTTGTGGCCGGCCGGGAGCACCCCGCTCCGGATCGCCGCCGACGATGTGTTCCTGCTCAACGGCACCTCCGCCATCATCGGGGATCACCACGCCATCATCGAACCGGAGTCGACCTTCCAGGGCCGCTGGCTCGACCGGGCGGTGGTGGAGGAGTGGGTTGCCACCAACGCCGACTGGCTGCTCCCTGGCGGGGATGGGTTCTCGCAGGGAATGGTGGCGGCCCTCCCCGTCAAGATCTGGGCGTCGGGAACCCGGGCGCTGGTGATCGTTCCGGCCTCGTTCGGCGCCGAGTTGGAGGCCAGGCTGTGACAACCGGGGCCGAACCATGAACGAGTTCATCGAGGCCAGGGTCGGGTTGCGCTGGGGCGAGCAGAAGCCGTCTTACGACGTCGTCATCATCGGCGGGGGCGGCCACGGCCTGGCCACCGCCTATTACCTCGCCACCCGGCACGGGATCACGAACGTGGCCGTGGTCGAACGGGGCTACATCGGTTCGGGCAACTCCGGACGCAACACCACGGTGATCCGGGCCAACTACGGGATCCCCGCCTCGGTTCGTTTCTACCAGCACTCACTCGACCTCTACCGAACGCTGGAGGCGGAGACCGACCGCTGGATCATGCACAAGGAGAAGGGCATCCTGTGGATGCATCACACCGAGATGGGGATCAGGACCGAGCGGGCCAGAGCCCACATGAACCAGGCATTCGGGGCGCAGACGACCTTCGTTACCCCCGAGGAGATCAAACAGATCGTGCCCGAGGTCGACCTGGAGGGCGGCGGGAGGTATCCGGTGCTGGGAGGTTCCTACCACTCGTCGGGAGCCACCGCCCGTCACGACCGGGTGGTGTGGGCCTATGCCGAAGGGGCGATGGCCCGCGGGGTCGACGTCCTCCAGCGGACGACCGCCACCGGGATCCGGGTGGAAGGTGGACGGGTAACCGGGGTCGAGACCGACCAGGGGTACATCTCCACCCGCACGGTCCTGTCGGCCACCGCCGGCCACACCACCACCATCACCGACATGGTGGGGCTGCGGATGCCGATCCGCACCCACCCACTGCAGGCGATGGTCACCAACCACTACCGACAGACCTTCGGACCCATCGTCGCCTCGGCCGAACTCGCCTTCTACGTGTCACAGACACCGCGAGGGGAGATGCTGATGGGAGCCGAATGGGACCGCCAGCCCAGCTACTCCTACCGGTCCACGTCGGAGTTCCTCCGCTCCTGCGCCGCCAAGGCGATCACCATCCTCCCGTTCCTGTCCGATCTCAAGATTCTCCGCCAGTGGACGGGAGTGTGCGATCTCTCCCCCGACTCGTCCCCGATCATGGGCATGACTCCGGTGGAAGGGTTCCTGGTCAGCACCGGGTGGGGCACCTGGGGCTTCAAAGCCATCCCGGCGGGAGGCGAGCAGATGGCCGAGTTGATCGCCACCGGCCGCACGCCGGACCTGATCGCCCCCTTCCGTCTCGATCGGTTCGCCCGTGACCGCCTCCTGGCCGATGCCGGATCGGCAGGTACCCAATGAAGATCGAGTGCCCGCACTGTGGCCTCCGCTCGGTCGAGGAGTTCCGCTACGGCGAGATCCCCCGGGTTCCGGAGTCGATCACCGACCCCGACGCCCGCGACATCGATCGGATCTTCATGAAGCAAAACCCGCTGGGGATGACGGTCGAAGCCTGGTTCCACGATTTCGGCTGCCGCCGATGGTTCCGACTGGAACGAGACACACATGGTTGAGACGATGGGTCTCCTGATGGTTACAGACAGGTGCCAAGTAGCAGCTATCAGCTATCGGCTGTCAGGCATCAGCTAGCAAGGAGATCGGTGTCAGGTCTGTCTCTCCTTCCGAAGGGGGGGGCACGGTCCGACTGTGCAGACTGCAGGGGGATGACCCCCCAAGAACCCGACGATGGGTCTCCTGATGGTTACAGACAGGTGCCAAGTAGCAGCTATCAGCTATCAGCTGTCAGGCATCAGCTAGCGAGGAGATCGGTGTCAGGTCTGTTTCTCCCTCCGAAGGGGGGAGTACCCCGGAGGGGGGAGGGGGGCACGGTCCGACCGTGCAGACTGCAGGGGGATGACCCCCCGGCACCCGCCTTCAGTACATCACCGTCCTGGTCAGGTGATGGGGCCAGAAGGTGGCGTGATAGGTCTTCCACAACCGGTAGTCGAGTTGGGGGATCACCAGCCTCAGTTCGGGTGGGCGGATCCGGTTGATGGCATCGGTGAGCAGGGCGGTGGCGTAGAGGGTATGGGCCCGGATCTCGATCTCCTCGTCACTGTCACGCTCGATCAGGTCGCCTAGCCCGATCCGCTCCTCCAACCGGGGGGTGTACTCGATGATCCCCATCAACCTCAGCGCCACCGGCACGATGTAGTCGGCAAAGGCGGTCATGGTGTCGAGGTCCTGAATCGCCAACCGCCCGGGAAGAGCGAGGTGGAGTGACCACAGACACAACTGGGCGAGCTTGAAGATCTGAACTCGGTGGCCGTGGTAGTCGCTCACGTCTTGGAAGCGGGGAAACTCCGACACCATCCGCTCGAGCAGGCCGTCGCCCCCGGCATACATGGCAGGAGCGCACGACCACACGAACCGATGGAACCGACCCTGATATCGATCGACCAGCACCGTAC
>DAIOGO010000170.1:0-5217 GCA_036745195.1 Actinomycetota bacterium | reverse complement strand
GCGAGCGCCGTCGCGCCCATGTTTACTTCACTTCCTCGAAATCGTCCTTCGTCGCGCCGCACAGGGGGCAGACCCACTCGTCGGGGATGCTCTCGAACGCGGTGCCGGGGGCGATGCCGCCGTCGGGGTCGCCGACCGCCGGGTCGTAGATGTAGTTGCGCAGGAGACAGCGCCACTTGGACATGGGAGGAACCTCCGGAGCGGAAGTGGTGATGGGAGTGTCCACCACCTGATCGACGCCCACCAATCCACCGGACCCGCCTAGCCTGAGACGGTGGATTTCGTTGACGTCATCGACTCCGGGCCGTTCCGCCGGCCTGTCACGCTGGTGGCGCTCGACGGTTGGGTGAACGCCGGATCGGCGGCCACCATCGCCGCCGAGGCCCTCGTTCACGACGCCCCGATCATCGCCCGCTTCGACTCCGACCGTCTGTACGACTACCGGATGTCGCGCCCGGTCGTCGACTTCGTCGACGGAGTCATGCAACAGGTCGAGTGGCCTGAACTGACGGTCCGCCTTCACCCCACCGGGGTGCTCGACCTGCTGGTGGTCAGCGGGATCGAGCCCAACTGGAGCTGGCAGCAGCTCTCCGACGAACTGGTGAAGATCTCGAAGGCGTGGGGTGTGACCCAGCACCTGTCCATCGGTGGAGTGCCGTGGGCGGCACCTCACACCAGGCCGATCTCGGTGATGACGACGGCTTCGTCTCCGGAACGGGTGCCTGCCGACGATCACCCGGCGGGGCTGCTCCGCGTGCCGGGGGCGGCCGTGAGTGCGCTGGAGTGGAAGGCCGCCCGATCGGGGATACCGACCAGCGGGTTCTGGGCAAGAGTCCCCAACTACGTCGGCAACAACTTCAGCGCTGCCTCGATCGCCCTCCTGCGGAGGCTGGAGGCCCACCTCGGTGTCACCCTTCCCACCGAGGGGCTCGCCCAGGACGCCGCCGACGAGCTCGAGCAACTCGATCTGGCCGTCTCCAACCGGCCGGACGTGAAGACGATGGTCGAGCAATTCGAGCAATTGCACGACGCCCAGGTCGGAAGCGTCAGCGGGGAGGATCTGGCCAGCGAGATCGAGAAATTCCTGCGCGAACAGTAGTGAACACGCCGATTCCGGCCGACTCGGTCCGTCGATCGACCCTGTGACGCTTGCCCTGATCGGCGGGGGGTGGGAGCATTGACCGGATGGAGCGCAGACGGGTCGTCATCACCGGCGTGGGAGTCGTATCGGCAGCAGGGATCGGGTCCGCCCCGTTCTGGGAGGGACTACATGAGCAACCCGACCCCGGTTGGCGGGAGCTCGCCGGCTGGGACCCCGAACCGTGGATCCCCCGCCGGGAACATCGCCGGCTCGATCGATTCACCCAGTTCGGGATGGTGGCCGCCGCCGAGGCGTTGGAGCAGGCCGGTGGTCTCGGTCATGTCGATCCCGATCGAGTCGCCGTGTCGGTGGCAACCGGGATCGGTGGGCTGGCCGCCCTCGAGGAACTGATCGGCGGTTCGTACGAAGCGGACCCCCGGGTCTCCCCTCTCCTCATCCCGATGATGATGTGTAATGCGGCGGCGGCCGGAATCTCGATCAAGTACGGGTTTGGCGGGCCAGCCACCACGCCGGTGGTGGCGTGCGCCGCCGGCGCCCAGGCGATCCTCGATGCCCTCCGCCAGATCCAATGGGGGTACGCCGATGCGGCAGTGGCCGGCGGCGCCGAGGGAGCGATCCGGGCGCCGACCATCGAGGGATTCGCCTCGGCCAAGGCCCTCTCGACATCGAAGACGGCTCGCCCGTTCGATGCGGACCGGGACGGGTTCGTCCTCGGCGAGGGGGCCGGCATCCTGGTGCTGGAGGAACGCGAATCGGCACTGGGAAGGGGAGCACAGATCATCGCCGAGCTGGTGGGAGGCGCCTCCACCGCCGACGCCCACCACATCACCGCCCCCCATCCCGAGGGAATCGGGGCCGAACGGGCGGTTCGGCTGGCCTTGACCGATGCCGGCATCACCACCGAAGAGGTCGGCTACGTGAACGCCCATGGGACCGGGACCGATCTCAACGATCGGGCGGAAGGACATGTGATCGCCCGCGTCTTCGGCGATCGCCAGCCCGCCGTCTCCTCGATCAAGGCGGTGACAGGCCATGCGCTGGGAGCCAGCGGGGCGATCGAGGCCCTCACCTGCGCGCTGGCGGTGCAGCGGGCCGCCCTCCCTCCCAATCTCGGTCTGGGCCGGCAGGATCCGGACATCCCCCTGGCCGACATCGTGCGAACCACCCGAACCTGGGCCCCCGGGTACGCCATCTCGAACTCGTTCGGGTTTGGCGGCCACAACACCGTGCTGGTGGTGGGGCCGCACTGAAATCAGCGGCGGCCTACAATGGCCAGGCACAACGGGAGCTCGGTGAGACCGGGCTGAGAGGGATCCTCGCAAGGATCCGACCGTCGAACCTGATCCGGGTAATGCCGGCGCAGGAAAGACCTGGCTCCGGGATCCCTCCTCCCCACCGGCATGCGAGAAGGAGTATCGGAGCGTGAGACACAGATCGTCCGTGGTCTTCTGCTTGTTCGGAGTGGCCCTGCTCGGACTGGCCGCCTGCGGCGCCGGCGACACCCCCTCCACCACGCAGCCCACCACGTCGACTTCGGCGACCGTCACCACCCTCGCCTCGCCTTCCACCACCGGGGGTAAGGCGCCGGTGACGCTGACGTTGCTGTCTCACGATTCGTTCGCCGGGGCGGTCACCGACGAGACGTTCGCCGCCTTCACAGCCGAAACCGGGGTGGAGGTTCGGGTGCTGGCCGCCGGTGACGCGGGAGCCATGGTGAACCAGGCGGTGCTCACCAAGGACAACCCGATCGCCGACGTTCTCTTCGGCATCGACGACACCTTTCTCTCCCGCGGTCTCGACGAAGGGATCTTCACCCCGTATCGATCGCGACATCTGGAGGCGATCCCGGACGAATTGCAGCTCGACCCGGGAGGACGGGTCACACCGATCGACTACGGGGACGTCTGTCTCAACTACGACCTCGCCGCCTTCGGCGCAGGTGAGATACCGCCGTTCAACCTCGAGCAACTGCTGAACCCGGAGTTCGCCGGCATGCTGGTGGTGGAGGATCCGTCCACGTCTTCGCCGGGACTCGCCTTCCTGCTCGCCACCATCGCCAGCTTCGGAGAAGACGGCTGGCAGCAGTATTGGGAGCAACTGATCGACAACGGGGCCAAGGTGGTGCCGGACTGGAACACCGCCTACTACAGCGAGTTCTCCAGGTATGGCGGGGACCGGCCGATCGTCGTCTCCTACGCCACCTCCCCGGTGGCCGAGTTCCTCTTTGCCGACCCGCCGGTGGAAGCGGCCCCGACTGCGGTCATCACCGAAGGGTGTTACCGCCAGATCGAGTTCGCCGGGATCCTGGCGGGGACCGAACAACGGGTGGCGGCCGGCCTCCTCGTCGACTACCTCGCCTCGCCGGAGTTTCAGTCGACCATCCCTATCACCTGGTTCGTCCTCCCTGCCAACGAGCGAGCGGAGATCCCGGCCGAGTTCACCCGCCACACCATCTTCCCCGCGGCTCCGCTCGCCATCGATCCGGCAACCGTCGCCGCCAATCGCGACCGTTGGATCCGGGAATGGTCCGAGATCGTGCTCCCGTGACGGTCGGTCCGGCACCGAGATCGCGGGGGCGGAGATGAAACGCGGCCGCTGGTGGATGGCGGTTCCCCCCGCCCTGTTCATCGGCTGGTTCTTTCTCTACCCGGTTGGCGAACTGCTCCGGCTGAGCCTCACCCAGCCCTGGTCGGGACGGCTTCCGGGAGGGGTGATCCTGTTCACACTCGGCCAGGCCCTCGCCTCGACCGTGCTGACACTCCTGGTGGCGCTCCCGCTGACGGCGGTGCTGTCCAACTTCGACTTCCCGGGCCGGTCTGCGGTCAGGGCGGTGGTGACGGTGCCATTCGTGATGCCGACGATGGTGGTTGCGGCCGCCTTCCTGTCACTGGGTCTCCCCGCCTCGATCTGGACGATCCTGCTGGCTCATGCCTTCTACAACCTGGCGGTGG
The DNA here is from genome assembly GCA_036745195.1 of Actinomycetota bacterium. Classification (GTDB taxonomy): domain Bacteria; phylum Actinomycetota; class Acidimicrobiia; order Spongiisociales; family ZC4RG35; genus JBFHRE01. Next base: position 1,164 of record DAIOGO010000170.1, on the reverse strand, counting down.
TGGTGCGCACCGTAGGCACGACGTGGAGCCGCCTCGACCGGCTCCCGTACGACTCCGCCCGGGTGCTGGGCGCCGGACGGTTCACGGCCTTTCGCTCCATCACCCTCCCCATGCTCAAGCCTTCGCTGCTGGCCGCCGCCGCCATCGTGTTTCTCTTCTCGTTCACCTCGTTCGGGGTCGTGCTGGTGCTGGGAGGACTGAAATACCGCACGATCGAGGTGGAGATCTACCGGCTGGCAGTGACCTTCCTCGATCTCCCGGCAGCCGGCGCCCTCGCCATCGCCCAATTGCTGGGCGTGGGACTCGTGATGGCGGTCTATGCCAGGGCACAACGTGGGGCTCCCACCCAACTGGTGCCCGAAATGTCCAGGCTCCGCCGCCCCGGTCGACGGACCGGGCTGGTGTGGGCGGTGGTCGGGGTGACCCTCGCCCTCGAGGTCACTCCGCTGGTGGCGCTGGTGCGTCGCTCCTTCCAGGGGAATGGCGCCGGGTGGCGATTCCTGGCCGAGGCAGGCACCACTGCCGTGACACCTGCCCAGGCGATCACCAATTCCCTGCGCTTCGCCTCGATCACGGTGGTGACTGCCCTCCTCCTCGGAGGGCTGGCGGCGTGGGTCATCGCCGGGAGCGGCCGCCGCTGGTCGAGATACCTCGACCTGACCTTGATGCTCCCGCTGGGAACCTCGGCCGTGACCGTCGGACTGGGATTCCTGGTAGCCCTCGACCGGCCGGTCGACCTCCGAACCTCGTGGCTGATCGTGCCCATCGCCCACTCCCTCATCGCCATCCCGTTCGTGGTGCGGGTGACGGTGCCCGCCCTGCGTTCGATCCGGGCGGAGTTGATGGAGGCGGCGGCGGTGCTGGGGGCGTCCCCCCGCCGGGCATGGCGGGTCGTCGAGTTGCCGCTGGTAGCCAGGTCGCTGGCCGTCGGGGGCGGGTTCGCCGCCGCCGTCTCGCTGGGCGAATTCGGGGCTTCGACCTTCATCGCCCGGCCGGCCACCATGACCATCCCCACCCTCCTGTTCCGCCTGCTGGGCCGGCCCGGTTCCGCCTCCTACTCGGGAGCGATGGCAATGGCGGTGATCCTGATGGTGGTGACCGCGGCGGTCATGCTCCTGGCAGACCGGGGTCGGGTCGGCGAGATGGGGGCCTTCTGATGCTCGA
>DAIOGO010000169.1:0-5269 GCA_036745195.1 Actinomycetota bacterium | reverse complement strand
ACTCACCCACGCCCCGGTGGCGATCTCGTTCCACGACACCGAACCCGAAGGGCCACCCCGATTCGCCCAGCCGATGTCCGAGCCCACCCCGGATGGCCGGTCCGGCCGGGTACCCGCACCCTGCGTGTTCTGGGCCTTCGGTCATGAGTCCACCTTCACCACCGTGCCCGCTGATCACGGGAACTGCTCGGTCGGGATGTTCACCCACGGGTTGGCCGAAGCCGCCGATATCCTCGACAAGTCCGACGTCGGCACCCTGCTGGAAGTCGGCTGGGTCACCATGGAGGCTTTTGCCGGCATCGCCGCCCTCGACCGGCGACCGGCGGCGATCACCTACGGACCACTCGGCACCGACACACCGGATGTGGTGCTGCTCCGGGTGACCCCCCGCCAGATGATGGAGATCGCCGACGCGGTCACGGTCGAGTTCTCCGGGAAACCGCAGTGCCAGATCATCCCGCGGGCGGCGGCCGGTTCGATCGCCGCCTCGATGGGTTGTGCCCTGTCCCGGGAGCGGATCGGCATGGGCGACGACGAGTTGACCGTGGCCATCCCCGGCGCCAGGGTCGACGAGTTGGTGGACTCGCTTCGTTCGGTGTGCCGGGCGGACGAACAGGTGGTTGCCTACGCCGCCGCCGACAAACAGCGCTTCTAGGCCACCGAGGGACTTCTCGTAGTCCCTCACCCACCCGTCACCAGGCGCCGCCGCCTCCGCCGCCCCCACCACCGCCACCGCCGCCGGAGAACCCTCCGCCGCCTCCACCGATCCCACCACCGGATGACGGCGGGGTGAAGGCCCCCCGCAGCGAGGAGGACAACCCGGCGAAGGCGTTCTGGGTGTGGCCGCCGGTGAAGCCATGGGTGCCGAACCAGTACAGGTTGGAGCCCGTCTGCACCTCGGCCGGCGCCTTGAGCCGGGCCGCCTCCAGCACGTCTTCGGCGACGCCGAGGGCGATCCCGTACACCAGGTACTTGTCCCACAACGCCAGTGACATGGGTGGGGCATCCTCCATGCGGCTGAAATCCACCAGGTAGCGGCGGAACGCCTCCCAACGAGCGCCGAGCAGTGCTCCGTCGCCGGTTCTCCGGACCGCCGTCTTTCGGAACACCCCGAAGACGACCAGGATGAGCATGTTGGAGAAGAGGGCGCCAATCAGCACGGCCGCCAGCCAGGGGGCGTCGATGATCGATCCGCCCGCCAGGAAGATGGCGGCAAACAGGACGAGGAACAGTCCGACCATGGAGGCACCGAGCACCGTCCGGCCCCGGGTGTCGAGCAGACGCCGGGACGTCAGTTCGGCGCCGGTTTCCGACACGAAGGCGTTGAAGGCGGTGGCGTTGGCGGCGGCGTCGTCCCGGATCAGCTTGCGAAACTCCCGGAGTGGCTGCGGTCCATCACCCAGAATCCGTTGCAGAACCCGCAGGACGGACAACTCGTGCATCGTGGTCGGTTGGGGGGCGTCGGGCACCTGCGACAGGACGAGATCGGTGGTGTCGCCGAACAGCACCCGGTCGACTGTCTCCGGCTCTGCCTTGAGGATCCCGCGCCGGATGAAGTCGAACATCGTGGCGGTGAAGGCATCGGCGTCGACCCTCCCCTGGGTGACCAGTCCCTGGACCACGGCGGGAGGGTCTTCCGACGGCGGCTCCTGTTCGTATTCGCGGTCGTATTCGATCTCCGGTTCGCGGCCGTGGCGGAAGAACACGTAGGCGGCGATGGCTCCCCCCGGCACGAACATCAGCAGGATCGAGGACACGATCCGGGCGATCCACAGCCGGCGGGCATAACGGTCGGCCGACTGCTCCTCCTCCACTATCTGGTCGAACCCGTCGCCTTCCACCACCACCGCACCGCCCGCCGAAGCCAGAGCCTGGCGGGGGAAGAGCACCCGTAACTCCACGAACTGTCCGGGCGGGACATCGGTTGCCTCCAGCGAGACGCCGGTGGGACCGTCGATGGCGGTCGAACCGTCCACCGAGGACGGGTGGCCCCACACCCGGATCCGGGATTCGTCCACCGGCTGCGGGAAGGTCACCCGGGCGAGCAGGGTCTGGGCCGGCACCTGCCACTCATCGCCCCAGACCTTGACATTCAGGTCGACGGTGTCGTCATACGCCTTGGCGATTCCGGTGAACCGGTAGGACACGAGATAGGTACGGACCTGGGAGTTGGCGACGTAGTGCCAGACGACGCGGGTCCTGTCACCGAGATCGACCACCCCGAACGTGCCGGGCGGCGAACTGCACCCGAGTTCGGTGCATCCTCCGGGTTGGTAAGCCACCCCCTCCTCCGAGACGGCGATGTCGGTGATCTGTTGCCCTCCACCGAGAGGGATGTCGCGATAGGCGCCCGAGAACGAGCCGTCATAGGCGTACGTGAGGCTCTCGGTGACTCTGACCGCTCCGTCCGGCTCGACCACCATGTCGACGGTCGCCGACGAGATCACGTAGCTCTCGGCCAGGGCCGAAGCCGCCGGGAGCATCCCCAGGAGGAGCGCCGCCAGCCAGGCGGCGATCCGGCGCATCAGAACTGGACTTTGGGGGCCTCGTCGGCCTCCCCCGGAGCGTCGAAGAACTCCCTGGTCTTGAACCCGGTCATGGAGGCGACGATGTTCGACGGGACCATCTGCACCTTGTTGTTGTAGGTGAGGACGGTGTCGTTGTAGATCTGGCGCGAAATCGAGACCTTGTTCTCGGTGTCCTCGAGCTGGCTCTGGAGCTGGAGGAAGTTCTGGTTGGCCTTCAGGTCCGGGTACTGCTCGGCCAGCGCGAACAACTGCCGGAGAGCCCCGGTGAGCAGGTTGTCCGCCTGGGCCTGGGCACCCGGCGTCTGCGCCGCCAACCCGGCGTTGCGGGCGGCGACCACCCGCTCGAGAGTCTCCTTCTCATGGGAGGCGTACCCCTTGACCGTCTCCACCAGGTTGGGAATGAGGTCGTACCGGCGCTTGAGCTGAACCTCGATCTGACCTAGGGCGTTGTCGACCCGGTTGCGCAGGCGGACGAGCCCGTTGTAGATCGCCATCACCCACAGGACGAGCAGGACGACGATTCCCAGGATTACGAATGCAGGCCACATGAACCGAGTCTATCCACCTCGCCGCCCGCCGGCCGATCGGCCGGCGCTCAACGTCCGAGTGCCTCCACCATCGCGGTCCCCATGTCGCTCGGGGTGGGGGCCACCACGATCCCGGCCGCCTTCATGGCCCCGATCTTGGCGGCCGCCGTGCCCTTCCCGCCCGAGATGATGGCGCCGGCATGCCCCATCCGTTTGCCGGCGGGAGCGGTGGTGCCGGCGATGAAGCCTGCCACCGGTTTGGTCATCTCGTCTTGGACGTACTCGGCGGCCTCCTCCTCGGCCACTCCACCGATCTCACCGATCATGATCACACCTTCCGTGGCCGGATCTTCGTTGAACAGCTTCAGCACATCGACGAAGTTGGTCCCGTTCACCGGGTCACCGCCGATTCCCACCGCAGTGGTCTGCCCCAGACCGAGCCGGGTCAACTGATAGACCGCCTCGTAGGTGAGCGTTCCCGACCGCGACACCACGCCGATCCGGCCCGGCTGGTGGATGTAGCCGGGCATGATCCCGATCTTGCACTCTCCCGGAGTGATGACACCGGGGCAGTTCGGTCCCACCAGCCGGGTGGGCTTGTCGGCCAAGAACCGCTTGACCCTGACCATGTCGGCCACCGGGATTCCCTCGGTGATGCAGACGACCAGGCGCAGCCCGGCATCGGCCGCCTCCATGATGGCGTCCCCCGCCCCGGCGGGCGGGACATAGACCACGCTGGTGTCGGCCCCGGTTGCCGCTACCGCCGCCACCACGGTCGGGTAGATCGGGAGGTCCAGCTCGTAGCGATCCGGCCGCCCCGGCACCCCGGAATGGTCTGTGTCGCCCTCGAAGCGGTGGATGGTCCCTGCTTTGGAGGGATGCACCGCCGCCACCATCTGGGTCCCGTAGGCGATCGCCTTGTCGGTGTGGAACTGACCGGTCTTGCCCAGGCCCTGGACGATCACCCGGGTGGATCGGTCGATGAGCACGCTCATTTCGTCAGCTCCACGATCTTCTCGGCTCCGTCCTTCATGTCGTCGGCCGCCACCAACGCCAGTCCCGAGTCGCGCAGGATCTGCTTGCCGATCTCCACATTGGTTCCTTCCAGCCTGACCACCAGCGGAACGGCGAGGCCGACCCGCTTGACGGCCTCGACGATCCCGGTCGCGATCACGTCACACCGCATGATCCCCCCGAAGATGTTGACGAAGATGCCCTTCACATTCGGATCGCGGGTGATGATCTGAAATGCGGTGGTCACCTGCTCCTCGGTGGCGCCGCCACCCACGTCGAGGAAGTTGGCCGGCTCCGCTCCGAAGTGCTTGATGGTGTCCATCGTCGCCATCGCCAACCCGGCGCCGTTCACCAGGCAGCCGATCGTCCCGTCGAGGGTGATGTAGCTGAGGCCGGTCTCCTTTGCCTCCAATTCGGCGGCGTCCTCTTCCGACAGATCGCGCATCGCGGCGATGTCGGGGTGACGGAAGAGCGCGTTGTCGTCGAAGGCCATCTTGCCGTCGAGAGCCATGACGGAGCCCTGCTTGGTCACCACCAAGGGGTTGATCTCGACCAGATCGGTGTCCCATTCGGCGGCCGCGGCGGTCAGTGTCCTGACAAATCCGGAGAAGGCCACGCCGGCGTCACCGGCCAGGCCGAGTGCCAGCGCCAGCCGATCGGCCTGGAACTCGAGGAGACCGAAGGCGGGGTCGACCACCTCGCGGAAGATGAGTTCCGGCTGCTCCTCCGCCACCTTCTCGATCTCCATCCCTCCGGCGGTGGAGGCCATGACGATGTTGCGACCGATCGACCGATCGAGCAGCACGGACAGATACAACTCCCGGTCGATGTCGATTCCCTGTTCGACATACAGGCGGTTCACCTTTTTGCCCTCGGGGCCGGTCTGAATCGTGACGAGGGTGGAGCCAAGCATGCGGGTAGCCAGCGAACGGACAGCCGCCTCCGCCGCCTCGGGCCCGCCCTCGATCCCGGCCGTCACCACCGAAACACCGCCCAGGTCGGGGTGCTCGACGAATCGACCCTTGCCGCGACCGCCGGCATGAATCTGCGACTTGACTACCACCACCGGATTCCCGCTGTCCCGGATCAGAGGAGCCACCGCTGCGGCCGCCTCGTCGGCGGTCGTCGCCATCACTCCCAACGGCACCGGGATGCCCCGGGCCGCCATCAAGGCCTTGGCCTGATACTCGTGGATCTTCA
>DAIOGO010000168.1:4049-5277 GCA_036745195.1 Actinomycetota bacterium | reverse complement strand
CTCGTCTGGGGGGGAGCCTCGGTGTTCGGTGGGCGGGCGGCCCGGTCGGCGTCGCCGGTGACCGTTGCCTGGTGGTTCAGTTTCATGGCCCTGCCCGGGATGGCCGCGCTGGCGTTCACCGCCACCGGAACCGAGGCACTCACGCCGTCGGCACTGCTGGTCGGGGCGGTGGCAGGCTCGGGGGCGGTGATCGGTGGGACCCTCTTGTTCCTCGGGTTCACCAAGGCCTCTGCCTCCTCGGTGGTGCCGACCAGCGGCTTCATCTCCGCTCTCCTCCCGGTTGGTGTTGCCGCCACCATCGGAGGGGAGGATCTCTCCCCCCTCGCCTGGGTGGGGGTGGTGCTGGCTCTGGGTGCCATCTGGCTGGTCGCCTCCGACGGCGACCGATTCGACTCGCGCGGTGTCTGGTACGGCCTCGCCAGCGGGGCCGCCTTCGGGATCCAATTCGCCGTCCTCGGTCTCGCCGCCGACGGCACCGGGCTGTGGCCGGTGGTGGGCGTGTTCATCGGCGCCACCATCGTCGGGAGTGTCGCGGTGTTGGTGACCGGGAGCCCGGTGCGGTTGGGGAGTGGGGCCTTGAAACTGACCGCCGGTGGGTCGGCTTGTTCGATCGTCGCCAATACCTCGTATCTGTACGCCACCCGGCTCGGCCCGTTGAGCGTGGCGGCCATTCTCGGCGCTCTCTATGCCATCCCCACCGTGGTGCTGGCGGCGATCTTCCTTCGGGAACGGATGCTCCCCCGCCACTGGGTCGGCCTGGGACTGGCCGGCCTGGCCACCGCCTTCGTGGCGATCTGATTCAGACCGGTCACCGTTTCGTCAGCATCCACACCTGCTCCGAGGGGTGGTCATTCGACCAGTCGGCGGTGGCGAAGTACCTCACCTCATTGCCTCGTTTGGGTGCCTGCACCTCGATGAAGTCGTCGACGGCGAACCCGGTGTCCTTGAACAGACGAAACCAGTCCGACACGGTGAGGTTGAACTCGATCCCGCCCGGTTCCTCGACCGCCTCCCTCCAGTCGAAACGGTGCATCCCGAAGTAGGGGCGCTGCATGGTGTCGCTGCACGGAATGGAGCCGTCGACCGGCATGCAGGCATGCGCCAGGCTGGACATGCTGAGCGTGACCAGCCGTCCCCCCGGACGGAGTAGCCGGTGCGCTTCCGTAACCCATCGGTAGGGATCACACCACAAGACGGCCCCGTATTCGCTGATGGCGAAGTCGAAGCT
>DAIOGO010000168.1:0-3949 GCA_036745195.1 Actinomycetota bacterium | reverse complement strand
CTGCGGGATGTCCCACATGCCCCAGGTCGGTTCGGCCTGGGCCCAGTTGCGCTCGCCGCCGGCCACCCAGTTCTCGGCGTCGCCGTCCCACCATCGCCGGTTCTCGACGACGTGTTCGGCGAGACCGTCGTTCACCTCCACGGCCCCGACCCTCCCACCCGAGTCGGGGTGATGTGGATGACGTGCCCGGGAGGGGGGTTGTCCATCGGCGGAAATCTGACGCCGGGGCCGATGTACAAGTAGGCGAGCCGCTGCAACAGCTCGGCAGCTCCGCCTTCCACCAGCCGGGCGGTGCCGCGAATCATGAGGTAGTTGGCCATCCCGATTCCGTTGTCGCCCTCGGTCTCCATGGTGAGGGTGACCCTGGAGTCGCGGGCGATGTTCTGCACCTTGCGGCCACCCATCAGGTGACCGGTCACGATGTCGTCGCCATCCAAGCCGACCCACACCGCACTCATCTGCGGAGACCCGTCCGGGTCGATGGTGGCGAGGTGGGCGAGGCGACCGGAGGTCAGGGCAGACCGAGCGGCGGGATTGAGGAGGGCCATGCGGGAAACGGTACCCGGTGACCGGTGACCGTCACATCTGGATGACCAGTTTCCCGGCGGCGCGGCCCTGGCTCAGGTACTCGAAGGCTTCCGGGAGCCGATCGAGCGGGTAACGACGTTCGATCACCGGCACCAACGCCCCCGAGGTGAGCAGGCCGGCGAGGAACTCGAGATCCTCCTGCTTGGCGGCGGCGGTGAACCAGGTGAACCGCTTCTTGCCGAACGAGGACAGCACCTTGCGGACGAGGAAGTTGCGGTACGGTCCCATCAATGCGTGCTTGGGGCCGGTGACCGAGACATTGATCCCGCCCTCGGCCAGAACCTTGCTGGTCTCCGACCAGGGTCGGTGGCCGGCATTGTCGAACAAGAGGTCGTAGCCGCGTTCGGTCTCTGTGAAGTCGGAGGAGGTGTAGTCGAGGACCTTAGTGGCGCCGATCGAGCGAGCGGTTTCCACCTTGGCGGTACTGCACACCGCAGTGACCTCTGCCCCGAGCGCACGGGCGATCTGGACGGCGAAGGTCCCGACCCCGCCGGAGGCTCCGTTCACGATCACCCGATGTCCGGCGACGAGCCCTCCGTGATCACGGAGGCCCTGGAGGGCAGTGAGCCCCGCCATCGGGGTGGCGGCGGCCGCCTCGAAGCCGACCCCGGCGGGGATCAGGGCGAGACGCTTCGGATCGGCGAGGGCGTACTCGGCGAAGGCTCCGTATCCGACCTCGCCGAACACCTCGTCGCCTACCGACAATCCGGTGACGTTGGCGCCCACCGCCACCACCGCCCCCGCCAGATCGGTGCCCGGGATCGGGTTCTTGGGCTTGCCCCATCCCCCCACAGACCGAGCCAGGAACGGGGTGCCGGTGGTCATGTGGTGGTCGTAGATGTTGAGCGAGGCCGCCTTCACCTGGATCAGCACCTGATCTTCACCGGGAGTGGGAATGACCACTTCCCGCAACTGCAGAACCTCGGACTGGCCGTAGCGGTCCTGGACGATGGCTCGCATTGTGGATGGGATCGAGGGCACGCTTTCTGCCTTGGTCTCGGGGGTGGTCATGTGGTTCTCCTTCGTCGTACGGTGTAAGGTATAGCTGTACATCGTAAGGCTGTCAAGCCTTACTCCGTACGGTTAGGATGAGGATCGATGACGACCGCCACCGAGAAGCCGTCCGAGACCCGAACCCCGCTCAGCCGGGAACGCATCTTCGCGGCGGCGATCGAACTCGCCGACAGAGTGGGGATCGGGGCGGTGACGATGCGCAACCTGGCCCAGGAACTGGGAGTGGAGGCGATGTCGCTCTATCACCATGTGGCCAACAAAGAGGCTCTGCTGGACGGAGTGGTCGATGCGGTGGTCGAGGAGATCGGCCAGGCATTGGGAGGCTTCGACATTCCTTCCGGCGAATGGAAGCAGAGCCTCCGCCACCGGATTCTCACCGCCCGCCGGGTGATGCTCCGCCACAAATGGGCACCGGCGGTGATCGAGACCAGGACCACGATCACCCCCACCCTGCTCCGCTACATGGACACCACCCTCGGGATCATGGTGGAGGGGGGGTTCTCCTTCGACCTCGGTCACCACGCCATGCACGCCCTCGGCAGCCTGGCGCTGGGGTTCAACCAGGAACTGTTCGTGCCGGCCAACCAGGAACAGGCCGAGGACACGTCGATGATCGAAGACCTCGCCCCCCAACTCCCCTACCTGGTGGCGATGATGGCCGACATCGAACATGAAGGGCCGGACTCCACCCTCGGGTGGTGCGACGATCAGACCGAGTTCGAGTTCACCCTCGATTTGATGCTCGACGGGCTCGAACGCCGGATGGCGTGAGCGACCGGCGCATCATCCGCCGCCGGAGCGAGTCAGAAGCCGATCGACCGACGTCTGCACAAAACCGGCCCTCAGGTAGAGATGGCGGGCCGCCTCTGTCTGGAAGCCAACCTTGAGACGGCGGGCCCCCTTGCGGGCGAGTCGGTCGAGTCCGGTCGTCAACAGCAGGCGGGCCAGGCCCTTTCGCTGGTACTCGTCCTCGACTCGCATCGGTTCGAGGAGGCCGACCTGCGTGGTGGGGTCGAACCAGAACAAGGCGTAGCCGGCAACTGTTCCGTCGGCGCCTTCGACCGCCAGGTCGAGCGACGGGTCGTAGAGCGAGCACAGTCGTAGCCGGCGCTCCACCTCGCCACCGCTGCGAGCGATCATCGGGTGGGGACGACCCGCTCGTGACGAGCGGTCGACGACGAGGAACCCATCGATGTCGACCACCGGCGCTCTCTCGTCGGCATCCATCCAGGCGGTGCCGGACAACTCGTCGGTCATGGTGAATCCACTCGCAAGCGCCAGACCGGCCAGCGCAGCGTCCTCCTCCCCGACGAGCAGCTCGAGAGGATCGGCCCCGTGTTCGGCGGCGGCTTCCAACGTCGCCGCCCACACCTCTCCCGTGTCGAAGAGCGACGGGACGGCGAAGACGTCCACCTGCCAGGTGTGGTCCCATGCCGTCAGCCCGGCGGCTGCCACCGGACCGACCTCGTCGAACCAGACCGGGAGCGCCAGGTCGTCGCTGGCCCGCGGGCGGCGCCACCACCACTGCACGTCGGCCGCCTCCCACATCCCGCTCCGCGCATCCGCCCGCCGGGCCCGCTGAAGGACCGAGGTCGTAGCGTTCAGCCGATCGATACCTCGCAGTAGCTCGAGTCGCGCGTCCACCTAGATCAGCCTATAGGCCAGGGACAGCTCAGCAATCGAGGGCCACGCCCAGCGCCTCGCACAGCTCGGCCATCCGCTCCGGCCCCAACCGGGTGATCCGCTCGGTGAGCAGCCGCTTGGGAACCGGTAGCAGGTTGTCGAAGGTGGCGGCGCACGAACGGGGCATCCCGTCGGCCCGGTCGAGGGGCAGTTCGCTCGGGATAGACCTGACACTGGTCGTCACCGGGGCACAGACCAGACTCGTGAGCACCGGGATGGCTGCATCCCGGGTGAGCACCAGATATGGTCGCCGCCCGACCGACTCCATCTCCCCCCACCAGACCTCGCCCCGCCGCGGCTCGTTCACCATGGCTCTTCCATCAGCGAGGCGCGGAGGGCGGCCTCGGCCAGTACCTCGTCGGACCCGGTAGGCGGCTCCCGCCGATACCCCTCGATGATCGCCCGGTCGATTCGTTGCCGCCTGGCCGACGCCACTAGATGCTCGAGTCCCCGCCGCACGGCGTCGGCCCGGCTCTCGAGCGCCCCGGATTCGATCATTCGATCGACCTCCTCGAGCAGATCGTCCGGAACCCTGATCGCGATCTGAGAAGTTGCCATACCAGTCAGCATACCGTTATGTGATGCGGTCATGTTGGCACCGTACCCGACCGGACCGACAGATTTTCGCCCGACCAGCAATAGCTTATTCGCTATGCTATGTTGT
>DAIOGO010000167.1:0-5385 GCA_036745195.1 Actinomycetota bacterium | reverse complement strand
CTCTTCTTCGTCATCGTCCTGAGCCCGCTGATCGAGTACGTCGACCCCGACAACCTCGGCTGGGACAAGGGGTTCTGGGCCTTCGTTCCGTTCATCTGGTGGCCCCCGGCACCAGGTCCCACCTGGTTCTTGGGGGTGCTCCTCCTCTTCTCGGCCATCTATGCGGTGGTGAGGACGATCCGACCAGCCAGGGCCGTCGAACCGGGACCGCCCCGGATGCGGACGCTGGTGGCGGCGGTGACCGGGGTGGCGGTCGTGTCCTACCTGATCCGGCTGGCGATACCGCTCGGCGTGGAGTTCGGCCGACTGGCACTCGGACAAACTGCCGGCTGGGTGACGGGGTTTGCCCTCGGCGTGATCGGAGCCGAACGCGGCTGGTACCAGCATCTCGGGGGTTCGTTCGGAGTCCGGATGCGCCGCCTGGCCCTTGGCGCCGTCGCCCTGTGTGCACTGGTGATCGGATCGGCGGCCGCCACCGGCGCCAACATGGACGACTACGCCGGCGGTGGGACCTGGCAGTCGCTGACCATCGCCGTCCTCGAGGGAGCCCTGATCGTGGCCATGTCACTGTGGCTGGTTGAGGTGTTCGGGCGGAGGTTCGACCATCAGGGACGCTTGGCCCGGGCAATGAGCCGGGCCGCCTACGCCGCCTTCCTGTTCCACCAACTCATCTTGGTGGGACTGATCCTCGCCAGCCGGTGGGTGCCCTGGGCCCCCGAAGTCGAGTACTTCCTGGTCGCCTCACTCGGTGTGGCCCTGAGCTTTGGCGTGGGCTCGCTCCTCGCTCGCCTCCCGGGCCTGTCCCGGGTGGTGTGACGCCGAACCCTGGGTTCACAGCTACACGTGGTGTCGTTCTGGGCCCACGGTTCGGGCCGCCTTCCCGCTGACAGCAACCCCGGGGACCGCTCCCCGGGGTTGTTTCTGTCAGTTCCGGTCGAAAGTCAGGGGATGACCACCACCGGTGTCGAACCCTGGACCAGCCTCCAGTCGACACTGAAGAACTGGGAGGGATCGATGGTTCCGTTCGTCTTCACCCAATCGATGATGGTTTCTCTGATGTCGATCAGAGGGTTCCACAGGATCGGGGCGCCGACCACATGGGGGAAGCCGCCGCCACCGTTCTGTCGGTAGTTGTTGATCGCCACCGCAAAACGGTCGGTGGGAACGATCGGGAGACCCCCGTACGACAGGTTGGTGATCCTCGAACCCGCCGGTTGGGCGATGTCGATGTCGTAGGACAGCCCGTAGATGACGTCGTAGTTGTAGTCGGGCCCGACACCGGAGACATCTTCGGGGGTATACGGCCCGGGTCCGGTCGGGGTCTTGAAGAACTGAGCCGACCGCTCCAGATAGTCCTTCAGCTGTGCCCCGGTCAGTTCGATCGCCAGCATCGTGTTGTCATAGATGTACATGCCGGCGACATCCCGAACAGAGACCGCCCCGGCCGGGATACCGGCCGTTCGATTGAACGGCGCCGCGATCGAAAGCACCGGCAGCGACCCGGCCGGAGTGCCGCTCAAGGCCTTCTCGACGGCCTCGGCCTGGACGAAGTTGATGAAGTCGAGGGCGGCACTGTCCCGATAGCGGGCATCGGCAAGCGACATCGACGCCAGCGAGGTCCCGATCACACCATTGACATAGTCGAGGGTGTCCTGGTGCGGACCGGCCAGCAACGACACAAGCTCCTCATCCTCGGGAACGCCCGTAACCGGCAGGGTGGTCGACGACTTCGCCGTCACCTGCCACTGGCCCTTCACCTTGGCCAGGTCGAAGTCCATCACCGTCAAACGGCGTCCCCAGTTGAGCGGTTGCGACAGCAGGACCTCTTCGCCGGTCGAGGGGTTCACGATCAGCGTCTGCGGGAGGTTGACGTGGGAATGTCCGGCCACGATGGCATCGATCCCCGGCACCCGCTCGGCCAGCAGCCGGGCAAAGTTCTCGGGCCAGGGCAGGGCATCGCCATACGAGGAGCCGGTCGTCGCGCCACTGTGGGCGAGCACGACGACGATGTCCGCTCCTTGGGCGAGCATCATCGGCACGTACTTGGAGGCGATCTCGACACCTCCTTCGAACGACACCACTCCGGTCACATGTCCCTTGTCCCAGATGGCGCTCCCCGGGGTCGTCACACCCAGGATCCCGACCCGGATCGGCTTGCTCCCTTTGAGCTGGATCTTCTCGATGACGTACGGGACGAAGGCGGGGGTGGTGGTCCCCCACTCGAGCACATTGGCTCCCAAGAGCGGGAACTCCAACTGGTCCTCGAAGGTGCGGAGATAGGGCAACCCGTAGTTGAACTCGTGGTTTCCCACGACCATGGCGTCGTAGTCCATGGCGTTCATCGCCGTCGCCATCGGGTGGGTGGCCCCGGTCTGGGTGATTGGCTCGATCTTGGCGAAGTACTGGGCGAGCGATGAACCCTGGATCGTGTCGCCGTTGTCGAGCAACAACGTTCGCTCCTCGCCCCGATCCGCCCTCACCTGTTCGACCAGCGTGGCCACTTTGGCGAGGCCGGTTTCGGTTGTGAACGGGCGATTGTTGAAGTAATCCCAGTTCAGTGCGTATCCGTGAAGGTCGGTCGTCGCCATCACCGTGATGGACTCGACATGGTCTTCCACTGCCGCCACCGCCGCGGTCCCGGGCACGGCAAGGGCCACTGCCACCGTCCAGGCGGCCACACCCGACCAGAGCCGGCGGGGTCGACGACGAGCAGAAGCCGGTCCGAAGTGATTGCGCATGCGCTCTCCTTCCACACGCGCCTGTCACGTCCCCTTCTGAGCACCCTGCCATGACCGGCGACTCCGAGTAAGTGCCGGAAGTCCCGGAGTAGGCCGTGTTGCTGCGAACCCTGGGTTCACAGCTACACGTGGTGTCGTTCTGGGCCCACAGTTCGAGGGGCCGGGAAGGTCCCCGTTCCGACAAACCGGTTGACAAGTGCCTTTGCCAGGTCCATAGTTCACCTAACGGTTAACTATCTGATGTACCAGGAATCCGGTCTCGATCATGTCTTCGACGCTCTCGCCAACACCCACCGGCGCGAGATCGTCCTGGCATTGAGCCGGCAACCCCGCTCCATCAGCCAGTTGGCCGCCATGCGGGATCTGTCGCTCCCGGCCATCCACAAGCACGTCCGGATCCTCGAAGAGGCAGGAATGGTCATCCGAAAGAAAGTCGGACGCACCAACTTCCTCGCTCTTTCCCGGGGGCCGCTCCGGCTGCTGCAGGAATGGACCGGACAATTCCACCCCTATTGGGGGGACGAGCGGGAGACCTTGGAGAACTATGCCCGAGCGCTGGGCACCGACCACCCCGAGGAGGGACGATTGTGAAGAAGTTCGTTTACCTGTACCACGGCTGGGGCGACGCCTCCCAGACGGCGATGGATGCCTGGACCGCCTGGTTCGGCGAGATCGGCGAGAGCATCGTCGACTCGGGCAACCCGTTCGGACCTGGGAGGGCGGTCACCGCCAACGGCTCGACCGACCTGCCCACCGACGACAGCGCCATCACCGGCTACACCATCGTCTCGGCCGAGAGCATGGAGGCCGCCGAGAAGCTGCTCACCAACTGCCCCATGGGCTCGAGCGTGAGCGTGTACGAAGCAGTCCCGATGTGAGGATGGTTTGTGGGGGGCAACGTCTCGGCGTTGCCCCCCACTCATCCCTGGTCGAAGGGGCGTGATTCAGGCCGGCGTCACCCGACCCACCCGGGCGGAAACCCCTTCGGCGTAGTGCGCCAATGGTGGACCGTCCGGCCTCTCCAACCCCGAGGCGGAGACGAGTTCGTCGTCGACCTCGAGGGTGGTCGCGGTGCGCAGCCGCCACGGCTCGTGGGCGACCGGGGCGAACGCCGGCTTCCCGGCGCCGATCGTCGTATACGCCCTCCAACGGTTGGTGAGAAAGCGTGTGAGATCGTTTGGCTCGACCGACTCTCCGGGTTGGACCGTCACCCGGGAGGTGGCTCCGCGTGGCGCCGGCCACCGCCGGGTGGCCGTGTAGTGAATGGTCCCGCCCTCTGGCTGGATCGTCATCGCCGACCAGCAGTACGGAACGTGAAAGAGGGTGCGCGCCACCGCCACCCCGAGCAGGCGGGTGACGTCGAGGGACATGAACCACACCCCCACTCCCCCATCCGGCCCGCGCACGTAGGTGCGCACATTGGTTTCGGGAAACGTGGTGAGCGGCCCCAGCGGCGGCGCCCACGGCGGCCGCACCCTCACCATCCGAAAAGGAACGAGGGCCACCCAGGCGGAACCGTCGAACACGTCGACTTCGAGTCCTGCCGGGAGGATGGTTTGGACCTCCTCCGGCGGGTAACGCCAATGCAGGAATGTCAGCGTCTCCCACCGCTGGACCACCGCCGCCGGACGCACGGGGTCGGGAGCTTGATCGGGGTAGAGGGACGGCACAGCAGGCGACAGTAGCCCCCGGCCCGGGGTTAGCGAACCTCCGAACTGCCTCGTCAAGGAAGACGACACCGCCGTCTGGCGGCGGCCAGAATGGAGCTGCCCCATCCGAGGAGAACCGGTGCGAACCTTGTACTACGAGCGCTACGGACCTCCCGAGGTGCTCGAGCTCCGGGAGGTGGATCGACCTGCTCCGGCCCCGGGCGAGCTGCTCATCCGGGTCAAGGCCGCCTCCCTCAACGCCTCCGATTGGGAGAGCCTGGTGGGAAAGCCGCTCTATGCCCGCTTCGGTGGTCTCTTCCGCCCACGAGGGCATTTCCCCGGGTCGGACGTCGCCGGGATCGTCGAAGCGGTCGGTGAGGGCGTCGAGCGTTTCCGACCCGGCGACGCCGTCTTCGGCGACCTGCTCTGGCACGGTTCACAGTCGTTCGCCGACTACGTGACTGTCCCCGAGCAGGCCACCCTGGCCTTGATCCCCGCCGGCGTGAGCTTCGAACAAGCGGCAGCTCTCCCCCAGGCGGGGGTGATCGCCCTCCAGGCGACGGCAGGCATTCAGGAGGGCCAGGAGGTCCTGATCACCGGCGCCGGTGGCGGGACGGGGACACTGGCCATTCAATTGGCCAAGCGGGCGGGAGCCAGGGTCACGGGCGTGGACAACGGGTGGAAGCTCGATCTGATGCGGTCAATGGGCGCCGACGACGTGGTCGACTACACCAAGGAGGACTACACCAGGCGCGGTCGCCGCTACCACCACATCATCGACCTGGCGGGCTACCGCTCGGCGTTGGCGGTACGGAGAGCCCTCGCCAGAGGAGGACGATCCGCCATTGTGGGCGGGACGGTGCCTTCGATGTTGCAGGCCTTTCTGCTTGGTCCGCTGTTGCGGGCGGGTGGTCGACGAATCGGCGTCTTCATGGCGCGCCCGAATTCGGCCGATCTGGCCCGTGTCGGCGACATGGTGGCGGCGAGAACGCTCACGC
>DAIOGO010000166.1:0-5392 GCA_036745195.1 Actinomycetota bacterium | reverse complement strand
GCATTTCGAGGTGCTTCACGAGCAGGTTGGTCTCCAGTGATTCGGGGTGGTCGTAGTTGACCCTGCTGCGTTCCTCGAAGGTGAGCGAGGGCAGGTCGCGGTAATAGGCGTCGTGCTTGATGTAGGCCACACCCTCGATCGCCTCGACCAGGGCCTCGGCGATCGTCGTCTTGCCCGAGCCGGACCCACCGGCCACCCCGATGATCAACGGAGTGTTTCTCCCCCAGGCGGCGTGGTCGAAGCGGGCGAGATGGGTGGCGCTCACTCCGCCGAGGCTAGCGGGCAGGCTTACCGCCGGCAGCGCCGTCCGCCGGGTCGTCGGACCCGGCGGGCCCGGCGGACTCGCCCCGGCGCATCGCCGGGTAGGAGCGGAGAAACTCGCGCCAGGACGAAAGCTTGGCGACCTCACCCTTGCGCCGTTTCTCCAGATAGGCCTTCGTCTCGGGGATCATCGCCACCAGGAACAAGCCGTTGGCGGCCAGGGCGTAAACCGCCTCGGCCGGCTTCCGTCGCCAGAGAAACCAGGGAACGGTCAGCCACATGCCGATCGTGTAGGCGGCCAGCATGTCCTTCATGACCGAAAGCCCGAGCACCGTCCCGGCGGCGGTAGTGACCGGGATCGCCCGCCAGTCGATCGCCATCACGCCTCCATAGAAGGCGGTTTGGCCCCGACCACCCTTGAAACGGTGATAGAGCGGGTAGTTGTGGCCGACGATGACGGCGGTGGCCACCACCAGATGATCCGTGCGTCCCTTCAGGAGCTTCTTCGCCAGCAACGTCGGTAGGAACGCCTTGGCGGTGTCCAGCACTCCGGTGATGATCCCCCAGCGCGGCCCGCTCTCGACCGCCACCGACGTGGCGCTGACCCCGGTGTAGTCCATCGCCGCCCCTCCCGGGAGGTTCACCGAGATCGGAGCGGCTCCGGCAGAGCCCCCCGCCCGGCGGCTCACGAGCCGGGCGAAGGAGACCGAACCGATCAAGTATCCGAACGACGCCAGTGGGACCGTACGCCGCAGCCTCATGGCATCTCCTCGAGAACGACCAATCCCCGGTGGCCATCGACGCTGACCATGGCCCCTTCCGGGATCTGCATCGCCCGGGCCACCGAGACCACACACGGGATCCCGTTCTCGCGGGCGACGATCGAACTATGTGACAGCATGCCCCCGGATTCTGCCACCACCGCCCCGGCCCGGGTGAAGAGCGGGGTCCAGCCCGCATCGGAGTACGGGATCGCCACCACATCGCCAGGCTTGACCCGCTCGAAATCGGCCAGGCCGCGCACGACCCGCACCGGGCCGGCGTGATAGCCCCGCGACGTGGCGGTTCCGGTCCAGGTGGTGGCGTGCGGGTCGAGGGGTGGACGAGCGACGAAGTCGTCGCCGTAGATGACATCCGGGACCTCCAGCGATCCGGCGCCGGCGACCTCGGCCTTACGGGCGGCGACGATCTCCACCAGGTCTTTCCTCCGGTCGGTGTCCATCATCGCCGACCGGACCTCCGCCAAGGTCAGGTACATCACGTCGCCTGCCTCTGCCAGGACGGCTCGGCCGGCCAGTCTCCGGCCAACCTCCAGGAAGTAGCGGCGGAACTGGCCGTAGCCGAACGTGTAGACGGACGAAACCGCCTCGCGCCGGTGCATGAAGGCCCCCGCCCGGCGGTGGAGCAACCCCCCGATCGGCCGATGACGGCGGGGCAGGGTATGGCTCACCTCCCGCCAGTGGAGTCGGGACGAAGACCGCGGGTCTCTCGCCTGTGAGGCGATCAGCCTGACCACCGTGTCGGGGATCTCACGCCAGGGTGGGATCGAGAAATCGTTGCCCGAGTCGCTCAGATGCCCGAACTTGTCGAGGAAGGCTTCCACCTTCGGGACGAGGGTGGCCGGCAACGCATTCATCCCGTCCCGCAGGATCGCTTCCTGGATGCCCGGATCGAGCGCACCGATGTCTGCGGCGATACGACTCATGTCGGCGGTCGGGTCGAATGGTGTCATGTCGAAACCGGCCGTCAGATCGACCGTCGCCTGATCCACACCGTGGCGCCGGAGAGCCCGACCGAGCAGTGAGGCGTAGACATTGGCGAGGAGAGGGGTGACGATGTTGGCCCGGGCGGCCCGAACGCCGATTCGTTGCAGTTCCTCGATCTCCGCCATCAGAGTGCGGTCATCGATCGTTTCCAGTTCCCGATCGGCGAACCGGCGGTAGTCGGAGGCGAACTCCGGCACCAGGCGGTCGACCTCGCTCCCGTATGCCGACAGCCGTAGCATCATGACCGTCAGGCGCGGGAGTTTGGCCATGGTCTTGGCGGTCGGCTTGAACCGGGGCTGGTCGGACCCGGCCGGAAGACCCAGCAGCAACTCCAACGACTCCCGGGGCATGCCCATGGCGGCGAAGATCTCGCCGATGGCCGTCATGTTGAAGTACGAGCGGTACCCGAAGGAACGGGCCAGATCCTCCGGTTGGATGTCGAGCCGTCCCACTGCCTCCCGGAAGAGTTGCACCCAGGCGGTGTTGACCATCGGAACGTTGACCGACCACACCAGCGGCAGGATGATCCCCGGCATGACCTCCTTGGCGATCCGCCTCGAGTAGATGGTGTGGCCCTGGAGGCCGGTGATGGGACGGGCCTGCACCCACCAGACCTCCGAGCCGTCGTACACCCACTCGAGGTCGAGCGGCGCCCCGTAGGCATCTGCCAGACGGCCGACGGTTGCCACCAGCGAGGCAACCACACCGGCCCCGAGATGGTCTGTGGCCGGCGTCTCCACGAAATCCCCCCACCGATGGACCCACCGGTCGGGTGTCACCCGCCCCTCGACCAGCCCGGTCCCCGGACCCGGGGCTAGTTCGATGATGACCTCGGAGATACCGGTGACGGGGTTCTTGGAGAAGGCGATCCCGGACACGACCGGTTCCACCATCTCCTGGATCACCACCCCCATCTCGATCGGCCGCTGGTCGCCCGCCTGCCGGCGATAAGCCCCGAGTCCGTCGCTGAGGCCGGATTGGATGATGGCTACCACCGCTTCGACCAACTGATCGAGACCGGCCACATCGACGACGGTCGTGAACTGGCCCGCATAGGACCGGTCACCGCCGTCCTCGACATTGGCCGACGATCGGACCGCAAAGCGGCCGCCCGAATCCGCCAGATAGGCGAGGACCCGGGAGAGCTGCCGGTGGTCGGCGACCGGATCGAGCAGGACCCAGGTGGCGGGAACGCGAACACCCTGGCGGTTCAACCAACGAAGGCCGGCGGCCTTACCGCCCCCGGCGCCGTTCCTCGCCTGCTCCAGCCTGACAAGCCGCATCCCGCCCACCCGGGGCAGCCTACCGCCGGAGCGGAGATCCTGTCAGGTGGGATTCGTGCCGCCGGCATCGACAATGGCGGCCTTGTAGCCTCCCGGGAACTCGATTGGAGGTGGGTTAGGTGGGATCCAGGGTGGCGGTGTTGCTCACGGGGTACGGCGAAGTCGAGCACTACGACGAGTTCGCCGAATACAACGAGCGGTCGTTTCGTCTCCTCGTGTCGAAGTCGATCAAGTTCCCGGATCGCTCGATCCCGATCCTCTCGCGACGCCTCGAACGACAGCAGCGCAAGGAGTGGCACGCCGCCAATCACTACCACTCGCCGCACAACGACATCTTCGAGCGCCAGCGGGCCGGGATCGAGGCTCACCTCAAGAAGTCATACGGCGACGACGTGGCGGTGTTCAAGACCTACAACTTCGTAGAGCCGTTCCTTCCCGAGCAGGTGCTTCCGGAGATCCGGGCCGCCGGGTTCGATCGGATCCTGATCTACCCGTGGCTCGTGGTCGACTCCGTCTTCACCGGTGGCCTGGTGCTCGAACAGATCAACGGGGCGCTCGACGGGAACCACGATTGGGTCTCCGACATCCGCTACCTGCCCTCCTTCTGGGAGCGTTCCGACTTTCAGGAACGCCTGACCGCTCACATCGAAGCGGGGATCGCCCCCCTGCGCAGCCGCTACGCCCCGATTCAGATCGGGATCGCCCTCTGCCTCCACGGCTGCCCCCTCGAAACCAAGGGCATGGAGACCGGAGTGCGCGAGAGCACCGCCCTCTACTACGCCATTCAGGAGCGCTTGATCCGCAAGTATCCGCTGATCACAGCCGCCTGGATGAACCACCCCGTGCCCGGCAAGTGGACCACCCCCGACGTCGATCAGGCAGCCAAGAACCTCGTCACGCTCGGGGCGAAGGCCATCGTGTTCGCGCCGATCGGGTTCGTGACCGAGAACCACGAAACACAACTGGACATCGGATACACCATCGACAAGCTGGGGGCAACGGTCGAGGCCAGTCATCTCTCTACCCTCAACGACGACCCCCACCTGCTCGAGTTGGGAGCGGAGTGGGCGAAGCCCCTGATCGACGAACTCCGGGGTTGACCCCGAGGGTGGGTCCATGACCAGGCACGGCAGACAAGGGTCCCTAAAGGCGGGGGCCTCCAGTGCCGAACCTCAAGCCGTGCTACAAACCACCTCCCGAGTCCAAGCCGCGCCAGTGGCTCCCTCACGCTGGTTGGTAGCCGTATTCGGAGGCTGGAGCCTGGTCGGGTCGATGCTCCTGTTCTGGGTGGAGTTGATGGTCGCCAAGATGCTCCTGCCCCGCTTCGGAGGATCGGCCTCGGTGTGGAACACGGCGCTGGTCTTCTTCCAGGTGAATCTCCTCCTCGGATACCTGGCGGCCCACTACCTGGCCCGGCTCGACAGTCGCCGCCACAAGGTCATCCAGGCCGCCCTCGCTGCCCTCCCACTTCTGGCCTTGCCGATCGTGCTGCCGCCCTCCGGTTCCGCCGCCGCCAATCCGGCCATGGCGGTCGTGCTGGCCCTCACGGTGATGGTCGGGGCACCGTTCTTTGTGCTCTCGACCGCCAGCCCCACTCTCCAGGCCTGGTTCGCCAAGTCCGGCGCTCCGAGGGCAAACGACCCGTACTTCCTGTATGGCCTGAGCAATCTGGGCAGCGTGCTCGGCCTGCTCGGGTATCCGCTCGTCATAGAGCGATTGATGCCGCTGCGGGCACAGGCGATCTGGTGGACCGGTGGATACGTCGGGTTCGTCTTCTTGACGATCGCGGCGGCCCGCTTGGTCCGTTCGTGGGAGGCAAGCAGCCGGGTTGTGACAAGGGTTGCCTGGAAACGCAGGCTCACATGGGCAGCCACCGCCTTCGTCCCGTCGTTGGCGTTGCTCGGGGTCACCCGTCACCTTTCGGTCGACGTCGCCGCATTCCCGCTGCTGTGGACAATCCCGCTGGCCATCTACCTGGCCAGTTTCGTGGTGGCGTTCAGGAGCGGTGGCGAGCGGTGGGCGAGAGGGGCCCGGCGATCGTTGCGACTGTTGCTGGTCCCGGCGGTATTGCTCTCGGTGGCC
>DAIOGO010000165.1:0-5405 GCA_036745195.1 Actinomycetota bacterium | reverse complement strand
ACCGGAGGGAAGGACAAAGCCGGGCACGCTCCAGCTGATGGCTGATAGCTGATGCCCGATAGCTGAGGCCTCGCGACGTGCTTGCCTGGCGGGTCCTCCTAGGCTCGAACTCTCATGGACCTGCGCGACCTTCCCTCCGTCGACCGACTCACCGGGGCGATCCCGGCCGGGCTGCCACGGGTCCTCGCCGTCGAGATCGCCCGGGCGGCGATAGCCACCGCCAGGACGAGGATCGAAGCCGCCGAGCCCGCCGACCCGGAGCGATACGCCCGGGAGGCGGCACAGGCCCTGCTCCAGGCACGCCCCACCCATGTGATCAACGCCACCGGAGTCCTCCTCCACACCAACCTGGGGAGGGCGCCACTCGACGAGGAGGCTGCCGCCGCCGCCCACCGGGCCGCCGCCGGCTACACGAATCTCGAGCTCGATCTGGCCACCGGGAACCGTGGCAAGCGGGGCGGGTACGCCCACCGCCTGCTGACCACACTCACCGGGGCCGAGGCGGCGATGGTGGTCAACAACAACGCCGGCGCCCTCTACCTGGCCCTGGTGGCGCTCTCGGCCGGGGGCTCGGTTCCGGTGTCGAGAGGTGAGCTGATCGAGATCGGAGGCTCCTACCGGCTTCCGGATCTGATGGCAGCCACCGGCACCCGTCTCGTGGAGATCGGCACCACCAATCGCACCCGCCTCGGCGACTATCGGGCGGCGATCGGCCCCGACACCGCCCTCCTCCTCAAAGTCCATCCCTCCAACTACCGGGTGAGCGGGTTCACCGATGACGCGAGCATCGAGGAGCTGGCGGGTTTGGCCTCGGAGTCATCCCTTCCCCTCTTGTTCGATGCCGGCAGTGGACTGCTCGACGACCGCACCCCCTGGCTGGCGGGGCCTCCCCCCGAGTGGCTGGCGGGCGAACCGGGTATCCGCCAATCATTGGAGGCGGGCGCAGACCTGGTCATGTTCTCGGGGGACAAGCTGCTGGGTGGCCCCCAGGCCGGGATCCTGGTAGGACGGGAATCGTTGATCGCCCGGCTCGATCGGCACCCGGTGGCAAGAGCGCTTCGTGTCGATGGGCCCACCCTGGCGGCCCTGTCATTCACCCTGGAGCGGTATGCCGACGGCAGCGCCTCCAAGCTTCCCTTCTGGTCGATGGCCACCGCCTCCTACGCCGACCTCGAGGCCCGCTGCCGACGGGTGGCCCCGACGATGCCAATCGTTGCCACCTCCTCGACGGTGGGGGCAGGCAGCGTGCCCGGCGCCGAGGTCCCGTCGCCGGCAGTGGCCCCTCCCGGAAGCCCCGATGAGGGATACCTCCGACTCCTTTCCGCCGATCCCCCGGTCATCGGACGTCGCGACAAAGGTCGTCTGCTGCTCGACCTGCGATCCGTCCTCCCCGGCCAGGATGAGGCGCTCGGGGCGGTGGTGGCGTCGACATGGCGGTGATCGGGACCGCCGGGCACGTCGACCACGGCAAGTCGACCCTGGTCCGCGCCCTGACCGGCCGCGATCCCGACCGGTGGCGGGAGGAGAAGGAACGGGGCCTCACCATCGACCTGGGATTTGCCTGGTCGGTTCTTCCCGATGGCCGCCCGGTGTCCTTCGTCGATGTCCCCGGACACGAGCGGTTCATGAAGAACATGCTCGCCGGGATCGAGACGATCGATGTCGCCCTGTTCGTGGTGGCGGCCGACGAGGGTTGGATGCCCCAGTCGGAGGAGCACCTGGCGGTGCTCGACCTGTTGGGCGTCGATCGAGGAGTGGTGGCGCTGACCAAGTGCGATCGAGTCGACCCGGACCTGGTCGATCTGGCCCGACTCGAGATCGAGGAACACGTGGCCGCCACCTCCCTCTCCGGCGCCAGCATCATGGCCGTCTCTGCCCAGACCGGCGACGGCCTGGACGATTTGGTGACGGCGCTGACTGCTGCCGTCGACACCCTCCCGCCGGCCCCGGCGGGCCGTCCCCGGCTCTGGATCGACCGCTCGTTCTCGGTGGCGGGGGCAGGCACAGTGGTGACAGGGACGCTGGGGGGTGGACACGTCGAGGTGGGCGACCGGATGATCCTCTTTCCCGGGGAACGAGAGGTCAGGATCCGGTCACTCCAGAGCCACGAGAGGGAGGTCGTGCGGGTAGAGCCCCGCACCCGGGTGGCGCTCGGGCTCACCGGGGTCGACCGCTCCGAGGTGGGCCGGGGCGCCATGCTCGGTGTTCCCGGCGGTTTCACCCTGTCGGAACGCTTCACCGCCACCGTGACGCCGGCCCGCTACGTCGATGAACTGACAGATCGGGGCGCCTACCACGTCCATGTCGGGAGCGGAGCCTGGCCGGCCCGGGTCCGGATGCTGGATGAGGCCCTTGCGCTGATCGAACTGCCCGAGGCGCTGCCGCTGGTGCACGGGGATCGATTCATCCTGCGCGAATCGGGCAGGAGGTTGGTGGTGGGGGGCGGAGTGGTGATCGACCCGCGCCCTCCACGACGGGCGGCAGCCATCCGTCACACCTCGCGCCAGGTGAGCCAGGCTCGATCGGCGGACGAGGTGGCCGCCGGTCTGCTGGAGGCCCGGGGCAGCTACCCGGTCGATCGGCTGGCGGCCGAGACGGGCGGGGGACGGGTGTCTGCCCCGGTGGTCGATGGAGTGGCATTCCACCCCCGGGAGATCGAACGTCTGGGGGCCGAAGCCAGCCGGAAGGTGATCGATTTCCAGCACCAGAATCCGCTGCGTCCGGGAATGCCGGCAGCCCGCCTGGCCGGTGAGTTGGGGATCGGTCAAGGAACCCTCACGATCGTCTGCACCGCGGCAGGTCTCATTGTCGAGTCGGCTCAGGTCCACACACCCGACCATCGGGTGGGGTTGACCGATGCCCAGGAGACGGCCTGGGCGACCGCCGCCCGGATGCTCGAGACGGCCGGGGTGCCCGCCCTCCCCCGCATCCCGGAGTTGGGTCTCGACCCGGAGGTGATCCACACCCTCGTGCGGGAGGGTCGAGTGGTCAAGGTGTCAGACGAGTTCGTCTTCCTGCCCGCTCAGATCGAGTCCATCGTCGAGTCGCTGGGGAGACTGGAACAGCCCTTCACCGTGGCCGAATTCAAAGACGCCACCGGCATGTCGCGCAAGTACGCCGTCCCGTTCCTGGAGTGGGCCGACGGCAAGGGTGGACTCACCGTGCGGATGGGCGATCGGCGGCGGCTGCGAGAAGGAGTCAGCCGGCCATCACAGAGATGATGACCTCGCGGCGCTCGAGTTCCGTTAGCCCGCCCCAGATCCCGAACTGCTCGCGGATGGTGAGCGAGTGCTCACGACAGGCCTCGATGACGGGACAGACCCGACATATCGCCTTCGCCCGCAACTCCCTGCGTTCCCGTTCCTCTTTACGTTCGAACGTGCTGGGGGGAAAGAACAAGTGGGCGTGGTTTCCCCGACACAGGGACTGGGTCTGCCAATCATCCCTCGAAGTCACGAACAGTCCTCCTCCTAGCCGTGCGAGGGGAGAACCTAGGATCGCCTGGGAGAATCCACCAGGGAAAATCTGGAATATTGCCGCTATTTTTCGCGATCTTTTGGCGCCACTTCCAGATACCAGCCGTCGACGGCGGTCACCGTCAGTGGATCCCCCGCCCGGATTCCGGACTCCCGATGGGCCGTCGCCTTCCAGCGACCGCCCTCCACCTCGACCTCGCCGTCGGGTCCGAAATCGACCGTGGCCACTCCCTCCCGTCCGATCAGACCCTCCCGACCGATGGTCTGGGTGCTGAAGCGGGAGCGCGCCACCACCGGCATCGCCAGCAGGAAGAAGAAGGCGGCAGAGGCGATGGTGAGCAGGACACCGACCACCGATGGGGCCACCTGCGGGGCGGCATCGGTCAGGGTGAAACCCCCTACCGCCAGGCCGACCAACCCCAACCCGGACAGGGCGACGACCCCGCCCCGCTGGTAGGACACCGACAGGAGCCAGATCGCCCCCACCACCAGCACCAGCACCGGTAGCCGGACCGGGAGGACCGTCATCCCCGCCGCCGCCAGAGCGAGACAGGCGGCCGCCACCCCGGAGGCGATCCCCGGACCGATGGCGTAGAACTCGAAGGCGGCGATCGTCAACCCCACCACCAGGAAGAAGAAGAGAGCTTCAGGGCGAGAGGCAAGCCCGAGCAGTTGGGTCCAGTAGCCGGGTTGTTGGATCACGGTGGCGAGAAGGGTGATCCCTGTCGTGCCGTCGGCATCGGTGAACGGCCGGAGGGTCGAAAGCTGCTCCCCCGCCACCATCATTCCGTCGAGGGCCTGGGCGACCTGTCGCGGCGAGGCGGTCTCGGCTTGAACAAGATCGAAGACGCCCGGCACCGGGGCGTCCACCGTGACCAACCCGGTGGCCATCCCGGCCGCCGAAATCGCCGACGGAGGCTCGCCGGTCGACCCCTCGAAGTCGGGTCCCCCGGTCCAGTGGCCGGCACGAACCCCGGGGGCCGCCACCCGCAGCGGGGCGCTGGTGACCAGGTCGAGAACCCCACCAGAAACAACCGCCGGGGCCTCGCCCACCCACGCCACCAGCGGCAGTGGCGGGTTGGCGATCATCTGACGGAGAGTCTCGTACTGCTCTCGGTCCAGCACCGCGGCGGGTGAGTCGACCTGGAGGATCGCCACCTCGACGTTGCCCGCCGCCGCCGCTCGCTCGATGGCGTCGACGACGAAGTCCGCCTTGCGCCCGTCGAGCACGCCGGTCACCTCGATGATGTGGACGACACGATCCTCCTGGGCCGAGGCGGCGAAGGGCATGGCCAGAAACGTGGCGAGCAGACCAAGCAGAAGGAGTCGGGAGCGCACCGGGCGAGTGTAGGAAGCCGGGCGAACACCGGAACTCGCCGCCGTCGAGAACCTATCCGCCGTGGTCTATCGTGCGGGCGATGCCATCGATCCTGCTCGTTGCCGACGATGCCTGGGTGCAGAACCAGGTGCGCTCGGCGCTGTCCGGCGAGAGCGACCGGATCGTCGTGAGCGAGGATCCGAAGGCCGTCGTCGACCTGGCCTCGGAATCGACGTTCGATATCGCCATCATCGACCTCCAAGTGCAGAGCATGGGGGGGATGGCGGTGACCCGGGCCCTCCGCGATGCGGTCGCCGGAGGCGACGTTTCGCCGCTCCGGATCATCCTGCTGCTCGACCGGAGCGCCGACGCCTTCCTGGCCAGGCGGGCCGGGGTCGATGCCCACCTGGTGAAGCCCTTCACCGCCCAGGACCTCCGCCGGGTTATCGGCCCCGACGACGGGCTATCCTGACCGCTCCCGACGGGACGTGGCGCAGTTTGGTAGCGCGCAGCGTTCGGGACGCTGAGGTCGTGGGTTCGAATCCCGCCGTCCCGACAACAGAAACACCAGGTCAGGGCCGCCCGCAGGGGCGGTCCTCTGGTTTTGGTGG
>DAIOGO010000164.1:0-5611 GCA_036745195.1 Actinomycetota bacterium | reverse complement strand
CTAGCTGCTGTCCGACACCTCCCGCAGCCACTGGTCGTGCCAGTCGAGGATGGCGGCGAATCGCTCCTGGCGGTGGCGCGGTTTGCCGCTCCTGGTCAACTCGTGGCCCTCACCGGGAAATCGGAAGAACTCGACGGGCACTCCGCTCCTGAGCAGAACGGCGAAGTACTGCTCGGCCTGTTCGATCGGGCAACGCCAGTCCTCTTCGGAGTGGATGATGAGGGTCGGTGTTAAAACCTGGTGGGCGGTGGCAAGTGGGCTCTGGGACCACAGCAACCCCCAATCGGGCTGCCTCCCGGGGTCGAGATAGGAGGCAGGGAAGTTGGGTCCGATGTCGGAGGTGCCGGCAAAACTGGTCCACGACAGCAACCCCCGTTCCACCACCGCCGACTTGAACCGATGATCGCGGCCGGTCAACCAGGCGGTCATGAAGCCGCCGTAGCTTCCACCCATGACCCCCATCCGTTCCCGGTCGAGGCGAGGATGGCGGTCCAGGGCCGCCTCCAGAGCGGTGAGGATGTCCTCGACGTCGACCACCCCCCAGCCCTCCCCGGTCACGGCCAGGGAGAAGGCCTCGCCCCGACCCGACGACCCGCGCGGGTTGCAGGCGACAACCGCATACCCGGCGGCGGCATAGACCTGGAACTCGTCGAAGAACCCGAACCCGTATTGGCTGGCCGGGCCGCCGTGGATGTTGAGGAGCACCGGAACCGGATCGGAGCCTGCCGGAAGAGTCACGAACGTATCGATCTGATGGGGGCCGGCCCGGAAATGGTCCGTTGCCACCGTCTCCAGGCCTCCCGACAGGGAGCTGACCATCTCGGCGCCATCGAACAACTCGGCCGGACGTGTCACGGTGGAAGCGGTGTACACCAGTCGATCGCCCTCCATGTCGAATCCGGTGACCAACAGGTCACCTCCCAGCAACCGCTCCACCGAACCATCCGGGTCGACCCCGATGAGCCCGAACCGGCCCGCATCCTCCAGGCCGGTGATCAATCGATCCCCCACCCACACCACCCGGGCGGGGCCGGCCGACAGCGATATCGGGCTCCGGTCCAGATGAGCGGTCAGGTCGATGAGCGTCCCATCGCTCTCCCTCCGAAACACGTGCCCAGTGGTCGGCCACACCGCCTCCGGTCGTCCGAGCAGATGAAGCACACCGTCCGGGCGGTAGGTGGGAAGTCGCCACATTCCCCGCTGGGGCACGGCCCGGATCAGTTCCCCGCTCGCCACCTCCACCTCCCAGGCGTCGATCCCCAGCTCGAGTCCCTGCCGGGGGTGACGATCGGACAGGAAGGCGATCAGCCTGCCATCGGGTGACCAGCAGGGCTCGGCCTCGTCGAAGAGGCCATCGGTCAACCTCCGGATCTGACGGCGGCCGGAAGGGTCGACCAGCCACAGGCTTCGGCGGCGGTCATCGAGAGTGCCCTTGCCGTCGAACCGGTACGGGATCGAGGTGATGCGTCGGGGCCGGCGGCGCCGCTCCTCTTCCGAGAGGTCGGGTTCCAGCCAGTCGACCGCCACCACCGCCAGCCAGGCACCGTCGGGCGACCACACCAGATCCTCCACTCCCAGCGCGAAGTCGGTGACCAGGGAGGCTTCACCGCCGGCGGCCGGCATCACCGCCAGTTGCGGTTTGGCGCCGTCGATCGCCCGCAGGAACGCCAGCCGGGTGCCATCGGGGGACCAGCGGGGGGAGGTATCGGCCGGGCCATTCGTGAACGGTGTCGCCCGACCCTGCCGGTGCACCCAGATCGAGCGGTGGTACCGGTCCGGCTCGAGTTCGATTCGATTGACGACGTAGGCGATGGCGCCGCCCGCCAGTCGGGGATCTTCGGCCACCGTCAACCCGTCGAGGTCGGCGACGTTCAGGGGAACTCCTTTCGCAGGCGCCGAGGGTATACCCTCCCCCGATGCGCCGGCTCATCGCTTCATGGTTCGGGTCCGGGCTGTTGCTCGGCAGACTGCGTGGTTCCGACATGGGTTCGGGGACGGTGGCGGCAGCTGTCACCTTCGCCCTCGGCTGGACGCTCACACGTTGGGGCTGGACGGCGCAACTGGCGGCGGCGGTCGTCGTGACTGCAGTCTCGGTTTGGGCCGCCAAACCATTCGCCCACGGCGGCGTGGACCCAGGATCCGCCCCGGGGGTGGCCCCCACCAAGGAGGGTGACCCCGGCTGGGTCGTGGTGGACGAGGCGGCCGGAACCCTCATCGCAGTGATCGGGCTCGGGTTGCCCGCCGCCGTCCTCGCCTGGTTCGTCTTCCGGGCGGCCGACATCTTCAAGGACCGATTCCCGGGGGTGGCCGCCGCCGAGCGGCTCTCCGGCGGTGTGGGCATCACCGCCGACGACGCGGTGGCCGGCCTCTACGGCCTGGCTGCCGGGTGGTTGCTGCAGGCGCTGATCGGGTGACGGCGGTCAGCCGAGATCGACCGACCTCGCCTCGACAATCCCATCGACCCGGCGCAGACCCTCCACCTGTTCGGCGGTTAGTGCCTGGTCGATGTTGAGCCCCATCATCGCCGCCTCGCCGGTCACCCGCGACCGCCCCACCACCATGTTGGCGATGTTGACCCCGATCGATCCCAGGTAGGTTCCCATCCTGCCGATCACACCCGGTGTGTCGGAGTTGCGCATGATCACCATGTAGCGGGAGAAGGGCAGCTCGACATCGTGTCCCATGATCTCGACCAGCATCGGTCCCTTGCGAGCCAGAGTGCCGGCCAGCGAGATGTGGAGGGCGGGGTCGGAGACCCGCAGCAACGACACGTACTCCTCGCTGTCCTCTGACGCCTCCATCTCCACCGTCAGACCCCGTTGTTCGGCCAGCGCCGGGGCGTTGACATAGGTGACCGGCTCTGTGGAGACGGCGGTAAGGGCACCCTTCAGCACGGCCAGCTTGAGAGGGCGTAGTTCGTGGGAGGCGATGCGGCCCTCGACCCGGATCGAAAGCCGACCCGACAGCTCACCGGCCAGGCCGACGAAGGCCCGACCCAACAATTCGGCCACCGGTAGGAAGCCGCGGACGTCGTCGGTCACCTCGCGGCCCAGGTCGACGTTGACGGCACTCAGCACCAGTTCACCCCTCAGCGCCGCCGCCACCGCCTCGGCCACATCAGTTCCCGCCTTGTCCTGCGCTTCAGCGGTGGACGCCCCCAGGTGGGGGGTGACCACCACCTGCGGCAACTCGAAGAGCGGGCTGTCGGTGGTCGGCTCCACGGCGAACACATCGAGGCCGGCTCCGCCCACATGCCCGGATCTAATCGATTCGGCCAGCGCCTCCTCATCGATGATCCCGCCCCGCGAGGTGTTGATGATCCTCACCCCGGGTTTGCACTTGGCCAGGTTCTCCTTGCCGAGCAGGCCGGTCGTCTCCCTCGTCTTGGGGAGGTGGATGGTGATGAAGTCGGCCCTGGCCAGCAGACCGTCGAGATCGGACAGCTCCGCCCCCAGGCGGCGGGCTCGTTCCTCGGATACGAACGGGTCGTAGGCCACCACGGTCATACCGAAGGCCAGACAGCGCTGGGCGACCATCGTGCCGATCTTGCCGAGCCCGATCACTCCGAGCGTCTTGCCGTACAGCTCGACGCCATTGAAACTCTTCCGATCCCAGGTGCCGGCCGACAGGCTGGCGTGGGCCAGTGGGATGGCGCGCGCCTGGCTGAGGAGGAGCGCCATCGCATGTTCTGCTGCCGAGATCGTGTTGGCGTTGGGGGCGTTGACGACCAGCACGCCACGAGCGGTGGCAGCCTCGACATCGATGTTGTCCACCCCGACACCGGCCCGTCCCACCACTCTGAGGTGGGGAGCGGCATCGAGGAGAGCGGCGTCGACCTGGGTGGCCGAACGGACCACCAACCCGGAGGCGTCGGCCAACTGCTCCATCAGCTCTGATCGGGACATCCCCACCGCCAGCACCACCTCGCCACTGACGGCGAGCACGGCCAACCCCGAATCCGAGAGGGGCTCGGCCACCACGACCTTCGACTTCATCGGCTCTTCAGACATCGTGACACCATTGTGCTGGTCACGGCCGGGGAGACCAAGCCCGCAACATGGGACGAACGGTTCTTCTCAATCCCGAGCCGGGATGCGTAGCCTGGTCTCAAGAACGCGAGAGGAGTGTCATGTCCTGGCAACCGAAGAGGGTGGTGGCAGCCGTCGATGGGTCGGAGCAGTCGATCCGGGCAGCACAACGCGCCATCGACCTCGCGCGTCTGACCCACGGGACGGTGAGCCTCATCACCGTGGTCCGACCGCCCGAGGGTTGGTGGGGGCTGGAAGGAGCCCCGCCTTCTCCCGAGGCGCTGGCCCGAGCCGTGGCAGCGGGTCAGCAGGACATTCTCGACCGGGTGATGGCGTCGCTCGACACGGCAGGGGTCACCGTCGAGACGGCCGAGGAACTGGGTGATCCGACCGCCTCGATCCTGGCCCACCTCGAAGCGATCGAGGCCGACCTGCTGGTGATCGGGCGCCGGGGTGCCGGGGTGATGGAGCGGGTCATTCTCGGTTCGGTGGCGGACCGACTGGCCCATCACGCTCCCTGCCCGGTGCTGATCGTCGCCTGAACCTGCAATGGCCTCCCTCGCCGTTCGACTGCGTCGGGCCATCGAGGCCTACCACGCCTGCTCCTATTTCGCCCCGGAGACACGCTTCACCTACACCGACAAGCTGGGACTCCATCCTTGGGCCTCCTACTTCGCCGGACGGGCGGCGCCGATGGGAGCGGTCGGGGCGGGGGTGGTCACCGCCACGTTCTATGGTTTCAGCCCCACGCTGGTGGGCCGGTCGATCCCGGATGTGTGGCAAGCCATCACACCCGAGGAGGCCATCGCCGATCGATTCAGGGGGGTCGATCGGGCCCTTCATCGGATGCTCGAGACGGCGCTCGACTCGGCGGCGATCGAAGAAGCCCTCGACCTCGCCCGGCGGGCGGTGACCGGTTGTGAGTTCGCCGGACGCCCGCTGGCCGCCGCCACCGCCTTGGTCGAGAGTCCCCAACCGGCCCATCTGGCGTTGTGGCACCAACTGTCGATCCTGCGCGAATACCGGGGGGACGGACATGTGGCGGCCCTCGTGACCTGCGGGGTGGGGCCGGTGGAGTCCCTCGTCACCTCGTCCGGGTTTGCCGACATGCCGGCCGGCTTCTACCGCCGGCTGCGGGGATGGACCGAGGACGAGTGGAACCGGGGCGTGGAGGCGGCGACCTCACGCGGCTGGACGACACCGGACCTCGATCTCACCCCCACCGGGGTGGCCGTGCGCCAGGAGGTCGAAGCCCGGACCGACGCGGCGATGGCCGGACCAATGGCGGCGCTGGGCGACGAGGGGGCGGAGCGCCTCATCGAGTTGGTGAAGCCGCTCAGCCGCAAGATCGTCGAAGCCGGAGGGATCGGTCAGGCTTAGCCCAGTTCAAGGTTCAAAGGTCGAAGGTTCACAGGTTGCAGGTTTCACGTTGCAGGTTGAACGTTGAACTCTGGACCTTGAACTTGGAGCCTCGCGGTCGCCGAGCGACCGATGACCCCCGGCACCCCCCAATGCCCGCCGTCATGGGTCCTGCGTCATGCGCTCTGGCAGCTATCGGGCATCGGCTATCGGGCATCAGCCTC
>DAIOGO010000163.1:0-5655 GCA_036745195.1 Actinomycetota bacterium | reverse complement strand
ACTGGCGGGAGCAGAGGGCCCCCGCCGCGATGCCACCTTGATCAATGCCGCCCCGGCCCTGGTGGTGGCCGGGCTGGCCCAGGGGTTCGTCGAGGCGATGGACGTCGCCCGGCGTTCGATCGACTCGGGAGCCGCCCTCGGCGTGCTGGATTCGGTGGTCGACCTGTCCAATCGATTCCCGACGGAGTGAGTGGGCCGATTACCACCAGTCTCGACCATCAGCCGACCGGTGAACGCTTGGTGAACTCAGCCCGGGAAATCCCGGTAAGCCGGGCTGATGTCATACAATTCTGGCCAATGCGACGACCCTTGTTTGTTCCGACCGGCCTGCTTCTGCTCACCATGGTGGTGGCCGCCTGTGGCGCCGAACCGTCTCCAATTGCGATTGGCGAGCCGGTTCCCACCACTCCGGCCCCGTCGAGCGAACCGGCGGCACCTACGGGTTCGGGTGTGACGACCACCGTGCCCGCCGAGCCGCAGGGACCGATCGCCCCCGATTTCGCCCTCACGCTGGGAGACGGAGGGACCTTCACCTTGTCGGAGGGGGAGAAGCCCGTCTACATGGTGTTCTGGGCGGAGTGGTGAAGTAGCTGTCGACGGGAGTTGCCCGTCGTCGATGCGATTTCGGTGGACTACGCCGACAAGGTCGACTTCGTTGCTGTCGCCTGGCGCGGAACGGCCTCCGACACCGCCGCTCAGGCCGCCGCCCTGATGCCCTCCGGAAACATCAAGTGGGGCCTCGATGCCGACGAGGTCATCTTCGGGTCGTATGGCGTTCCCTATCAGCCGGTGACGGTCTTGATCTCGGCCGGCAAACGAGTGGTTGGGGGATGGCCCGGGTTGCAGGACGAGGCCACCATCCGGGCGGCGCTCGACATGCTCATCGGCTCCTGAGCGGGCTGCGCGTCTCCCACTGGTAGCGTCCCCCGGCCATGCGACGATGGGAATGGGTTGAACTTGCCGCGGTGGGATTGGCCGTCTGGCTGCCGGTTCTCATCGGCCAGCGGTTACGCAAGGGTCGCATCTCGGTGGTTCTGGTGTTGTCCGTTCTTGCCCAGACACTGCTCGAAGGCTTCCGCTGGCAACTGATCCCGCTTCACCTCGCCGCCCTGGTCATGGCCGTGACCGATTTCGGCTGGCAGGGAAGGAGAGTGGCCGGCTGGCCTCGGGTCAGGCGGGCATTGCTGGGCCTGGTCGGGGTGGGCTCGTTGGCGCTGCTGCCGGTCGCCCTTCCCGTACCGGAGTTCCCCCGGCCGACCGGGCCTTTCGCGGTGGGGACGACCACCATCGTGCTCACCGATCCAGAACGCGGCGAATCGTATGGCCGGCCCGCCCCCGTCGAGGAGGAAGACGTGCCGGGCGAGGATGATCTCCCCCGCCGCCGGATCGTGGTCCAGCTGTGGTACCCGGCAACACCGGCGGCAGACGCCGAGCCGGCGGTGTGGCACCCGGATTGGAAACCGGTCGGGTCCGAGATGGCCGACCGGCTGGGGTTCCCGCGTTTCTTCTTGAATCATCTCGTCGGGGTGGAGGGGACGGCGGTGGTCGATGCCGAACCGCTCTCGGGCGCATTCCCGGTGATCGTCTACTCCCACGGCTGGACCGGGTTTCGCTCCATCGCCCTCGACCAGATGGAGACTCTCGCCAGCGAGGGGTATCTCGTCATCGCCGCCGACCACACCTATGGCTCGATCGGCACTGTGTTCCCCGACACCGGCGAGTTCGTCCCGTTCGACCCGCTCGCCTTGCCGGACGAGGGTGATCCCTCGTACACCGAGGCCGCCGAGACGCTCGTCGGCACTTTTGCCAATGACGTCACGCTCATCCTCGACACCCTGGAGAGCGGGGGCATGGGCAGGCTGGGGAGGCATGCCGACATGAGCCGGATCGGCCTCTTCGGCCACTCGACCGGAGGTGGGGCGGTCGTCACCGTATGTCTCACCGATGAGCGGTGCCAGGCGGTGGTGGGCCTCGATGCCTGGGTGGAGCCGGTTGTGGATCGGGTTCTCGCCGAGACCCCGGTGATTCCCTCGATGTTCCTGCGATCGGCCGGATGGCAGGGAACGCCCAATGACGCCCGCCTGCGAGGCTTGGTCGAGCGCAGCACTGCCCCGGTCATCTGGGTGGGGATCGACCAGGCGAATCACAACGACTTCGTCATGACCCCGCTGCTGTCGCCGCTGGCGGAGCAACTAGGGCTCAAGGGCCCGATCCCGGCGGAGGAGATCGTCCCGCTCCTGCACGAGTACCTCGATGCGTTCTTCGATGTTGCACTGATGGGCGGGGGTGGGGCCACCTTCAACCGGACCCCGCCGGCTGGGGTTTCGGTGGAGCGTCTCGTCCCTTGACATGGGAACCCTGCCGCCGTCGGGTAGATTGAGCAACTGTGTCACGCATCCTGCTGATCGAAGACTTCGCCGTCATCCGGCGACTGATCGAGGTGGCGATCGATCCGCTGCACCACACCATGACCCAGGTCGCCACCGGTGAGCAGGCCATGGATCTTCTCGAGGCAGAGGACTTCGATCTCATCTTGCTCGATATCGGCTTGCCCGGAATCGACGGCTGGGAGGTGCTGGAACGGATGCGGGCGTCGTCGAGGACCGCGTCGGTTCCGGTGTTGGTGGTCACCGCCCACGGGGATCAGGCGGACGAGGATATGGCCTTCCGGCTGGGGGCCAACGGGTTCATCGCCAAACCGTTCCGCCCCGATCTGCTCATGTCCGAGGTCGAGCGGTTGCTGGCGGGTTGATCCGCCTCATCCGGCGGATTCGGTGAAGTCGCCGCCCTGGCGGAAACCGGGCCGTTCTCCGCGCTTGATCGCCTCGATGGTGCCCGCCAGGATGACGGCATCGGCCTCCCCCCGCACCGCTCCCACCACGACTCCATCGGGAGCGATGAAGAAGGTCTCGGGGACTCCTCTCACCCCGAAGGCAATGGCTGCCCGGCTCGCCGGGTCCGTCACGTAGCGGGTGTGCTCGCTCCAACCGAGCTCGTCCAGGTAGGCCATCGAGTCGCCCGGGCCGTCCTGGTAGGAGATGCCGACGAAGATCACACCACTCTCCGCATAGGCCTCGGCGGTGGCGACCAGATCGTCGTGCTCCGCCCGGCACTGAATACACCAGGAGGCAAAGAAGTTGATCACCACCACCTGATCTCGCAAGGCGGCCAGGTCGACCGCTTCCCCCTCTCCCAGACCGGGGAGGACGAGGGCGGGCACCGAGCGGCCGATCAGCGGAGAGGGCGCCAGCGATGGATCGGAGCCGAAGCGGGTAGCGAAGGCCACCGCCGCTGCCGCCGACAAGACGATCACGGCGATCGCCGCCGCCCTGGCCAGGCGCCCTGCCATCAGCACTCCTCCCCGGCGGCGGCCGCCACCAGATCGGCCTCGATCTGTTCGACGACCCCTGCCGGAAGACCTCCGCCGTCGAGAACCTGGCGCATCAGTTCGGCTCCGGCGGCGTTGTCGCCCTGGCCACACCACAACAACTGGGCTTTGACGTAACCGGCCTCGGGGTTGGGGGAGACGAGCGACAGCGACCGATCGACCAACTCGAGGGGAAGGGCCGGGTCACCGGTCTGCAGCCAGACCATCCAGGCCACCCTGGTCAGCGAGACGGCGGCGATGTCCGGCGCCGGGTCGGAGCGGATGATCACGTCGTACTGATCGAAGGCCTTCTCGTAGTTTCCCTCGGCGAAATATCGTTCGGCCAGCCGGAATCGCATCCGGGGGATCTGTTCCTGGACCGACGGATCGTCGGCGTAGGCGGCGATGACAGCCTCCATCTGCTCGTTGGTGACTGAGTCGAGGTCGAACTCCGAGTCGACCAGTCCCGTGGAGGGCCCGTCCGAACGGTCCTGGACGAACTGCCCGGCCAGGCCGATCGACACGGCGATCGCCACCACCAGCAACCCACCCCCGACCAGCAACCGGCCTCTCGATCTGGCCGGCATGGGAGCGGGAGCGGCGTCGGCCGCCGCCAACGATCGGAGCAGCTCGGAACGTTCGGTGGCGTAGGTAGAGCGGAGGCGGTCGCCGGCGGCTTCTTCGATCTCGCCGATCGACAGCTGGGATGACAACTCCTCGAGGTCGCGTTCCACCACCCGCAGGCGTTGACGGAGGCGCTCCTCCTCGTTCACGGCTCCACCTGACGGCGGCGACCGAGCCCGATGACGACACCGGCGACCAGCACGACTGCAGGCACCGCCCACAGGGCGGCGGTGGCGGGGGAGAAGCGGGGGGCGAGGCGCTGGGCGTCGTCGTAACCGGCGATCACCGTTTCGATGACCTGCTCGTCGGTGTACCCCTGAGCTATGAGCTCGCGAACCAATCCCATCATGTCCCGGGCGAGCTGGTTGGGCGAGGCGGCGATCGACTCGCCGGTGCATACCGGGCAACGAATCTGGGCTCCGATCGAGGCGGCCCGATCCTCGGCGGGAGGGGGGGCCGTGATCACCCCTCCCACCACGAAGGCGAGGAGTGCGACGGTGAGAGCGAGGCGGGCCGCTGAACGGGCTCTGTCAGACACGAGCCAGTTCCTTCGTCTGCGGACGCCGCGCCCTCCCCCGGTACGACACCACGCCTCCGGCGGCAGTCACGATGCCTCCCAGCCACAACATCCACTGCAGCGGTGAGGCATCGAGGCGGAGCGACACGGAGTCGGGCCCGATCCCGGTGAGGGTCAGATAGAGGTCACCGCCCGGCCGGCTGTAGACGGCCGGCGTTCCGATGGCGCTACTCGAATTGGCGAAGACATTCAGCTTCGGTTCCAGCAGACGGAGAAGCCGGCCATCCTTGGCCACTTCGACCCTGACCCCCTGCACCTCCTTGTTGGGAAAGCGCTCCAGGAAAGGCGACGTATAGGTCAGTTCGTATCCGGCGAAGCGAACCGTGTCGCCCGGGACCATGTCGACCTCGGTGTGAGTCGCCAGGTTGGAGGCAAATGCGATGCCCAGCGCGACCATCGCCACCCCGACGTGGCTGAGCTGTCCACCCCAGTAACCGGGGTCGCGGGCGAAGAGACGCCGCAACTCGGCCGGCGTCGACGAGGCCTTGAGCCGGGCGGCGTGGCGGGCCTGCACCCAGGCATGACGAACGATCACGGCCACCAGGAAGGTGGAGGCCGTCACCACCGCCACCACCCAGCCGATCCGGGACCAGGCGACGACGGTCACGGCTCCGGCCACCAGTCCCACCTGGAGTGGCCCGTGGATCCTCTTCCAGACCATCTCGGGGCTCGCCAGCCGCCATGGCATCACCGGCCCGACTCCCACCGCCAGCAGGAGCGCATACGACAACGGGGCGGTGAGGGTGTCGAAGAAGGGGGCGCCGACGCTCACCCGATCTCCGGTGAACGCCTCCAGCAGGATTGGGTAGACGGTCCCGATCAGGACGACGATGGCGTACACGGTGAGGAGGAGGTTGTTGAGGAGGAAGGCCCCTTCCCGGCTGCTCAATGACTCGAGCCGGGACGGCTGCGCCACCTGCGGGGCCCGCCAGGCGAAGAGGGCGAACGACCCGGCCACCACCAGCGCCAGAAACCCGAGCAGAGCCGGCCCGATCGCCGACTGGGTGAACGAATGCACCGAGATGATCGTGCCCGATCGAGTGAGGAACGTGCCCAGGATCGTCAGCGAGAAGGCGGAGATGACCAG
>DAIOGO010000162.1:0-5670 GCA_036745195.1 Actinomycetota bacterium | reverse complement strand
AGGCCACCTCGGCCACCCGTCCGCTGGCGGGTCCGTCGGTGCTGGTGACGTCGTAGCGCCCCACCGCCACCATCCGATCGCCGTCGAGGGCGATCAGCGCCATCCGATCGTCGTAGTCGATGGTGGTGAAGTAGCGCAGTTCCTCCGGCGAGAGGTCCTTCTTCGCCCGAAAGAAGCGCTGGTACATGCTCTGGGGCCCGACCCGGAGGATGAACTCGTGCTCCAACGGGGCGTCTTCGGGACGGATCGGGCGGAAATGGACCACACCTCCGTCGCGCAGCAGGACATCGAATTCGAACTCGTGGGGGAAATCGGCCATCTCCGAGACAAACTTGGTCGCTGGGAATGGTCGACGCAAGGGCCATCGGTCACAAAAGGATCAACGATCAACGATCAACGATGAACGATGAACGATCAAACGATGAACGAAGAACGATGAAGGAAGAAGGAAGAAGGAAGAAGGAAGACCTTGAACTTTGAACCTTGACCCGACGCTTGGCCGTCGGCCAGCGCCGATGGCTGATGCCCGATAGCCGATAGCCGATAGCGCAGGACGCAGGACGCCCGGCGCACGGCGCAGGACGCACGGCGCACGGCGCAGGACGCATGGCGCATGACGCAGGACGCCCGAATTACAGTCCCGGGCATGGCTTTCAGTGCTGAAGTGGCCGAGGAGGTCAGGGCTGCGCTTGTTAATGGAGCGGACGCCACCGAGAAGAAGATGTTCGGAGGGATCGCCTTCATGGTGCGGGGGAACATGGCGGTGGGTGTGAGCGGGGAGGAACTGATGGTCCGGGTGGGAAAGGATGCCCACGCCGAGTTGGTCGAACTCCCCGGGGCGCGCACCTTCGACATGTCCGGGCGGCCCATGGAAGGGTGGTTGCTGGTCGCCCCCGAAGGGTTCGCCACCGAGGAGGACCTCGATTCCTGGATCGCCCGGGGGCTGGCCGGGGCACTGAGTCTCCCGCCCAAATGACCGACTCGACGCTGCTCCTTCGGCATGCCGACGTCTTGGTGACGATGGACGGAGACCGCCGCGAAATCCCCGATGGAGCGATCTTTGCCCGCGACGGCTGGATCGAGGCGGTTGGCCCGACCGCCTCCCTTCCCGAAACCGCCGACACCGTCGTCGACCTGACCGGGCATGTGGTCATCCCTGGCCTGGTCAACACTCACCATCACTTCTATCAAACCCTCACCCGGGCCATGGCTCAGGATTCCGAACTGTTTGGCTGGCTGGTGGAGTTGTATCCGATCTGGGCCGGTCTCACGCCGGAAGCCGTCGTCGTCTCCACCCGCCTGGCCCTGGTGGAACTGGCGCTGTCCGGCTGCACCACCGCCTTCGATCACCATTACCTGTGGCCACCCGGCACCCGGCTCGACGACCAGTTCGAGGGGGCCGAGCCGGTGGGGATCCGGTTCCACGCCGCCCGGGGATCGATGAGCCTGGGAGTCTCCCAGGGCGGGCTTCCGCCCGACCACGTGGTGGAGAGCGAGGCGGCGATCCTCGCCGACAGTGTCAGGGTGGTGGAGAGTTTTCATCAGCCGGCTCCGGGGGCGATGCGCCGGGTGGTACTCGCTCCCTGCTCGCCCTTCTCGGTCACGACCGAGTTGATGCGGGAGTCGGCCGAGCTGGCCCGTTCACTGGGGGTGAGGCTCCACACCCACCTGGCGGAGACCAGGGACGAGGAGGCGTTCTGCCTGGAGCGATTCGGCTCG
This sequence comes from Actinomycetota bacterium, assembly GCA_036745195.1. Taxonomy (GTDB): domain Bacteria; phylum Actinomycetota; class Acidimicrobiia; order Spongiisociales; family ZC4RG35; genus JBFHRE01. The sequence goes on along the minus strand of DAIOGO010000162.1, from coordinate 3,951 downwards.
AGGCCCATCGACTACGCCGAGTCGGTCGGCTGGCTGGGTGCCGACGTCTGGTTTGCCCATTCGGTCCACGTCTCCGATGCCGACATCGCCAAGATGGCGGCCACCATGACGGGGGCGGCCCATTGCCCTACCTCCAACATGCGCCTCTCCTCGGGTATCGCCCCGCTCAGCCGGTTCCTCGATGCCGGGGTTCCGGTGGGCCTGGGGGTGGATGGCTCCGCCTCCAACGACGCCAGCCATCTGCTGGCGGAGGCGCGGCAGGCGCTGCTCGTGGCGCGGGTGGCGCGGGCGATCAACGCCGACGACGGCCCGATGCTCGGCGCCCGGGCGGTGCTCGAGGTGGCGACGCTCGGTGGCGCCGCCGTGCTGGGGCGAGACGACATCGGGTCGCTGGCGGTCGGCAAGGCGTGCGACGTCGCCGCTTTCGGACTGGGCGACCCGTCGATGTCGGGGGTGGCGGATCCGGTGGCCGGGCTGTTGTTGAGCGGCCCTCTCCGGGTCAACCATCTGTTCGTGCACGGACGCCAGGTGGTGGGTGAGGGCCAGCCAACCGGGCTCGAGCTGGGCGGGTTGGTCGAGCACCATCGACGTCTGGCAAGAGAATTGGTCCGGGGCACCTGAACCCGACCGTCGAAGCTAACCGAGGCCCGGTATCGGCCGCCTCGGTCAGACACCCGGTGCTAGCGTCGCGACACCCCGATCGCCACTCAGGTGAAATGTCCGCACTGTCGTTCAAGAACATCTCGATGGTCTTTCCGGACGGAACCCACACGCTGAACGACGTCTCCTTCGATGTCGATCAGGGCGAGTTCGTGACGGTGGTGGGGCCGTCGGGGTGCGGCAAGTCGACCCTGCTGCGGATCGCCTCCGGGCTGCTGGCCCACACCTCGGGCTCGGTCGAGGTAGACCGGGAGCGAATCGGGTACGTGTTCCAGGACGCCACCCTGCTTCCCTGGCGAACGGTTCGCCAGAATGTCGAGCTGTTGGGGGAACTGCACGGCTTGGACCCGACCACCCGCCGTCAGCTGGCAGAAGAGGCCATCGCCCTGGTCGGTCTGAAGGGTTTCGAGAATCACTATCCCAAGTCGCTCTCGGGCGGCATGAAGATGCGCGCTTCCCTCGCTCGCACGCTCACCTTGGAGCCCCCTCTGTTCTTGTTCGACGAGCCGTTCGGCGCAGTCGACGAGATCACCCGGGCCCGTCTCAACGAGGAGACGCTCAAGCTGTTCGAACGGGAGCGGTTCGCCGGGCTCTTCATCACCCACTCGATCAGCGAAGCCGTGTTCCTCTCGACGAGGGTGCTGGTGATGTCGGCCCGTCCCGGTCGGGTGGTGGCCACCTACGACGTGCCCTTCGGATATCCGCGCAAACCGGAGCTGCGCTTCGATCCGGCGTTCGCCCGGCTGAGCGGTGAGATCTCGACAGCCCTGGAAGGTTCACATTCATGACACTTCCCGACGTCCCCGGACCGGATACTGTCGAAGCCCACATGGTCGAGCCGCTGGCCGCTGCCGATCAGCTGCGACGGCGGAGTCTGCGCCGCGGGGTGGGAGGCTCGATCGTGCCTCCCTTGATGTTCGGCCTGCTGCTGGTTGGTGTCTGGTACTTCATCTCTTATGTGGTGCTCGAGCCGAGGCAGCAGTTCCTGCTCGAGCCGCCGCACCGGGTGGTGCAGGTCGGGTTCGCCAATTGGGACAACTTCTCCGACATCCTGGCCGGGCTCTGGTCGAGCACCAAGGTCGCCCTCATCGGGTTGAGTATCTCCATCGTCTTTGGGATCTCGACGGCCGTTGCCATGAGCCAGACCAAACTGATCGAGCGAGCGGTGTTTCCGTATGCAGTGACACTCCAGGCCATCCCGATCCTGGCGATCGTGCCGCTCATCCAGTTCTGGTTCGGAACGGATCGTTCCTCGCGGGTGATCGTATGTGTGATCATCTCGCTGTTTCCGATCATCGTGAACACCCTGTTCGGCCTTCAGTCGGCCGAACGGGGGATGCACGATCTGTTCACACTCCACCATGCCCGCCGCTGGGTTCGGCTGCGGAAGCTGATGTTCCCGGCCGCCCTCCCCGCCATCTTTGCCGGCTTGCGGATCTCGGCCGGGCTGTCGGTGATCGGCGCCATCGTCGGTGACTTCTTCTTTGGTCGGGGAGATGCCGGGATCGGACAACAACTCCAGAAGTACGCCAATCGTCTGCTTGGCGAGCAACTGCTCGCTGCCATCGCAATGTCCTCGGCGCTGGGGGTGACCGTGTTCCTGCTGTTCGGGTGGATCCAGCAACGTGCGATCGGGAAGTGGTACGACGCCGGAGGCGCCTGAGCGGTAGCTTCCGGGAGGGTTTCCAGCCGTGACGACGGCATCGGACAAGAGAGCGAAGAGAGACGGGAGACACAAGATGAGACCGAGAACCGTGAGGGCCCTCACCGGGCTGGCGCTGGGGGCGATCCTCCTCGCCGCCTGCGATGGTGGCTCCGCCGACACGACGGCGGCCCCCTCCACCGAACCACCGGTGACCACTGCCGCCCCGGGAACCACCGCCGCACCGACGACCGCAGCCCCGGCAACCCTGGCGGACGTCTGCCCCGACCCGATCGTGATCCAGACCGACTGGTTCCCGGAGGCCGAGCACGGCGCCCTCTACCAGATGGTGGGAAGTGACTATGTGATCGACAAGGATCTGAAGACGGTCACCGGGAGCCTCACCTCGGGTGGTGAGGACATGGGTATCGACATCGAGGTGCGCACCGGCGGTCCGGCGATCGGCTTTGCGCCGGTCGAGACGCAGATGTACACGGACGAGGCCATCACCATGGGCTACACCAGCACCGATGCTGCGGTGCTGCTCCACGCAGACACCCCCACCATCGCGGTGGTGGCCCCGCTCGAGAAGAACCCCCAGATCATCATGTGGGATCCGGGGACCTATCCCGATGTCGAGACGATCGCCGATCTGGGCGAAGCCGGGGTGACGATCCAGTACTTCGCCGGCGGCGTGTTCATGGACGTGCTGGTCGCCCAGGGGATCCTGACCGACGATCAGATCGATCCGTCCTACGACGGTTCGCCTGCCCGGTTCGTGGCGGAGAACGGCGCCATCGCCCAGCAGGCGTTCGCCTCGGCCGAGCCGTACATCTACAAGAACGAAGTCCCCGAATGGGGCAAGGACATCGGTTTCCAACTGATCCACGACACCGGGTTCCAGATCTACAGCCAGCCGCTGGGGATCCGGGCCGGCGACCTGGATGAGCTGCGGCCTTGCCTCCAGCAATTCGTGCCGATCGTCCAGAAGGCGGTGGTCGAATACGTCACCGACCCGGGCGCGGCCAATGCGCTGATCGTCGAGACCGTCGAGACCTTCGCCGACTTCTGGGTCTATTCGCTAGGTGTGGCCGACTTCTCGGTCCAGCAGCAGAAGGACCTCGGTCTGGTCTCGAATGGCGGCGACTCGACCATCGGCAACTTCGACGAGGCGCGGGTTCAGGCCGTGATCGACCAGATCCGCGAGGCAGGCATGGCGGTGGAGGCCGACCTGGTCGCCTCGGACCTCTTCACCAACGAGTTCATCGATCCGAGCATCGGGCTCGGCTGACCTACCGGCTATGGGCGGGAGCCGGCGGCCGGATGGCTGCCGGCTCCCGTCGCCACGGGGGATTCCTACTCGGCGCCGGGGACCGTCACGGTGAAGAGGGTGATGACGATCCCGTCGGGGTCGGCGATGGTGATGTTGCGATGGCCCCAGGGGCGATCGATCGGTCCCTCGAGGATCGTCACGCCGGCCGCAGTCAGCCTGGCGCATTCTGCGTCGACGTCGTCGACCTCCCAGGCCAGTTTCATGCCGCTTGGAACCGGTGGTGAGCCGGCATCGACGTGTTCGAAGATCTCGATCTGACCGGTGCCGGTGGCCAGGAAGATGATTCCCCGCCCGTGCTCGTCCCAGGAGGCCGTCA
>DAIOGO010000161.1:0-5800 GCA_036745195.1 Actinomycetota bacterium | reverse complement strand
TCGTTCTCCACGTCGCGGGCCAGCCGGCGCCGGGCCCGCAGCTCATCCAGATCCAGTTCCTCGAGGTCGGCGACGAACTCGGGATCGAGAACCTGGTCTATGCGTCTGCGCTGCATCGTCACGAGACTACCGGCATGCGGCGGCCACCGTTGGCGTGGGGTTCACGGCAGGGGCGCCCCGGCCACCGGGATGGATCTCGAAATGGAGGTGGGGCGCGCCGGCAGTGGCATTACCGCTGTCGCCGTTGTAACCGATGACCTGGCCGGCCGAAACCGACTGACCACTGGAGACGGCGAAGCTCGACAGATGGGCGTAGTAGTAGCCGTAGCCACCTCCCACCAGCCAGATGGTCTTGCCGCCCAGACCACTCGAACCGAGCGACACGGTCCCGCTGACGGTCGCATACAACGGCGCCCCATACCCCCCCATCATGTCGACACCCTGGTGCCGGCGTCCGCCGGAGCGGGGATACCCCCACGAATCGATGAAGAAGGAACCAGGGAAGGGACAGACGAACCCGCCGATGGCGCCGACGCCGGCGCTTCCACTGCCACCGCCCCGGGCCTTGGCCCGGGCGGCCGCCTGCTCTGCCTCGTACTTGTTGGTGAGGGTGCGGCACTCGCCCTCCAGCTTGTCGTAGGCGGCGCGTTCGGCGGCGGCCGCCTTCTCTTGCTCATCCATGATCACGAGTCGGTCTGCCTCGGTATCGCGTAGCTCGGCATCGATGGCGACCATGTCGGCCTGGAAACGATCGAGATCTGCCCGCACGGCCGCCAGGTCGTCGATGTCGGACAGGCTCTGCTCGTTTGCCTGGGAGAGGAACTCGCGACTGGTGACGAGATCATCGAGGGAACCCGACAGGAAGAAGAGACCGGGGTCGCTCAGGCCCCCCTGCATGTACAACTCGACGGCCTGGTCCTGGAGGGCGGCCTTCTTGGCCTCGACCTCGATCGCCCGGTTCTCGGCGATCCCCGCCACTCGGTCGCGTTTGCGCTGCAGGAGATCGATCTCGAGGACGACGGCCTCATACGCTTCCGATGCCTCTTGGAAACGCGCCCGCGCCTCGGCGTATTCGTTGTATTGGGCCTTGGAGTTGGCGCAGGCCTTGTCGACCTGGGCCTTGGTGACCGAATAGGCAGGACTGGCCACGCCGAGGCCCGCCATCACCAGGAGGAGGGGCAGCACAACACGAACTCTGCGGTGGGACATGTCGGCGTCAGCGTAACTGAGAGGGCTCGAATCGAGAACATCGCCCCGGCCCGGCGGGGTGTGGCCGCTCAGACGAACAAGTGGTAGACCGGGAGGAATACGGCGGCGGCCATCATCGGGCCGTCGAGAAGCGCCAACGTGCCGACCGGCAGGTCGGTCAGCCGCACGGACCTGGTTCTGATCACCGAGCCGAAGCTCCGACCGGACACCAGCGCCAACGCATTGACCGCCCCCAGGAGCGAAAACACCACCAGATCCTGGGAGAAGATCGCCGCCAGCCCAATCGTGCCCGCCAGCGCCGCCAGGCCCCCGGACATGATCGGATCCCCCAGCGGGGACTGGGGGATTCGTTCGGCAAGGGCGGAGGCGACCACACCGATGACGAGACCGCCCACCAGCACATTGACACCGTCGGTCCCGAACTCGGCCCACCGCTGGGCCACGATCAGCGACCCGGTGGCGAGGGCGCCAACCAGTCCAACCAGCACCATCGGCGCCAGGATCGACACCATGCGACTCGAATCGGAGAGGACCGCCCACCCCATCGGGAGGATAACGGCCACCACCAATCCGACGACCACACCTGTGAAACCGAATCGGTGGGCGGCCAGCGCCGCCAGCAACAGCGAGGCCAGCACCGGGCCCGCCGGCAGATCTCGACCCTGGTCGTTGACCGTGAACGACAGATCGGCCACCCACGCCCCGACCAACCCGACCACCACCGCCGCCCACCACCCAACCGGCAGTTGGTTGGCGACGAACAGCGCTATTGCCGCCCCGACTGCGGCGAGCGCTGGAAGACCGATGGAACCGGATCCCCTTCCCGCCCCGCCCGACACCGGCGGGAGGATGGCGATCTCGTCCTCCGGTCCCAGCGGGGTATCGGGGCTCGCCTCCTCCCCGTTGACCCAGACCCGAGAGCGGAGCAGGGTGCTGGAGAAGGCCGCCCCGTAGCGTTCTTCTGCCTCGGCGATCGCCTCACCAACACTCGAACCGCCCACCTCGACCTGGCCGGATCCGGCCAGCTCTCGGAGCCCGGCGAAGAGGCGCATGTGTGCCATCCGGCAACGATAACGAATCCGGGGTATCAGCACGCCCGCAGGCGACTCGATTGGACATGCGCGGTGAGACGACGAAGAAGGGGCAACCGCTCCGCCACCTGGTGGAGGCCATCCGGAGGCTGTTGGACTGGATGGACCCACCGGGCGGGCCGGGCACCTTCAGAATCGCCTGACCGGGCTCTCCTCCGATCGACCGGGCCGCCCGTGGGCCCGGTCGACTCGTGTCGATGACCCCCTCCACAAGCAGTGGCCATCCGATTAGCCTCGCCCGCCATGAGCAACGCACCGCTGGTGGCGGTCGACATCCCATGCATCGGCGACCCCCGCCACAAGAACTGGGCCAAAGTGGTGCATTCGGTCGATCCGCAGAAATCCTCCGGCTGGACCTTCGAGGGGGATTTCATCGCGGTCGGGGGAATCCAGGATGTGGCCGCCGGTTCGGTGTTGGTGGTCTACGGCGAGCGAGGTTCCCGGGGCAACCCCCAGATGGAGGCGAGGGTCTTCGTCGTCAACCCCGACGCCACCCTGTCGGAGCACGCCACCGCCAAGGGACGGGCCTGGGCCAGAACCTTGCGCGACCAGGTGGACCGACTCCTGGACAGCGACCGCCCGATCCGGCTCGACTGGCAACCGGAGTTGGGCATCTTCACCGCCGAGGCCCTGGCCGACGAACTCGCCCGCCGCGGGTGGACCGTGCAGCCCCCGCCCGCCGGCTGACCCCGCCAGTGTCGACTCAGCCGGAATACGCCAGTGTCCGGGCCTGGTCGATCAGGCCCATCACGGCGAGGGTGTCACCGAGCGGGTGCACGGTGCTCTCGGACAGTCCGTCCCGCAGGCACCGATGGACCTCGTCCACCTCGAAGCGGTAGCCGGAGCCCTCGTATCCCACCGGGATGGTGTCGAGCACTACCCCACTCCGGTACACCGAGAGGGTGCGGGTGTGATGGAATGGGGCCTCCACCTCGATCCGCCCTTCGCTGCCCGACACCACCGCGGTGGTCGGGGTGTCCGCCAGGATCGAACAATCGAGCAACGACAGCATCCCATTGGCATGGCGCAAACCGATCGAGGTCGACCCATCCACGCCGGTATCGGCGGCCACCCCCTGGGCCACCATCGCCTCGACCGGCCCACCCAGCAGGTGGGCGAAGGTCAGCGGATACACCCCCAGATCGAGGAGGGCGCCGCCCCCCTGGGCCGGGTCTAACCATCGCCTGGCCGGATCTGGATCGGCTACGAACCCGAAGTCGGCCCGGATCATCCTGGGGCTGCCGATGGTCCCGGCCGCCAGCAGACCGGTGAGCCGGCCCCAGAACGGCTGGAACCGCATCCACATCGCCTCCATCAGGAACACACCGCTCTGGCGGAACGCCTCGACCATCCGGGCGGCGTCGGCCCGGTTCACCGCCATGGGTTTCTCGCAGAGAGTGGGGATACCGGCGGCGGCGGCGGCGAGGGCGTCGTCGAGGTGCCGGTGGTTGGAGGAGGCGATGTACACCGCATCGGGTCGAACCGCCTCGAGCATCTCTTCGACCGAGTCGAATGCCGGCACCCCCAAGGCCGACCCGAACTCGATGGCCCGACCCGGAGTCGGCGAGGCCACCGCCACCAGTTCGGCCTCCGGCATCTCCGCCAGAGTGGCCGCCATCTTGGCGGCGATCCCACCCGACCCGATGATCGCCCACCGAATTCGTTTCACCCGCAGATGGTATCCGCGCAGACTCCGGCGGACGGGCTCAGAGCGAGAGCCACTCGGTCGTGACTCTCCCGCCGTCGGGGGTGACGATCGTGAGACTGACCGGCCCGGTGGGGACATCGGTGAACGAGAACCGGCCGACGGCATCGGTGGTCGTCTCCTGCAGGGCGGTGCCGTGTCGCAATTCGACCGTTGCTTGCTGGGGAGGGACGAGTTGACCGACCAGGCGCCGACCACCCTCTGCCAGCATCATCATCTCGATCTCCACGCCGGGGGCGCGGAAGGTCACCTGGCGGGCGGTCTCCTGACTCCTCACCCCGACCAGACCATCGGAAGAGTCGAAGACCAGTTCCGCCAATTCGGCATCGATCGTCCGCCAGATGAAGGCGTCCTTGGCCGCCGCCACCACGAAGTCCGGTACCGGATCGACTTCCTCGAGCGCTTCGGCGAGAAGCACCTCCAACTGATCGCGTGTCACGTCTTTCATTCCTTTCCTTCCTGGCCTTCACCCAGGTGGGTCGTCACCAGGGCTCGGAGTTTTTCGAGAATTCGTTGGCGGGTGGGACCGATGCTCCCAACCGGTCGTCCCACCAGGTCCGAGATCGTCTGGTAGTCGAGCGGTGGGTGGGTGCAGAGGAGACGGAGGAGGTCCTGGGCATCGGTCGGAAGCTGATGAAATGCCCACAACACAGCCCGTCGGGTCTCGTCATCGATCAAGCGCTCGTCCAGGGCGGGGGTCATCTCATCCGCCAGGTCGAAGTCGAAGGTGGAAGGTGTCTGGCGCTGCTGTCCCTTGATGACCCGCATCGCCTCGTTGCGGGCGGTGGCGGCCAGCCATCCAGGGAGCTTCTCCGGTTCCCGGATTCGATCACAATGCTCCACCAGCCGCAGCCACACGGTCTGAGTCACGTCGGCAGCGGCGGCCTCGTCCAGCCGGAAGCCGCGCACCACCGACCACACGAGCCGGTGGTAACGATCGACCAGGGCGTCCCAGGCCGACCTGTCACCGCCTGCGGCGGCTTGGAGCAACAATGCGACAGGGGCTTCGATCACGGAGAGCGACTCTAGGTCGACCTGTATGGGTGCGCCGGGCGACGTCGCCCCCCGGGCGGAAGGCGTCAAAGTGATTGGGGTCATCACCCTGACAGAGTCACCGGGGAGCCCCGAGATACGCGCGATCTCAACCGGCCCCGAAACACACCAGCGACATGGCCGCAGCCGAGGTCGACCCACCGGCGGCCACCACCGCCGCCAGCGACTCGGCGGCGCTCTCACCGCGGGTGAGCCGGCGGTGGATCTCCCGCATGACCTCGATCGTTTCTTCCGAGTCGGGGAACAGGCCGATGCTGGCGATCACAGTCGAAGTGCCACCGCCGAGCAACCCGGCGAGCAGCCCCATCAGCTCATTGCCGGGATGGGCCTTGGACAGCCCGGAGTCACAGGCGGAGAGCACCACGATCGCCGGCGGCCGGTGCAGCCGCTGAATGGCATAGACGTTGAGCCCGCCATCGGCCAGCAGCAGTGCCGAGAACAGCGGATTGTCGGCCCGGAAGGTCCCGTGGCTGGCGAAGTGAGCCAGACGTTTGCCTTCCAGATGATGGAGCACGGCGTCGACGGTGGCGTCGCCGTCGACCAGCGACACCGGCCGGCGGTGAAGGGCGCCGAGCGCCTCCACCTCCCGCCGGGCGTGGGCCAGATCGGCTCCGGCCACCAGCAAGGCCGAGTCGATCGGCCCGATCGGTGCCCCTCGCAACCACAACTGGACGGCGGGAGTGACGGTGATCGGAACCCGGACCGGGAGCGGATCCGTGTCCGCCCACGCAGCCAGGCAGAC
>DAIOGO010000160.1:0-5824 GCA_036745195.1 Actinomycetota bacterium | reverse complement strand
GCCGGCCGAGTTGGGAGGCCACGCAGAGAACCTCACTTCGGGTTGCATCCGGACGCGCCTGGCCGAGATCATCCGTGCCAAGGCAACGATGCACCCGAACCTCCTCGTCGTCTCCGGCCTGAACCTGGGGGCCGAGACCCTCGGTGCCGAGGCGGCAATCGACGGCGGCATCCGGCTGGCAGTGGTTCTCGCCTACCCCGACTTCGACCGATTGTGGCCCGAACCGGCCCGGCTCCGATTCGCCCGTCTGCTCGATGCGGCCGAGGCCGTGGTGATGCGTCAGAAACAGCCACCGCCGTCACGGCAACAGGCCGGCGCCTCCCTCTCCCGGCGCGACGCCTGGGCAAGGGGTGAGGTCGACGAGGCGGTGATCGTCTGGAACGGGCTCCCAGGACCGGTGAAGGACCAGGTGGAGGCGTGGCGTCAGGCGCTGGGCGAAGAAGAGGTCTGGGTGTTGGACGCCCCCTGACGGCGCCGGAGGAGGAAGTACCAGCCACCGACCACCAGCGACGAGGCGCCGAAGCTGACGGCCACCCGGGTCGCCCCTCGCCCCGCCGCCCCCTCCCTGCTCTCCTCCACCTGTTGGGCCGAACGAAGGGCCTGGTCCATGTCATTCGACTCGAAGGCGATGACAGCCTGCTCGTAGTCGTCCCCGAACTCGTCCCCGACCAGCCCGACCTTTTCCAGGATCCCCTGGGGTTCGTCAAGGGCGGCCTTGGCCTCGCTCAGGGCGGTGATCGCCTCGGCCTGGGTCTGGATGGCGCTGCTCAGCGTTCCGAACTCCTCGGCGGTCTCGAACATCCGCTCCAGATCGGGCGGATCGACCCCGAGCCCGTCGGCGGTCGCCGCCACCTCGTCCCGGTCCTCGAGGACGGCAGTGACCTGCTGGATTGCCGTCAGGGCTTCTTCGAACTCCCACTCGCTCATCGGCCGCCGCACGGGAAGAGGCATCGCCCAGTCTCCGGCGGTGGCCTCGGCGGTGGCATACCGCTGGCGGGCCACCGCCCTCAGGTCGAGGGTCTCCTCCTCCAGGCGGGTCACCACGTACTCCCGGAAGAGCCCTTCCGCCCGGGTGGATCCACCCACCTCCTCGAGCAGGTCGAGATAACGACGCCAGTCGTCGCGTGGATCGACCGGCTCCGGAGCCACCGCCCCCTGGTAGGCGATCTCATCGTTGGTGGCGGCGGCGATCACTCTCGCCATCGCCTCCAGCCCGATATCGGCGACCAACTCGTGGGTCACGAACCAGGACGCCTCATATCCGTAGAACTCCTGGTCGTCCACTCCGTCGCGTTGGAAGGTGGGCACGTCCCAGCGGTTGAGGGATACCGCACCCGCCGTCCCGAGGGTGGTGAGAGGCTCGATGCCGGGCAGGAACGAGTCGAGTCGCGCCTGGTAGGCGAATTCCTCGGCCAGACCTTCGTTGATCCAGCGGGAATCGAACAGCGACTCGTTGAACCACAGATGGGCGGCCTCGTGCAGGATCACGTGGGCGTCCAGGCTCTCGCCGATCTCGATCTGCCCGGTATCGGGGAGGTACCAGCCGGCATACCCATAGATGGTGGGCGTGTACGACTGAAGTATCTCGAGATCGGGGCGCGGCCAGGGCCGGCCCACCGCCTCGATCATCGCCGGCAGGCCCTTCTCGACGGTTTCGGTGACGTAGCCGAGCCATTCCTCGTCCTCCGGCCACGACCTCAGTTCCAGCGACCCTCCTCGAAAGGACACCACCTCGGAGCGAAGGGCCGAATCGTTGCGGGCCGAGATCATCAGGTACCACTCAGCGGGGTTGGGAAGCCCGGCGACCGAGAACACCGTTTCCCCATCGACCTCCTCGACCCCGGTCAGGGGACCTCCCAGCCACTCCGGCTCGTAATCGCCGGGGATGCGGACGGAGACGAAGGACCGTCCCGGATCACCATATGCCCAGGCGACGAACCAGGCGTAGGCCTCATTGATACGGAATTGACCGTCACTTCGTTCCTCCGATCCGGGAAGGTCGAAATCGAGCCGGATCCGCTGTTGCGCTCCGAACAGGAGTCGGGAAGGCAGGTTGATGACCACGCTCTGGACATTGCCGTCGATCTCACCCGGCGACACGCTCAGCCGGGACCCCGAAGCGGTGCGGGCCACCACGTTCACCGCCCCGGCCGGGATCGGCAGGGTGAGCGTGTCGAAGTAGTACTGGAAGGTCACGCCACCTTCCTCCCGATCGGGCAGCGCGTTGGTCAGGATCATTTCGATCTCCACCGCCACCCGATCGGATTCGAGCGTGTAGATCGTCTGGGCCTCGACCACCAGTCCGGATTCGTCCGCCCGAACCGGCCCTGCCAGGGTGAGCAACCCCAGAATCAACAGCACTGCGGAAACACGCCTCATCTGGCGACAATCTACCGGTGCCCATGACCTTTACGAGGTCACCCGATACGGTCACGAGCCGATGGCGAAGACCACCTGGATCATCACGCTCACCGTCTGGCGACCGGTCTCGATCGGTGTTCCGGCGGCAGTGCGAACCGCCTCGTCGGCATACATGATGGGCGGTGAGGTCTGGGTCGTGGTTTCGGTGATCGTCACCGCCTGCCCCAGAGCGACCCCGGCCAGTGACGCCAGTTGCTCGGCCTTGGACTTGGCATCGTTCCAGGCGGCCTCCCGGGCGGCTCCGATCATCTGCTCGTTGTCCTCGATGTCGAAGCTGACACTGTTGACCACGGCGTCCTGGCCACCGGCGGCAACGGCGGCGTCGATGGCCACCCCAGCCGACTCCACCTCTCGGACCTTGGCCCGCACCGTGTTCGCCACCCGATACCCGACGATGCGCTGCTGGTTGTTCGAGTAGTCGTATTCCGGGTAGAGCGAATAGTTGGTCGTCTGGATGTCTTCCTTGGCCACCCCGGCGCCGACCAGGGCGTCGATCACGGCTTGGGCGAGGTCGGCGGCGGCGGTGGTGGCCGCATCCACGTCGGGCCGCAGCACCGATACCCCGAGGTCGACGATCACGGTGTCGGGCTTGCCCAGCACCTCACCGGTGCCGGAAACACTGATGGTGTTCGTCATCTGGGCTGCTCCCCCGTCGCTCGTCGGAACCACCTGGGCACCGGTCCCGCTCTGTCCTGTTGCCCCGCAGGCTCCGAGAACCAGCGCCGGCACGATCATGATCACCTTACGCATCTTGCTCCTTTGTCAGTGTTTCGACGCCGCCGCTGCGGTCGAGGTTCCGTTGCTTCCCGTCCGGGCCGGTGACCCTGCTGGCTACCCTCTGGGGCGATGCCCGACTTCATCTATCAGATGTACAAGTGCTCCAAGCACGTACCGCCCAACCGCGACATCCTGCGTGACATCTCGCTCTCCTTCTTCTACGGCGCCAAGATCGGCGTGCTCGGCCACAACGGAGCGGGCAAGTCGACGCTGTTGCGGATCATGGCCGGACAGGACGACGGGTTCACCGGCGAGGCCAGACTGCTCCCCGGTTACTCGGTCGGTTTGCTCGATCAGGAACCACGCCTCGACGCCGGCAAGGACGTCCTCGGCAACATCATGGACGGCGTGTCCCAGACCCAGGGACTGATCGACCGTTACAACGCGGTCCTCGCCTCCTGGGCCGACCCCGACGCCGACTACGAGAAGTTGGGGGACGAACAGGCGGAGTTGGAGCGGAAGATCGAGGCAGCCGACGCCTGGAACCTGGAACGGACCGTGGCCATCGCCATGGACGCCCTCCGGGTGCCGCCCGGCGACGCCGATGTCTCCACCCTCTCGGGTGGGGAGCGGCGCCGGGTCGCCCTCTGCCGCCTGCTCCTGTCCTCACCCGATCTGCTGCTGCTCGACGAGCCGACCAACCACCTCGACGCCGAATCGGTGGCCTGGCTCGAGCGGTTCCTGTCCGAGTACCGCGGCTCGGTCATCGCCGTCACCCACGATCGGTATTTCCTCGACAACGTCGCCGGGTGGATCCTCGAGCTCGACCAGGGGCGGGGATACCCGTTCGAGGGCAACTACTCGTCGTGGCTCGAACAGAAGCAGGCACGCCTCGCCCAGGAGGAGAAGCAGGCTTCGGCCCGACGGCGAGAGATCGAACGAGAGCTCGAATGGGTCAGGATGTCGCCCAAGGCCCGGCAGGCAAAGGGCAAGGCCCGCCTCACCGCCTACGAACGCCTGGTGGCCGAAGCCCAGGCGGGAGAGCAACGCAGCGGAGCCCTGGCCCTCGAGATCCCCTTCACCCAGCGACTCGGCGACCTTGTGATCGTGGCCGACGGCGCCTCCAAGGGATACGGCGACCGGTTGCTCATGGAGAACCTGACCTTCGACCTTCCCCCGGCGGCGGTGGTGGGGATCATCGGCGCCAACGGTGCAGGCAAGACGACCCTCTTCCGGCTCATCACCGGTCAGGAGAAGCCCGACGCCGGCACCGTCACACTCGGTCCCACGGTCGACCTCGCCTATGTCGATCAGTCACGCGACGCCCTCGACCCGGAGAAGTCGGTGTTCGACGAGATCTCGGGTGGCAACGAGTTGCTCAAGATCGGCAAACGCGAGGTCAACGCCCGCGCTTATGTTGCGTCGCTCAACTTCAAAGGCGCCGATCAGCAGAAGAAGGTGGGCTCGCTGTCGGGTGGCGAGCGCAACCGGGTTCACCTCGGCAAGATGCTGCGGCGGGGAGGGAACGTCCTCCTCCTCGACGAACCGACCAACGACCTCGACGTGGACACGCTGCGGGCCCTCGAGGAGGCGATCGAGACGTTCCCCGGCTGTGTGCTGGTGGTGAGCCACGATCGCTGGTTCCTCGACCGGATCGCCACCCACATCCTCGCCTTCGAAGGGGACTCCCAGGTGCGTTTCTACCCGGGCAACTACACCGAGTACGAGGAGTTCATGAAGCGCGAGTTCGGCGAGGGCGCCACCGACCCCCACCGGATCAAGTACAAACCGCTGGTCAGGAGCTGAGCCGTGCCGGAAGCGTTCGTCGTCGACTACGTCCGCACCCCCATCGGCCGCTACGGCGGTGCCCTGGCCGGGCTCAGGACCGACGACCTCGCCGCCATCCCGATCAAGGCGCTGATCACCCGCCACCCCGATCTCGATTGGGAGACGCTCGACGACGTCATCCTCGGCGCCACCAATCAGGCGGGCGAGGACAACCGCAACGTTGCCCGGATGGCCCTGCTGCTGGCCGGGCTCCCCACCTCGGTTCCAGGGGTCACCGTCAACCGCCTGTGCGGCTCGGGGATGGAGGCGGTGGTGCAGGCGGCAAGAGCAATCAAGTTGGGAGAGGCCGGGCTGATGGTGGCCGGTGGGGTGGAGTCGATGTCGCGGGCCCCGTTTGTGATCCCCAAGGCCGAATCCGCCTACCCCGCCACCGCCGAGATCGCCGGTACCACCCTCGGCTGGCGCCTGATCAACCCGCTGATGGCGGCCGCCGGTTACTTCTTCAATATGGCCGCAACCACCGAGAACGTGGCCGAAGAGGCCCCCCAGCCCCGGCCCAAGGCTGTCCTGCGCCCCCACCTGACCGATCGGCTGAACGCCGGGCTGCACCGCAGACTGACCCTCGTCTCCGCCCCGGCCGGCTTTGGCAAGACGACGCTAGTCAGCGAGTGGGTCGCAGGCTGCAAGCGACCGGTTGCCTGGCTGTCTCTGGACGATGGCGACGACGACCCCTCGCGCTTTCTGGCCTATCTTGTCGCAGCTCTGCAGACGGTCGCGGATAGTATCGGCGAAGGGGTGTTGAGGGCGCTCCAGACGCCGCAGTCACCCCCAACCGAAGCGCTCCTGACGGCCCTGCTGAACGAGATCGCCACAATACCGGACGACCTCGTCCTGGTTC
>DAIOGO010000159.1:0-5844 GCA_036745195.1 Actinomycetota bacterium | reverse complement strand
CCGTCGTCACACACCAGGATCGACACCTCGTCGTCGGCGTCCTCCACCTCCAGCCAGATGCTCTGACCGCCATACCGGCGGGCATTGGTGAGGAGGTTGCGAAGTACCTGCTTGACCCGCATCGGGTCGGCCAGCGCCATCACCCCGGCGGCGTCGGGTGTCCCGATCTGGCGGCCCTCGGCCGAACTGACGACTCCCTGGATGATCGACGCCACCTCGAACGGTTGGATGTCGACTGTCAGGCTGCCGTTCTCGGTGCGGGCATAGGCGAGGAGGTCGTCGATGATGTTGGAGAGGTCGTTCCCCTGGTCCACGATCATGTCGAGAAGCTCCTGGGGCTCCGGGTCGAGGCTTCCGTCGGTCAGTTCCTTCATGATCTGGGCCAGACCGATGATCCCGGTGAGCGGGGTGCGCAGCTCGTGGCTCACCGAGGCGATCAACTGGTCCTTCGACTTGACGAGTTCCTCGAGCCGGCTCTGCAGGCTGCGGACCTCGGCCAGGGTCTCGATCAAACGGCCGTTGATCAGCGAGACGGCCAGCTGTGACCCGAGGGTGGAGAGCATCTGGAGGTCGCGTTCGTCGAAGCTCGACACGTCGCCGACCCGGTCGGAGGCGAGGATCACCCCGATCCGCTCGCCCTCACCGTTGAGGGGCGCCGCCAGGGCGTCGTGGGCCCATCCGACCAGCGGTAGGCCGCCGATCGGTGCCGCAAACCGGATCGGCTCGAGGTGGCCGAAAACCCCTGAATAGGGGGGGCGGCCGAGATCGAGGATGACGGGGGTCATCACGCTGGAAGGGCCGTCCCGCTGCACGGTGGTCAGGTAGTGGATGTCGTGAGCTTCTTGCCCGAACACGAGGATGTGAACGGTGGTCGCCTGGACGAGATCGAGTGCGATCTCCCCGGCCTTCTCGAGTGCCTTCTCGACCTGGGGAGTCCGGTGCAGCGCCTGCGTCGCCTCGAAGAGTTTGGTGACCCGCTCCTTGTCGGCTCGCTGGGATGTGTATCCCCGATAGGCCATGTACAGGAAGACGGGGGGAGCGAGGCCGAGCCATCCCGCACCCCGATCCGCCTCGATCATCGTCACGGCGAACAGGGCGAGGAGAGCGTTCATCACGGCCCCAAGCGATGTGATGCCGAGGGTCTTCAACGACTCCTTCCACGGTTCGGTCCCCCCCGAGGCCCTGATCGCCACCACGATCAGCAGGTGGGCGACCAGGTTCGCCATCAACACCCCGGCGAAAGAGGCGAGGATGGTGCGCACCCCGAGGGCGGGCTCCATCCCGACGCCGGCGATGACCAGTACGATCGTGGCAGCCTGGACCACGCTCAGGGCGACATTCGTCACCAGCTTGACCGGGCTCTGGCGCCTCGAGATGCTCAGGGCGAGAAGGTTGCCGACGGCAACCACCCCCATCAAGGTGATCGGGGGGAGCATGAATGCCCCGACGATCACCGGCACCTCGCTCATGGAGAAGGAGTGGGTGTCGCGGCGAACCTGGATGTGGATGACGGCGATCTCGGCCAGGTACACGCCGATGGCGACGATGATCAACGCACCACCTACGTAGATCCTGTCGAGATGGGTGGAGCCGACCGGGCCGAACACGAGTGCCACCGCCCCCACCGCGACGAGGGCGACGTAGGTCCAGATCTTCCACGGCAGCGAGCGTCTCGCCGGGCGAGCAGGCGAATCCATCATCATGGTTGTCGGCAGCTTTCCGCCGGTCTGGAGGGCTTCGAGGGCGCCTTGTGGTTCATGCGAGGGTCTCATTCGTGACGGTGTGTCACCTGTTCATCGGCCCGGGGACAGCTGTTCCTGGAGGTCCACCCGGCGGGTCCGCATCGGGACTAGTCAGGTTGGACGGCTCAACACGACCAGCGAGAAGCCTTCCACCACGAAAGGCCCGGTGATGCCCTCAGGCACGACCTCGGTGTCAGATCGCAGAACGAGACTCCAGCCGTCCGCCCCCACCGCCGGAGGGATCACGAAGTCCATCGTCTCACCATTGGCGTTGAAAGCCAGCAACAGATCATCGTCATACACGGTCTCGAGGCCGGCGTGTATCCCGGTCCCGTCGAGATAGAGCACCAGGGACCGGGCGAAGGGCATCTGCCAGTCGAGTTCGGTCATCCCCTCGCCGTCGGGCTTGAACCAACCGACATGATCGACACCGGGAGCCGGATCCTCGTACAGCCAGGAAGTGCGCCGGAAGGTAGGGTGCCGGCGCCGGAAGTCGATGACCTCCCGGGTGAAGGCGAGCATCTCCTCATCCAGGTCGGCCCAGTCGTACCAGCTGATCGGGTTGTCCTGGTTGTAGGCGTTGTTGTTGCCCTTCTGAGTGCGTCCGATCTCGTCGCCGCCGAGGAGCATCGGAACGCCCTGGGACAGCATCAGGGTGGCCATGAACGCCCGCCGCCGACGGATCCGCAACTCGCTCACCGCCGGGTCGTTCGTTTCCCCCTCCACTCCCGAGTTCCAGGAGCGGTTGTCGTGGTGGCCATCCCGTCCATCCTCGCCGTTGGCGAGATTGTGGCGCTCGTTGTAGGTCACCAGATCGCGGAGCGTGAAGCCGTCATGGGCGGTGATCAGGTTGATCGAGGCGGTGGGCCGGCGCGATCCGAACCGGTCCATGCTTCCTGTGATCTTGGTGGCGAAGGAGGGAACGGTCCGCTCGGCCCCTCGCCAGAAGTCTCTCACCACGTCACGGTACGAGTCGTTCCACTCCGACCAGGGGGAGGGAAAACGACCGGCCTGATATCCGGCCGGCCCTACGTCCCACGGTTCGGCGATCAACTTCACGCCATCGAAGGTCGGGTCGGCTGCGATCGCCCCGAAGAAGCCGCCCAGCGGATCGAAATCGTGGTGGGTCCTGCCCAGGAGCGGAGCCAGATCGAAGCGGAACCCGTCGATGTGCATGTCCTCGACCCAGTACCTGAGGGAATCGATGACATACCTGAGAACCGTCGGATTGGCGAGGTTGACTGCGTTCCCGGTCCCGCTCCAGTCGAGATACCGATCCGGTGGGGACAGCCGGTACCAGCCGACGTTGTCGAGACCGCGAAAGCACAACGTCGGGCCGAGGTGGTTTCCTTCCGCGGTGTGGTTGTAGACCACGTCGAGGATCACCTCCAGACCTGCCGCGTGCAGGAGTTTCACCATCCCCTTGAACTCGGCCACCGGATCGTCTCCGGCGGAGTACTCGCCGTGTGGTGCGAAGAACCCGATGCTGTTGTATCCCCAGTAGTTGCGGCGGCCCTTGGTAGTGAGGTGCCGGTCCTGGACGAAGGCGTGGATCGGGAGCAACTCGACGGCGGTGATGCCGAGCGAAACGAGGTGCTCGATCGCCGCCGGATGGGCGAGTCCGGCGTAGGTCCCCTGCAGCTCGACCGGCACCCCGGGATGGGTCTTGGTGAATCCTTTGACGTGGGTCTCATAGATGATGGACTCCGCCAGAGGGACCCGCAGGGGAGCCTCGTCTCCCCAGTCGAAGGACCGGTCGGTGACCACCGAACGGAACGTGTGGCGGGAACTGTCGGTCCGGCTCGGGCGGGCCGGATCGACCGGGTTGTGACCGAGCAGCGCCGGCCCGCCTGTCACCCCACCGTCCAGGCGGAGGGCATAGGGATCGATGAGCAGTTTGGCCGGGTTGCAGCGATGGCCGGCGGCCGGGTTCCACGGCCCGTGCACCCGGTAGCCGTATCTGGTGCCGACCGGCGCCTCGACGGCCAGGGTGAATGTATCGAACCCGGTGCGCTCCATCTCGATTCGGCGTTCGTGGCCCTCTCCGTCGAACAAACACAGCTCGACCGATTCGGCGACGGCGCTGGTCACCGAGAAGATGGTGCCGTCAGGCTCGACACGGACGCCGGGGAATCGCGGGAACATGGAGGAGGGTCCTTCTACAGAGCGGTTGGGGTCACAGGTACCAGCGACAGGACCACGGTTGCCATGGGGAGTAACCCCTCGAGGCGTAATACCCGGAGAGCCACGCTGCGGCGATGATGTTGGCCTCGCCGTCGAAGACCGACCGTCCGCCGACTCCGGCCGACACGCTGGCGGCGGCCCAGGTGCCGGGCATGAACTGGAACAGACCGGCCGCTCCCGAATAGGGGTTGACGATCCCGGGGTCGCCCCCACTCTCACACTGGATGATCGCCAGTGCCTCGTCCACCCGGTCGGCGGGGAAGTGGGCGGCAACGATCGGCCGCCATGCCTCGGTGGCGGGCCGGGTCTTGATCGTTCCACCGGGTGGGGTGGTTTCGCCACTCGGTGGGGGCTGGGTGGTGCCGGGGGTGGTGCCGGGGGTGGTGCCGGGAGTGGTGCTGGGGGTGCCCTGGGCGGCGGTCTCCTTGCGTTCTTCCGCCGCTCGGGCCGAGCGCGCCGCCTCGGCGGCGGAGAGGGCGGCTCGATAGGCGGTTTCCGCCTCCAGCGCCTGCCGGTAGGCGGCTGCCACTGCCGCGTCTGCCACCGCGAACAGCGCTTGCAACTCCGTGTTCTTCTGCTCGAGAGCGGCGGTCAATTCCGCCACGGCCTCTCGCTCCTGCGAATACCCCGTCTCCAGCCGGGTCAACTCGTTCTGGACGGCGGTGATCTGGTCGATCTCCTGGCGGGTGGTTCCCTGCACGTTCTGGAGGACCTGGGCGGCCACCAGGAACCCCTCCGCCTCGGTGCCCGCCAGGAACAGGCCGCTGGCGCCGCCGACCGCATCGACATACGCATTGATGGCGGTGGTCTGGAGCATCACCGCCAATTCGGCGGCTCTGGCCTGGGCGAGCACCAGTTTCTCCTCCACCCGGCTCAACCGGCCATTGGCAGCGCTCAGGTCCTCGGCAGCCTGCTGGTAGGCGATCAACGTCTCCACCAATCGACCTTCCACCTGGTCTCGATCCGCCACCTTCTCGTCGACCAGCCGGTAGGCCTCATCGCGCTGGTCGGAGGCGGACTCCGGGCTGGTCTGGGCGCGGGCGAACGGGCTCCCGACGGCAGTCAGGAGCAGCGCAGTGGCGAGGGACAGGGCCGGGGCGGCCCGTCGGATCTGCATGAGAGGGTCAGGTTACCCGCCGCTGGTGCCGGGGGAGAAGCCGCGGGTAACCTCCAGGGAGATTCGAGGCAAGGGATTCCATGGTCAGGTACAAGAAACCGGTCGAACCGGGGCGATACGTCGAAGACCGGCGGGGGACACCCGGGCGCCGGGCGATGGGAATCGGGGCAGGCGGTGGTGGCATTGCCATCGTCATCGCAATCGTGGTTGCCCTGCTCGGCGGTGGATCCGGTCTCGAGGATCTTGGTCCGATGCTGGAGCAGCTCCAGGCCCCCGCTGCCGAGCAACCGGCGCCTGCCGTTACCGCCCCTGACGATGACATGGGAACGTATATGGCTGCGGTGATGGCGGACACGGATGCGATGTGGGCCTCGCTCTTCCAGCAGGCCGGCCGGGAGTACCGCCCGACCAAAGCGATCCTCTTCACCGGGTTCACCGACTCGGGTTGTGGTGGGGCGGACGCGCGCATGGGTCCCCACTACTGCCCCCTCGACGAGCGGGTCTATCTGGACCTCGACTTCTTCGACGAGCTGGCAACCCGGTTCGGAGCCACAGGTGACTTTGCCGCTGCCTATGTGATGGCTCACGAGGTGGCCCATCATGTGCAGAACGTCCTCGGGTTGTCGGAGCAGGTGAGGGCCGCCCAACAGCAGGAACCGGGCCGGGCCAACGAGTACTCGATCCGGCTCGAGCTGCAGGCCGATTGTTTCGCCGGGGTGTGGGCATCGACGATCTACACCGACGCCAGCGGGAGCGCCGAAGTGCAAGAGGGGTATGTCGAGATCGATCCCGGGGAGATCG
>DAIOGO010000158.1:0-5845 GCA_036745195.1 Actinomycetota bacterium | reverse complement strand
AGTTCCCACTCGGCGCCGGCCGGATGCCAGGGCGCCGCCACCGAACCAAGCGTCACTTGCTCCCGTCGCCGGGGAAGGGGATGCTTGTAGACCAGGCACCGCTCTCGCTCGTCCGCCCCCGGAACCGCCCCACCCCTCGAGACGATGATCCTCACGATCCCGTCGCCCTCTCGGCCGGCCGACTCGGCCCAGCCGGCGATCTCGGATCGTTCGGGAAGCATCAACCCCATCGCCGCCGCCGACCGTTCGAGCCGGTCGAGGTGCCGGTCGAGCAGGAACAGGCGCCCGTCGTAACTGCGGACCGCCTCGAAACATCCATCTCCTCGCACTACCAGGGCGTCGGTCACCGGCACCCGATCGCCCGGCCGTCCATCGATCAGCATGCAACCCCGCCCCTCATCCCCGGTACCGGTTGGTGATAGGAAGCCTCCGGTCACGTCCGAACGCCTTGGCGGTGATCTTCACGCCGGGGGCGGCCTGACGGCGTTTGTACTCGTTGCGGTCGACCAGTGAACAGATCCGGCGTACGGTGGCCTCGTCGAAGCCATCGGCCACGATCTCCGGCTCGATCATGTCCCGCTCGATGTACCGCTCGAGAATGGCGTCGAGGATGTCATAGGGAGGCAGGCTGTCGGAGTCCTTTTGCCCAGGCCGCAACTCGGCGGACGGCGCCTTCTCGATCGTCGCCTGCGGAATGACCTCGCCGTCCCGGTTGCGCCATCGCGCCAGTTGGTAGACCATGCCTTTGAACACGTCCTTGAGGGCGTTGTACCCGCCCGCCATGTCGCCGTAGAGAGTGGCGTATCCCGCCGCCATCTCCGACTTGTTGCCGGTGGTGAGCACCATCGGGCCGAACTTGTTCGACACCGCCATCAGGAGCGCGCCTCTGACCCGGGCCTGGAGGTTCTCCTCCGCCACACCGAACGTGGTGCCTTCGAACACCGGTCCCAGCACACCCAGATATCCCTGGTAGACCTCGTCGATCGGGATGAGATCGAATCGGATTCCGAGGTTGTCGGCCAGGTGCCGGGAGTCGGCAACTGAGCCCTCCGAGGAGAACCTGCTCGGCATGGTGATACCCCACACGTTCTCTGCCCCGAGGGCATCTGCCGCCACGGTTGCGGTCAGGGCCGAGTCGATGCCGCCCGAGAGGCCGATCACCACCTGGGAAAAGCCGTTCTTTCTCACGTAGTCCCGCACCCCGGTGGTGATGGCGGCGTACACCTCGGCCGTCTCGTCGAGCAGCGGCTCGACACAACACGGTTCGGCGGTTTCGCCCGGCGCGGTCGGTACCTCCACCACGAACCGGTGCTCGCGGAACTGGGGTGAGCGGTGAAGCAGCGTCCCGTCGCCGGCGAACACGCAACTCGCCCCATCGAAGACCAACTCGTCCTGGCCACCGACGAGATTGAGATAGACGACCGGCAACCCGGTGGCCCGGGCCCGTGACTGGAGCATCGCCTCCCGATCAGCAGCTTTGCCCTTGTGGAACGGGGAGCCGTTGGCGTTGAGAAGTAACCGGGCGCCGGCCAGGGCTTGATGATGGGGTGGCCCATCCGGGATCCAGATGTCTTCGCAGATCGAGACGCCCACCGGGTGGCCGGCGATCTGCCAAAGTTGGGCGGGGTGGTCGCCCGGGGCAAAGTACCGGCCCTCATCGAACACCCCGTAGTTGGGGAGGAGAACCTTGTGATAGCTCCCGATCAGCTTCCCGTCGCCCATGATCGCCACCGCGTTGGCCACCCGGCGATCGACGGCGTCGCTGCGATCGTCCGGGTCGGGTCCGGCATGGTCCACGAAACCGACCACCACCGTGCAGCGACCGGAACGACGGGCCAGCCGGCGGACGACTTCGAGGTTGTCATCGACGAAACCAGGGCGGAGGACGAGATCTTCGGGCGGATATCCGGTCACCGCCAACTCGGGCAGCACGAGCACGTCGGCTGCCTCACCCTCGGCCCAGTCCATCGTTGCGGCGATCTTCTCTTCGTTCCCCGCCAGATCACCGACCACCAGATCGATCTGCGCTCCTGCAACACGTATTGGCATGAAGCTCCAGGATACGGTCGCACAAATCCTCTCACCGAATACGCTGACGGTCGTGCGGATCCTGATCGCCATTGCGATGATCGTTGCTCTGGGGCGGGCCTACCACTGGATGGTCGATCGTGGCTGGTTGTTCGACCCCCATGACCCCCGCCGCCCGATGGGCGCCGCCGCTGCCAACGCCCTCGCCGTCATCGAAGGGCTCTACGACCCCTCGGCCCAGCACATCGTCGAGTTCCGGCGTGGCGAGGTGGCCTGGCAGCAGTTCCTCCAGGCAGGAATCCCCGACGACCCCGATCCCGTCACCGACGACCCCGACTCCGGCAGCGGCCACCCGGGCTAGCCTGCCGACGACATGATCGACACCAGCCGTCTCGATTCGCTGGTGGCCGCCGTCCTCCCCGATGTCGTCGAGGTACGCAGGGCCATCCACGCCCACCCCGAACTGTCGGGCGAGGAATATGACACCACCGCCCTGCTGGTCGACCGGCTCCGCGCCGCCGGGCTGTCCCCGTGGTTGCGAACCCCCAAGACCGGGCTCACCGTCGACATCGGGTCGGGGCCCACCACGGTGGCGTTCCGCGCCGATCTCGATGCACTGCCCATCGAGGAGCCGGCCGGGCTCGACTTCGCCTCGGCCATCCCGGGGGTCATGCACGCCTGCGGCCACGATGCCCACGCCGCCATCGCCCTCGGCGTCGCTCTGGTCCTGGCCCGCATGGAGCTGCCGTGCCGGGCCCGGATCCTGTTCCAACCGGCCGAGGAGACATTTCCGGGCGGAGCCTTCGACCTGTGCAGGGAAGGCGCCATCGACGGCGTCGACTCGATCCTCGCCTTCCACGTCGACCCCTCTCTCGAGGTCGGATACGTCGGATTCCGGGAGGGAGCGATCACCGCCTCCGCCGACCGCTTCTACATCACCCTGGAGGGACCGGGTGGCCACACCGCCCGCCCCCACAAGACCGTCGACATGGTGTATGCGGCAGGCAAGCTCGCCATAGACCTCCCTGCGCTGCTGGATCGGAGGCTCGACGCCAGGGCGCCGATGGCCCTCGTGTTCGGCCGGATTCAGGCCGGAACCGCCGACAATGTGATCCCCACCAGCGCCGACCTGTCGGGAACGGTCCGGGTGGCCGACCCGGCCGTGCGGGAGCAGATTCCACCACTCCTGGAGAGCCTGGTCCATCAGATCGTCGAACCGTTGGGAGCGAAGGCGGAGGTTCATTACCAGCGCGGGATCCCGCCTGTCGTGAACGACCCCGACGTCCTGGAGGTGTTGCGAATCGCCACCGCCGCCGCCCTCGGCGACCACCGGACCCGGCCCACCCACCTCAGCATGGGAGCA
Source organism: Actinomycetota bacterium (assembly GCA_036745195.1). Classification (GTDB taxonomy): domain Bacteria; phylum Actinomycetota; class Acidimicrobiia; order Spongiisociales; family ZC4RG35; genus JBFHRE01. Next base: position 2,454 of record DAIOGO010000158.1, on the reverse strand, counting down.
GAAGACTTCGCCCGTTACCTGGAGGACGTCCCTGGTTGCCTGCTCAGACTCGGCTGCCAGACCCCGGGGGAGTTCACGGACCTGCACTCTTCCGGCTTCGTGCTGGACGAAGCCTGCCTGGCGGTAGGGGTGCGTGTGGCCGTCGAGGGCATCCTGGCCCTCTCGACCTTCTCTCGATGATGCTGCTCAGTCGCCGAGCAGCTGGAATCCATCGGACCTGAGGGCGAGCCGCAGCTTGTCTGCCTCGCCCGCCCGGACCGAGAGCGTGAGCACGCCGCCACCACCATGGACGGCATGTCGCAGCTGGAGATCTCGCAGGTCGACGTTGCTCTCCGAGAGCGAGTGACCCACCTTCGCCATCTGACCGGGCCTGTCCTCGAGGACGATCGACACCGTCTCGACCGGTGCAGCCATCGACCGGCGGATCGCCCTGGCGTTGGACATGCGATCCTCCACCGAAGGCCGCAGCTCGTTCTCGACCTCCGAGGCGAGACCGACCAGCCGGTCGGCCAGCCGTCGCAGCGCCGGGCCTACTTCGGCCCGGTTCTCGATCAGGACGTCGACCCACCAGCTCGGATCCGACATGGCGATCCTCGTCAGGTCCCGGAAGCCTCCGGCAGCCAGCCCCAGGGCGGCTGCGTCTTCACCCACCAGTTCGACCAGCGCTCCGGCGGTGACCTGTGGGAGATGACTGGCCGCCGCCACCGCCCGGTCGTGCTCGGCGGCGGACATCAACACCGGAGTGGCCCCCAGGCTCTCGACGATCCCTGCCAGGGCGCCAAGATCAGCGTCGGAAGCGCCGTCGGGACAGACGACCCAGCTGGCTCCCCGAAACATCGACCCGGAGGCGCCTTCCGGCCCCGAGGTCTCACGACCCGCCATCGGATGCCCGCCGACGAACCGCAATCCGGTACGGGCGGCAGCCGCCACCACCGGGAGCTTGACGCCGGCTACATCCGTCACGAGCGCGCCGGTGTCGATCGTTTCGAGGGTGGCGAGGATCGCCTTGACCGGACCGGCCAGCACCACCAGGTCGACGCCTTCGATCGCCGCCTCCATCGAATCGAATGAATGGTCGAAAGCCTGCATGGACAGCGCCCGGGCCGCCACCAGCGGATCGGGATCCCAACCGGCCACCTTCCAGCCTGCCCCGCGCAGCGCCACCCCGACCGAGGCTCCGATCAAGCCGGTTCCGAGGATGGCGGCCGACGCCATGCTCAGACGGTTCGATCCACGGCCTCGGCCACCCGCTTCACCTGGACGACCAGTTCGGTGAACTCGGACGGAAGCAGTGCCTGCGCACCGTCGACCAGGGCGGTATCGGGGGTGGGATGGACGTCGACCATGATTCCGTCGGCGCCGGCGGCGACCCCGGCCCGGGCCAAGGGCAGCACCAGCTCACGGCGCCCACCGGAGTGGGACGGATCGACGATCACCGGTAGGTGCGACATCTGTTTGAGGAGGGGAACGGCCGTCACGTCGAGAGTGTTGCGGGCGGCGGTGTCGAAGGTCCGAATCCCCCGTTCCACCATGATCACCTGGTGGTTCCCCTCCTTGAAGATGTACTCGGCGGCATTGAGCCACTCCTCGAGGGTGGCGGTGAAACCGCGCTTGAGCTGGACCGGCTTGGGTTGGCGGCCGACCTCTTGGAGCAGGGTGAAGTTGGACATGTTGCGGGTCCCGACCCGGAGGATGTCGGCGTAGGAGGCCACCAGGTCGACATCGCGGGGATCGAGCACCTCGGCGACAAACGGGAGGTCGAACTCCTCGCGAGCCTCGGCCAGCAGCTGCAGACCGGCTTCGGCCAGCCCCTGAAAGGCATAGGGCGAGGTACGCGGTTTGAAGGCGTCACCCCGCAAGACCCTGGCCCCGGCCTTCTTGACGGCTTCGGCCGTCCGGAACAACTGGTCGCGGCTCTCGACCGCACACGGCCCGGCGATCACCACACACAGGCCCGGGTCCCCGATCGGGACACCTCGCACCTCGATGATGGTGTCCTCCGACTGGAAGTCCCGGCTCACGAACTTGAAGGGTTTGAGCACAGGCACCGCTTTCTCGACACCGGACATCGCCTCCCAGGGAAGTTGCTGGATCAACTCCCTGTCGCCGATGGCGCCGATCACGGTCCGGGTCTGCCCGACGGAGACATGGGCCTCACAGCCGATCGACTTGAGCCGTTCCACAACGGCCTTCACATCGTCGTCAGTGGCCTCGCGTCGCAACACGATGATCATCGCACTCACTTGTCTCTCCAACGGGAACTCGGATGATAGGAGCGAGCGACGGGAGCCCGGCCGGGAGGATCGGTCATCGGCCATCGGCCATCAGCCATCATGACGGTCCTCGCCTGGTGACCGAGAGTGGCGCCCGCTGTTCTAGCCTGGGTCACGATGTCCGAGACCAGCTCCAGTACGAACCGCACATCGGCGAGACCCGCCAGTATTGGCGGGACAT
>DAIOGO010000157.1:0-5859 GCA_036745195.1 Actinomycetota bacterium | reverse complement strand
GCCGAATCGGTGGGCTTGGGACGGGGTGCCGCCAGAGAGCGTCTGCGAGAGGCCATCGCCCTGGCCGAGCGAGGAGACACCGATGGCGCCAAGCGGATTGCCTCCGAGGCTCTCGTCTCGATCAACCCGGACATGACGGTGTATGCCGCCGGAGATGCCGCCCCATCGGCAGCAGCGCCTGCCGCAATCGCGGCTCCCGCCGATCCGGACGAGACGATCCGCGTTCTCACGCTGGCCGTCCAGGCGCTGCTCAGGAGCCTCGATGACGAGTCGGTCGATCTCGAGGCGGCCATGTCGGACCTGGCGTTGGCGCTCAACCCGGTGGATTCGTCGACCACCTCGACGAGTTCGACATCGACGAGTTCGACCTCGACTTCGACCACCTCGACATCGACGACGTCGACCACTTCCACGTCGTCTACCTCGACGACGACCTCACAGCCCGAAGACCCTTCATCCACGACGACCACCACCACGGGCGGGATAATCCTGCCCCCGATCCCTTGATCGGGGAGGGCCGACTACCGTCAGCGTGGTCATGGCCACTCCGGACTCGTTCCCAGCCTGGCCGCCGCCGGCCACCGTCGTCGAGGCCGCCGCGGCGGGCGACGAGCAGGCGCTTCGTCAGATTCTGGTCGCCGGCCTCCCCAAGCTGATCGCCTTCTTCCGGGGTCTCGGTCTTTCGCCGCACGATTCAGAAGACCTGGCCTCCGAGGCCTCTCTCGCGGTGGTCCGATCCCTGGCCCGCCTGCGTGAGACCGCTCGGTTCGAGCCGTGGTTCTGGAGGGTGGCTCGCTCGAAGTTCTACGACCACTTGCGGGAGAAGAACCGCCGGGTGGCACCCCCCGAGCGCGACATCTCCCTGGCCGACCCGCTCGAAGCGGTGCTGATCTCGGCCGAACACGCGGCGGTACGGGTGGCGTTCCAGGGGCTGTCGGAGAGGGACCGGGAGTTGCTCTGGATGCGTGACGTGATCGGCCTCGAATACGAGGATATGGCTCAGAGGCTCCCGCTGCGGGAGGGGGCGATCAGAATCGCAGTCATGCGGGCGCGGCGCCGGTTGGAGTCCGCCTTTGGGCTGGTGCTCCCGGAAGAAGAGCTGCGCTCAACCCCCCAGCGCCAGTGACCTGATGAGGAAGGACGCCATCTCGTCTCGCCTCACAGGATTCGCCGGGCAGTACCGAAGGGGATTGACCGCACACCCCTGGGAGATCCCCAGATCGAGCAGCCGCTCCGCGGCCGGCTGATACCAGACGCCGTTCTCGATGTCGGTGAAGGTACCGGCATCAGGCACGCTCCCACCCGGGTCGAAGGCGCGTACCAGGAAGGCCGCCATCTCCGCCCGTGACACGGTTGCCCCTGGCTGGTACGTCCCGTCGGCGTTTCCGGTGGTGATGCCGATCTCGAAGAGACGCTCGACGTAGGGCGTGTACCACTGGCCGGCGGGGACGTCGGGGAAGTAGCCGCGGTGGGTGGTTAGGGGTGTTTCTCCCAGTGCCCTGATGAGAAACGCCGCCATCTCCCCTCGGCTGACGTTGTTTGCCGGACAGTACCTGTCACCCTGCGGCGGATTGCAGCCGAGGGTCACACCCCGGGCGGCGATCTGTTCGATGTCGGGTTCGTGCGGGTTGCCGTCGTCGTCCACGAACCGTCCCGATGCCACCTCCGAGACACGCACCGTGAAAGAAGAGGTGTCGGCGGATACCACACTGACGTCGAATCGGCCGGCTCTGACGCGGTCGTCGATGCCAAGGACGTGAGTGGTGGAGGTTGGCCCGGGCGAGGCACCCACCGGCTTGATCCGGATGAGAGTGGCGAAGCACGGCCAGGTCTGCGGCCATTCGGTCGGGATGACACAGGCCAGTTCCCGGCGTTGCTCGATCTCGTACACCTCGACTCCCGACTCGAGCAGCCCCGTGTCGTAGCCCACCCTGCGCCTGGCCCCAAGGGCGAAGAAGTGGCCCTCCTGGTCGGCGGGAAGGACGACCATCTCGGTCTGTCCTCCGATCGATCCACTCACCTGGTAGAGCGCCACACCACCTCCGTGAACGACGACGGCGGCAGGGTCGATCCAACCCGCGGCATACCGGTTGTAGGCGATGGTCCCGATCGGGGCGCCAAATACCGCCCCGCCGCTCATCACGTCCATCGGGTTGTCATACAGAGATAGGTGGCCCGAGGCCGGTTCGATGGTCAGACCCGAATACGAATGCGTCCAGTTGAGCCCGTGTCCGATTTCATGGGCGACGGTGATCCACTGTGGACCGGCGAGAGGGAGAACGGTTGTCACCGCCGCTCCTCCCACGACCGCTCTTCGCGAGTTGGCGGGATAGGTGGTGGGGCAACCTGTGAACGGAGCCTCGGGGCACACGGCCCCCCACGTTCCGTAACCACCGTCGAAGGCGGCATTCAGCACGATGAGGGCGCCCTCCGCCCCCGAGTTGGATGCGGCCGCAACCGCACTCTCGCAACCGGGCGCACTCAGTTGTTCGGGGCTGGTGAGGGTGGGAGGAATGATGTCGCCGCTCGATACCGTCCCACCGACGATGAAGTCCACCGTGTACCGCCCGTTGGACAGCCAGTTGAAGTACGGTCCGAGATTGGTGTCCAGGCCCGCCACCGCCGAAGAGACACTCGTGACGGGGGTCCAGCCGGGGATGTTGCAGACCCAGACCTCCCAAAGGTCCGTCCCTGACGTGTACACCCGCTGGGCGGTGTCCACGAACGGGACCAGGCGGAGCGGGTCGGCGGCGTAGGGGTCGCCGGCCGAGGCGGGGTTCGCCGGAATCATCAGAATCAATGTGAGGAGGGCGGCCCACCCCTTGTGCCTGGTCATCGGGGGGATTGTAGGGCCGGCCTGCTGCTCCGGGCCTACCCTGGCCGCCATGAAGGCGAGCGACCGGCTGTTCCTGTCGATGGTTGCCGTGCTCCCCCTTCACACGGTCTTCTTCCAGGCTTGGATCGCCTGGAAGCCTTATCTGGTTGTTCTCGCCGTGCTGGTCCTCGCAGATGTCGCAGAAGGGTTGCGGGGGCGACGATGGCCGTGGAACCGGCAGATCACCGTCGCATTGGGTGTGTTCGTGGGTGTGGTTCTGCTTGGTCTTCCGGCGGCGGAATATCGGGAACGCTTCTTCCGGCTGGGTCTGGCGATCGTGGTGGGTGGGCTGGTCATGCTGGTGTCGGAGCGTCGCCTGCACCGTCCCGGAATGATCGACTCGGTGCTGCGCGTCGCCTACTGGACGGGGGCCGGGATGGGGGCCACCGCCGTCTTGCTTTCCCTGGTCATGGTCGGGGCCTTGGGGGAAGGGATCATTGCATCGATCAACGAGATCCCGGGAGTGTTTCGTTTCTTCAAACCGGCATATCTCGAATCCGGATTCCTGGCTCTCTCGAACTGGCATCAGGACCCGGGCTACGGGGCGGCGTGGGCGGTGTTGTGGGCGGTTCTGGTGCTCTTTGCCTCACTGCGGGGCTTGGGCTCGGGGCGCTGGTATGTCGACGGCCTGGTCGTCGGAGGACTCGGTTTTGCCGTCACCATGGCCTTTTCGCGGACCGGATGGCTGGCATTCCCGCTGGCCCAGGTGCTGGCTTGGGCGGTTCTTCGACGCCAGGTGTCGTTCGGCTGGCTCGTCAGGCGTTGGGGGGTGGCGGCGCTGACAGTGGTGGCTCTCCTCGCTGTCGTGACGGCTGTGGACGTCGAGGGCCGGGGTGGCGACGTCGACCTCCAGTTCGCATTCAGGTTCTCCCAGGGCTGGGACCTGCTGGCGGACCTGACCGGCTGGTTCGAATCGAGCGAGGAGTTCGCCGACCGATTCGAACCTGGGGAGGAGAGGGCGGACGTGTGGCCCGAGTATCTGGATCTGTTCCGGGCACATCCGTGGATGGGGGTCGGCCTGTCCGTTGGTTGGCAGACGAACTCGATCGGTCAGGAGCCACACAACCTCCTCATCGAGTTGCTGGCGGAGACCGGTCTCGTCGGTTTGGCCGCCTTCCTGTTGCTCCTGGCGGCGATCACCCGGAGAGGCTCCGATGCGCTCGGAGCGGCTGCGCTGATGACAGCTTTCCTCCCTTCGTTGACGCAGACGGTTCTGTTCGAGCCGACATGGTGGTTCGCGGCCGCCCTCTTCCTGGCCGGCAAGGATTCTGGAGTTGAGCCGGACCACGGGTAAGCTGCCTGTCAGGGCGGATCAATACATCCTGGCTGCAAGTTGGGGAGACAGAATTGTTCAATCGCTCCGCCCATAACCCTGCACGGTCGCGTCACCGTCTGCTCGGTGTCTCGGTTCTGGCCCTGGGGGCCCTCCTCGGACTGGGTGCCGAGAGCGGACCTGACACATTCGAACCGGTGGTCGGTCAGCGCGAGATCACCGGGCCGTCCTCACAGTTCGAGGTCGATGCGACGGTCGTTGGACTGCGCTGGGATGGTAACGCGGGCCCCGGTTGGGCCAGCATCCGGGTCAGCGAGGACGGTGCTCGATGGGGTCAATGGACCGCCGTCCACGATCCAGAAGACCACGGACCCGATCCAGGCAGTGGCGAGGAGAACGGCGGGACCAACACCTCCGAGGCCGTCTTCGTGGGCCGCGCCTCCTGGATCGAGGTGAAGGTCGAAGAAGTCACCCCCGGCCTCGAGCTGGTGTACGTCGACACTTCGGGCCGGTCGCTGTCGCTGTGGGAGAGACTCGTCGACCGGGTTTCGTCACTCGAGTGGGGGGCGGGTTCCCGGGCCCTCGCCTCACCCGACCAGCCTTCGATACAACCGAGGGCGGCGTGGGGCGGCCAGGCTTGCGTGGGCGCCGACCCCGATCCTGTCTCCTACACCCGCAGGGTCAAGGTCATGTTCGTACACCACACGGTCCACTCGGCCTCCGCCAATGCCTATACCCAGTCCGACGTACCCGGTCTTCTCTATGCGATCTGTCAGTTCCACGTTGCCGGCAACGGATGGAGCGACATCGCATACAACGTCCTGATCGACAAGTTCGGAACGATCTGGGAGGGCAGAGCAGGTTCCCTCGATCAGGGTGTGATCGGCGCTCACACCGGAGGGTTCAACTCCTACTCGACCGGAGTGGCCTTCCTCGGCGACCATCGCCTGACTGCACCCTCCGGCGAGGCGCGAGCCGCTTTCGTCGACTACGCCACCTGGAAGCTCGACATCCATCACATCGATCCTCTTGCGTCGGGGTATGTTCGATCGCTTGGCTCGTCTCGTTACCCGGCCGGGATTGACGTGTTGTTGCGCTCTGTGTCGATCCATCGCGAGGTTTCGACCACCACCTGTCCCGGTGATCAACTTGCCTCTCTCATCGACTCGATGCGCGCCGAGATGGCCGCTGGCGGGGGGACGAAGATCTTCGGGGGTTGGCCGGAAGCAGATCCGATCCAGGGCTTCGAGAAGTCGGGCTACACCCTCACGGCCTTTCCATTCAGGTTCACCGAGCCGATGGCGTGGACGTTCACCATCGTCGATCAGTCCGGTCGAGAATTGCTGCGCCAGAGTGGATCCGGCTCCGGTGGGTCCGTGTCTTGGGACGGGCGGCTGGCAGGTCTCAATCAGCCGTTCGGTCTTTACACGGCTCGTCTCGGTGCGGTCCCGGACTCCGGAGCGCCCGCCCCCCGGCCCGCCTCATTCACCTTTCAACTCGGCAGCTACCTTCCTCCGTTTGCCGACGACGAAGGGTCGCCCCACGAAACCGACATCGGGACGATCTTCGATCTCGGCATCACCACCGGATGTGCCGGCGAACTGTTCTGCCCACAGGGAGAACTGGAGAGGTGGCAGATGGCCCTGTTCCTGACCCGGCTCCAAACCGCCGCCGGCTTCCCCCTTCCCTCCCCGGTGGCCTCCGGGTTCGG
>DAIOGO010000156.1:0-5924 GCA_036745195.1 Actinomycetota bacterium | reverse complement strand
CTCGACCCGATGGTGCCCGCCCTGCGCCGGCCCAACACCGACGCCATCGGTCCCTACCTCGAAGCCCTCACCGAGGTCAGAATCGGTTTGCGCAGCCCGGCCAAGGTCGAATCCGAGCGTGACGATGTCCCCGGTTTCGCCGAGGTGTTCGATCGGTACCGGCGTCGCCTGAACGCCGACCGGGCCCACGACTTCGATGAGCAGGTGTTCGGGGCGATCGAGGCGCTGCTGGCCGACCCACGACTGCGGGCTCGATGGCAGGCCACTTGCCGGCATTTGTTGGTCGACGAGTTCCAGGACCTGACTCCCGCCTACCTGTTGTTGATCAGGCTGCTCGCCTCGCCCGGTCTCGACGTGTTCGGGGTGGGAGATGACGACCAGGTCATCTACGGGTATGCCGGGGCAGACCCCGGATATCTGATCGAGTTCGACCGTCTCTTTCCCGGCGCCGGCCATCACGCCCTCGAAGTCAACTACCGCTGCCCCCGGCCGGTGGTCGAGGCTGCTTCGTCGTTGCTGGGGTACAACCGCCGGCGGATCGACAAGACCATCACCCCTCACCGTGCGGGCGATGCCGGACTGGAGGTGCGTCTGGTGGAGGCCGCCGGGTCGGCCGGATTAGTGGTGTCGACCTGTGACGAGTGGGTGGCGGAGGGGGCGACATTGGAGGACATCGTGGTGTTGTGCCGGGTCAACTCGGTCCTGCTCCCGGTGCACGCCGCCCTGGTCGACGCCGCCACCCCCCTCCGCTCGCCGATCGGTCCGGCGGTGCTCTCGCGGACGGTCATCTCGGCGGCGCTGGCGTGGTTGCGGATCGGCATGGATCCCGACCAGATCGATCGGGAGGATCTGTTCTCCGTGATCAGGCGGCCGTCGCGGGGTCTCGCCCGGGTGGCATCCGACCTCATCGGCGGCAGACGCACGATTTCGGGCAGCGCCCTGCGAGGCATGGCCGACACGCTCGACGGCAAGCAGCGCGACCGTTGGAGGCTGTTCTGCGCCGATGTCGACCGGGTGGTCTCGGCCTGTGACACCGGCGACACCCGCCAGGCGGTGGAGACCCTCCGATCCGACATCGGTCTCGAGCGGGCGGCGGCTGCACTCGACACGGGGCGGACGAGCGCTGACCGGTCCGGCCAGTCCGACGATCTGCAGGCATTGGGGCGGGTGGCGGCCCTCCATCCCGCGCTGGGGGACTTCGAGCCATGGTTGCGCCGGGTGGTGGCGGTGGGCGACAGCCCGGGCGGTGTCCTGCTCACCACCGTGCACCGGGTCAAGGGACTGGAGTGGGACAACGTGATCGTCTACGGCGTCGACGCCGGGTTGATGCCCCACGATCTCTCCGACGACCTCGAGGAGGAGCGCCGGATCTTCCACGTCGCCATCACCCGGGGCCGGAACAGGGTGATGGTGATCGCCGATCGAGCCCACCCGAGCCGGTTCGTCGCCGAGTTGACCGGCTCGGCCCCTCACGTCGAAGAGCCGCCGACTGTCCCCGCCCGGCGCCGGGTGGAAGGGCCGGCGGGGATCCAGGTGACGGTGGGCGATCGAATCGGCGTGTCCGGAGGGTTCGTTGGCGTCGTGGAGCGGATGACACCGATCGGAGTCATGCTCGCCCTCGATCCCCGCCCGGGAAGACTCTCGGTCAAATGGGGCGAGCAGGTTTCGAGTGGAGGGTCGACCGGGCCACTGTCGCCGGCGGAGGTCGCCGCCGATCCCGCCCTGGTCGAGCGGATCAAGCTGTGGCGTCGGGGTCTCTCCGCCGAGATGGGCGTTCCCGCCTATGTGATCCTCACCGACGCCAGCATCGACGACCTCGCCCGCCGCCGCCCCCGCAACGACGACGAATTGCTGGCCATCAAAGGGATCGGTCCGGCCAAGCTGGAAGCCTATGGGGACGAACTGCTGGCACTGGTGGCCGAGCCGTGAACCCCATGCCGCCCGGGCTGCGACAATCGATGCCATGACCCTTCCCGCCCACGAATTGCGCCGTCTGCGGGCGGCCGCCGGGGACGACCCTGATCGCCTCGCCAACCTGGTCGAGGCGCGGCTGGGGGGAGAGCCGCTCCAGTACCTGGAGGGAACCGCCCCTTTCGGACCGCTCGATCTGCTGGTCGATCGCCGGGTTCTCATCCCCCGTCCCGAGACCGAGCAACTGTGGGAGCTGGCGAGGGGCCTGGTCGGTCACCCGGAAGTGATCGTCGACCTGTGCACCGGATCGGGTGCGCTGGCGCTGGCTCTCAAGCTGGTGTTCCCCACCGCCCGGGTGCTCGCCACCGAGTTGTCGTCCGGGGCGGTGGGGGTGGCCAGGGCCAACGCCCTGCGGGTGGGACTAGAGGTGGAGATCCTCGAGGGCGACCTGTTCGCGCCCCTCCCCGGGGACCTGGCGGGAAGGGTCGACCTGCTCGTCTCCAACCCACCCTACGTGACGGAAGGCGAGTGGCCGGGGCTCCCCGAAGACGTGAAACGGGAGCCGGCCATGGCGCTGGTGGCAGGCCCGGATGGAACCGAGGTGCTGGCCCGCATCGCCGGGGAGGTGGGCGGCTGGCTTAGCCCCGGGGGGGTGGTGGCGTGTGAGATGGGAGAAACCCAGGGGGAAGTGGTGCAGGCCCAGTTTGCCGCCGACCTGGATGCGGTCCGGATCCACCAGGACTTCGCCGGGCGCGATCGTTTCGTCACCGGCCGGCGCCGCTACACCTTCGACCCGGCAAGTTGAGGACAGGTCAATCCTGGACGAACGGGTCGCTGCGCCGGGCGCCACAGAACTGGCAATGGGTCGACGTGATCATCGAACCGCAACGGGTGCACCGCGACCGGTGGGTGTGACGTCTGTCCCTGGTCCCGTCGGACAGGTCGATGGTGTCGATCCGATCGGTCAACTCCCGTTCGGTGTGGCCCTGATCGCGAATGAACGACCACAACGCCTCGGAGACGAGCGTCAGGTAATCCACCCGATGGCGCAGGTCTTCGAGCGTGTCGATGGTTCGGAGGGTCTCCTCCACGACTGCTCCTTTCTGCCTCCCATCACCTACAGCTTGAGTCGTCCCGGATCGGCCCGACAGGGCCGTTAGGCCCGTTGCAGAATGCGCCATCCAGCCATCGGGCATCAGCTATCAGGCATCGGCCGGATGTGCGGTCACAGGTGACCGGTTCTTGTCAGGGGACAGGAAGCGCGCTCCGAGACGCGGGCGTCGGCGGACGATTCAACGTTTCAGGGTGCAGGTTCAGAGTCTTTGAACTTGTTACCTGCAGCTTTGAACCCTGTTCACACTTTCCGTGAGCAGACCTCCTCTGACCTTGGCCCGGCGTTTCTGTCTCTCCCTCCGGAGGGGGGAGTACCCCGAAGGGGGGAGGGGGGCACGGTCCGATGCACCTCAGCCGCGTTGCCGGCGACAAGCCCGGGTCAGGTGCCGACGTAGGCGGCCAGGTGCTCGCCGGTGAGGGTGGTGCGGTCGGCGACGAGGTCGGCCGGGGTGCCCTCGAAGATGACACGGCCGCCGTCGTGGCCGGCGCCGGGGCCGAGATCGATGATCCAGTCGGCGTGAGCCATGACCGCCTGGTGATGGGCGATGACGATGACCGACTTGCCGGAATCGACCAGCCTGTCGAGCAAGCCGAGCAACTGCTCGACGTCGGCCAGGTGGAGCCCGGTGGTCGGTTCGTCGAGCACGTAGACCCCACCCTTCTCCGCCATCTCGATCGCCAGCTTGAGCCGCTGGCGCTCACCGCCGGACAGGGTGGTGAGTGGCTGGCCGAGCCGCAGGTACCCGAGACCGACGTCGGTCATGCGCTCCAGGATTGCGTGGGCGGCGGGTGTGGCCGCCGGGCCGGGGCCAAAGAAGTCGAGGGCGTCCTCGACCGCGAGGTCGAGTACCTCGGCGATGTTGAGGGCGCCGAGGCGATAGTCGAGCACCGCCGCCTGGAATCGTTTCCCCTCACACTCCTCGCAGACCGTGGAGACGCCGGCCATGATCGCCAGGTCGGTGTAGATGACGCCGGCCCCGTTGCAGGTCGGGCAGGCACCCTCGGAGTTGGCGCTGAACAGGGCCGGTTTGACGCCGTTGGCCTTGGCGAAGGCCTTGCGGATCGGCTCGAGCAAGCCGGTGTAGGTCGCAGGGTTGCTCCGCCGGGAGCCGCGGATCGCCGTCTGGTCGACCGACACCACTCCGTCCCGACCCGACACCGAGCCGTGGATCAGCGAACTCTTGCCCGACCCGGCCACCCCCGTCACCACCACCAGCACACCGAGAGGGATGTCCACGTCGATGTTCTGCAGGTTGTTGGTGCGGGCGCCGCGAATCTCGATCGTCCCCGATGGTGCCCGCACGGACGACTTGAGGGAGGCCCTGTCGTCGAGGTGCCGCCCGGTGAGGGTTCCAGCGGCCCGCAGTCCTTCGATGCTGCCTTCGAACACCACCTCGCCCCCGCCACTGCCGGCGCCGGGGCCGAGGTCGACCACGTGGTCGGCGATGGCGATCGTCTCGGGCTTGTGTTCCACCACCAGCACCGTGTTGCCCTTGTCGCGCAGGCGGAGCAGCAGGTCGTTCATCCGCTGGATGTCATGCGGGTGAAGTCCGATGGTGGGCTCATCGAAGACATAGGTCACGTCGGTCAGCGAAGACCCGAGGTGCCGGATCATCTTGGTTCGCTGGGACTCACCGCCCGACAGCGTGCCCGACGGCCGGTCGAGCGAGAGATAGCCCAACCCGATCTCCACGAACGAGTCGAGTGAATGGCGGAGCGACGCCAGCAGCGGAGCGACAGACGGCTCGTCCAGGCCCCCCACCCAGGCGGCCAGGTCGCTGATCTGCATCGCACACGCCTCGGCGATGTTGATCCCGGCGATCTTCGACGAGCGGGCAGCCTCGTTGAGGCGGGTGCCGTCGCAGTCGGGGCAGGTGGTGAAGGTGATCACTCGCTCCACGAACGCCCGGACGTGCGGCTGCATCGCTTCGACGTCCTTGGACAGCAATGACTTCTGGATCTTGGGGATCACCCCTTCGTAGGTCAGATTGAGACCCTCGACCTTGATCTTGGTCGGCTCCCGATAGAGGAGGTCGTGGAGTTCCTTCTTGGTGAACCGGCTGATCGGCTTGTCCATGTCGAAGAAGCCGGAGCCGGCGAAGATGCGGCCGTACCAGCCATCCATGCTGTATCCGGGGACCTTGAGCGCCCCCTGGTTGAGAGACTTCGTGTCGTCGTACAACTGCGATAGGTCGAAGTCGGACACGTTGCCCATCCCCTCACAGCGGGGACACATCCCGCCGGTGATCGAGAAGGTGCGTTTCACCGCCTTGCTCGACCCCCGCTCGACGGTGATCGCTCCGGCGCCGTGGGCGGAGGCGACGTTGAACGAGAAGGCCTGGGGTGAGCCGATGTGAGGCCGGCCCAAACGGCTGAAGAGGATGCGGAGCATGGCGTTGGCGTCGGTGGCGGTGCCGACGGTGGAGCGGGCGTTGGCGCCCATCCGCTCCTGGTCGACGATGATGGCGGTGGTCAACCCGTCGAGCACGTCGACATCGGGTCGGGCCAGCGTCGGCATGAAACCCTGCACGAAGGCGCTGTAGGTCTCGTTGATCATCCGTTGCGACTCGGCCGCGATCGTGCCGAACACCAGCGAGCTCTTGCCCGAACCCGACACCCCGGTGAACACCGTCAGGCGCCGTTTGGGGAGCACCACGGTCACGTCCTTGAGGTTGTTGACCCGGGCGCCGTGCACCCTGATCAGGTCGTGGCTGTCGGCGACATGCGCCGAAGGCGTCTGCGCACCGGTAGTGCTGGGCATGCTGATCCTGTCTCCATGATTCGGGCGAAGCCCCGATCTTCGGGTCCCGCCGCCGTCGCCTGGAGGCGAGTGTAGGGGAGGGCCCCGGGTCCTCTCGGGTCAGGTTCAATCAGTCGAACAGGGTCGGCCGGTACAGGCG
>DAIOGO010000155.1:0-5951 GCA_036745195.1 Actinomycetota bacterium | reverse complement strand
CCCGTTCGGCCGCCGCCACCAGGACCAGTCCGGCGTCGAACGTGAAACCGGTCTTGACGCCGATCGCCCCTTCGTACTCTTCGACGAGAGCATTGGTGGTCTCGGCGATCCTTTCGGTGCCGTCCGGGGCAGGCGGGAACACGAAGCGGGTGGTGGCCACCATTCGGGCGAATTCGGGTATCTCCATTGCCGCCCTGGCAATCGCCAGCAGGTCGGCGGCGCTCGAGAACTGACCTTCGTCGTCGAGCCCGTGCGGGTTGGAGAAGCTCGTGTTGGTCAGCCCGAGATCATCGGCCTTGCGGTTCATGCGCCGCACGAAAGCCGGGACGGTGCCGGCCACCCCTTCGGCGATGGCCACCGCCGCGTCGTTGGCGGATCGCACGAGCATGGCGGTCACCAGCGACCGCAGGCTTACGCGTTCTCCGGCCACGAGCCCGATCTCCGACTCGCCTACCAGGGTGGCGGCCTCCGACACGGTGAGGAGGCGATCGAGGGAACCTTCCTCGAGCGCCACCAGGGCCGTCATCATCTTGGTGGTCGAGGCCAGCGGCCGCGGCACCTCGGCGTCTTGCGACGCCAGCACCACGTCGTAGGTGTCGTCGTAGAGGATGAACGACCCGGCCGTCACGGCGGGAGGGGTCGGGATGGGGATTCCCTCGCCCGGTCTGAGGGGAATCACGATCGCCAGCGCCGACACCGGGGTCGCCGAGCCCACGGCGATGAGCCACGCCATCACGAACAACGTGGCTGACCGCCTCACGGCTCGAGTAGCGATCGAAGTTCTTCGGCCAGGAGCGCCCGGTGCATGGCCATCACGGCCTCCCCCGCTCCGCCCAGCACGTTGCGAGCCTGCTCGCGGGCTTCCGGGTTTCGCGCTCGCAACAAACCGGCCGTGAGTTGGGCGAGAACATCTGCCTGCCGTTCGGCCGAATGGCGGATGGTACGGAGATGTCTTGGCTCCAGCCCGAGCTGAAACAGCCTCCGCGACTCGGTGGCGACGATGACCGCGTCGGCCTTGAACAGATCGCCGATCGGACGGATCAGGCCGTGTTCTACGAGGCTGTCGAGCTGGGGGCCGGTGATTCCTCCCCGGCGGAGCAACTCGGATCGGGTGAGGGTCCCCTCGTCGTCGAGCAGTTCCCGGGAAGGTCCCTCCCCCTCCCCGTCTGGTTCTTCCCCTCGCTCCCACAGGGTCAGCTTGGATTTGATGACTTTGAGGGGCAGGAAGTGATCGCGCTGCTGGCGGAGGATGAACCGCAATCGTTCGAGGTCATGTTCGTCGAACTGGCGATAACCACCCTCACTCCTCCCCGGGGCGAGGAGCCCCTGGGATTCGAGAAAGCGGACCTTGGAGACCGAGACGTCGGGGTAGTCCTCACGGAGGAGGTTGATGACCTCGCCGATGGAGAGCGAAGCCTCAGGCATCGCCATGGGCGACGAGCAGGTGGAACTTCCCGATCAGAACCTCGTCGCCCGGCACCAGTTCGCTCCGGTCGACCCGGCTCCCGTTGACGTAGGTGCCGTTGGTCGAACCCGAATCCTCGACCTCGAGGTGGTGTTCTGTGACAGTGAAGCGGCAATGGTGGCGAGAGACGGTGACGTCGTCGAGGAAGATCGATGAGTTGGGATCGCGACCCACCGTCACCCCTCCCAGTGGAAGAACAAAGGTCATCCCGGCCTGGGGACCGCGCTCGATGACGAGGGCGTAGCCGGCGATACCTTCGACCGACGCCGCCTCATCGGCCGAGAACGCAGGGTGGTTCTGGTCGGGCAGCGGCACGAAGGCGACCGTCGGGTCGTTCTCGACATGGGTCCCACATTCCGGGCAGGTGGTGGCACCGTCGAGTTCCGTCGAGCAGTTGGGACACAACATCTGGGGGCGATGTTACCAGTGGCCCGTTGGCCCGTTGGCCCGATCAGTCGATCAGCAACCGATACCCTTCGGCGTCCAGGATGCTGTCAGGAAGCGGGTCGAGCAACCTTGCCTCGAACAGCCAACCGGCACCATACGGCTCCTGGTTGACCAGTTCGGGCCGGTCCTTGATCGCCTCGTTGACTGCCACCACCTCGAGCCGGGTGGGGGCGTAGATCTCACCCACCGATTTGGTCGATTCGACTTCGGCCACCACCGCTCCGGCGTCGACGATCCGGCCGGCCGCCCCTGTCTCGATGAACACGACGTCGCCCAGCTGGTCTTGGGCGTATTCGGTGATTCCCATGCGATAGAGGTCTTCGCCCAGAGGCTCCAACCACTCGTGGTCGGGGGTGTATCGAAAACTACTCGGGATTTCCATGCCTCTCCGTGTTGATCGGTTCGGTCAGCCTAACGGCTGCCGATCGCGGGTTGTGCCCAGCCGTGAGCGGATGTCGCCGGCGTACTCGAAGCCGACCCAGTAGTAGAGAACCAACCCGACCGCCCCCACCACCCAGCCGAACAACAGGAAGAACTGACGGGCCGGAGCCACTTCGGCGAAGTAGAACGCCGGGATGGCCCAGTAGACGAGCAACGTGGCGAGTTTGCCTCGGAAGCGTACGTCGAGCTTGCCTCCGCCCTTGCTGGCCAGGTAGATGGCGCCGATCCCGACGAGGACCTCCCGGGCGATCAGCGGATAGCCGATCCAGCCGGGGATGACGTCGACGATCAGACCGCCGATCACCGCCGAGGCGATCATCAGCCGGTCGGCGAGTGGATCGAGGAAGGCGCCCAACTCGGTCTGCTGGTCCAGTTTCCTGGCCAGGTATCCGTCCAGCCAGTCGGTGGAACCGATCACTCCCACGATGACCGTGGCCATCAGAAAGCGGTCGGACAGGATCGCCCACCAGAACACCGGGACGGTGAGCAGCCGTGCCCCGCTGATCAGATTGGGGATGGTGACGATCCGGCCCTTCACTCCAGCGGCTCCACCAAGGCCAGGGCTCCCCCGTCGGCCTGGATACCCCCCAGCCTGGTCTGGAACGGGAAGGCGACACGATCGGCCCGATACAACTCCGTGATCGGCTCGGTATACAGGAATACGTAGGGTTTCTGGGTCGCCAGGATCTCCTCCATCGCCCACAGCACCTGCCGGGCTTCGACCGGATCCCGGGTGGCGGAGTATGTGGCGAGCAACTCATCGAAGGCGCCCGAGGTGAATCCGGTGTTGTTGTTGAGACCGCGAGAATCGCTCGGAGTTCCAAAGAACGCTGCGTGGTGACTGGGGAACTCGGGCCTGCCCAGACTCCAGCCCGCCAGGTACATGTCGAAGTCGAACCCGCCGGCAGTGGGCATGAACACCCTCTCGACCACCTCGTCGAGGCTGGCCTCGGTCAGCGAGACGGCGAAACCGAGTTCCGCCAGGCCCGAGACGATTGCCCTGGCGTATCCGAGCCTGACCTGATCTTCGGCCGGGCTGAGCACTTCGACGGCAGGAACTGCGGCTCCCGACAGCGAGAGACCCGTCCCCGGGGTGATCGTGTCCCCGCTGAGGGCTGGCGGGGTGGTCCAGGCGAACCCGGCTCCGCTCAAGGCGGCCACCAGCCTTTCGAGGCGATCGGCGGGGCCGGAAGGAGCCTTCGTTCGGAGTCGGGAAGCCGCCTCCGGATCGAACCAGGCGAGGTTGGCGCTCGGGATCGACACTCCCGCTTCGAACTCACCGCCCGCCTCTGGTGAGGCGCCATGTGCCGTTGCGATCAGATTGACCACCTGCCGGAACGCGAGGTTGCCGGTGACCGGACGGCTGAGGTTGAAGGCCAGGAACCGGAAGCCGTTGTTCTCCGACACCATCGAGCCCATGTCCCCCTCGTCGAGCGCGGCCGCGGCGACCGCCTCGGGGGCAAGGCCGTCCGGATCGATGATCACGTCGATTTCGCCCGTGACGAGAGCGTCGACCGCCGCCTCGACGCCGGGATACACGGCGTAGACGGCCTCCTCCACAGCCGGCATCTCTCCGCCCCACTCGGGGTTGGGTTCGAGGCGGATCTCCTCTCCCTCTGTGCGATCGACCACCACGAAGCGCCCGGCGGATGGCGCCCCTGCACCATCGAGGGCGTAGAGGGCCTCGGCGGTCCCGATTCCCGCAATCAGGTCCGCCCAATAGTGGGCAGGGAGGATCGGGGCGGTGCCGGGTCCGAACGGCCACACCTCGAGCCCCGGCCGGGATGCAAACTGAATCCGGACGCTCTCCTCGGCTGCGGTGACGGCCGTCACGGCGTCGGGGAACCAGGTTCGTCGCCATTGCCCCCCGAGTTCGAGCCGTCGTACCGTGTCGAATGTGAACACGATGTCGTCGGGAGTCACGGGGTTCCCATCGCTCCAGGATCCGGCGACGGCCACCTCGACCACCCAGGATCCGTCACCCTGTTCCACCGGTTCACTGAGCTCTCCGGCAGCCAGCAGTGGTTGGACCGACGCCTCGTCGGGCATCGGAGTGAACAGCGAAGCCCGGGTCTGATCGAGGACGTACGAGGTCCATCGCGAGGTGGCGGTGTCTTCGGCCGCCCACGGGTTGAGAGTGGTCACGTCCCGGGTCATGCCGATTCGGTAGACGAATGGCGGCGGGACAGTGGTCGAGGTGGGCGGGACAGTCGTGCTGGGGACGGCCGTCACCGTGGTGGTCGGTTCCGACGAGGGGGTACAGGCCGACAACCCCGCCACCAGGGCCACAGCCCAGGGCGTCAGCCATCGCAACCTTGTTCGTCGGATCATCTCGGCCCTTCCGGTAGCCACCACACCGTCCACTGTCGCCGGACAGGCCAGTCAGGATAGGGAAGACGGACCGAGGATCGGTGGTACCCTTTCGGTCCTCCGGGCTGTGGCGCAGTTTGGTAGCGCGCTTGACTGGGGGTCAAGAGGTCGGGAGTTCAAGTCTCCCCAGCCCGACGAGCGAAACCCCCGAGTTGGTCGGGGGTTTTGCTCATATCTGGTTGGCTGCCGATCGGACGTGTGGGGTTCGTGTCACCTACCTGTCACCTATTTGGTACTGCGCCGGCCAGGGAGTGAAAGGTCGATTGGCCCCCGGGAATGTCGAGCCCGCCCAAGCGCCACCCGGTCCCAGGAACGACTTGACGCCCCGCGGGCTGCTTGGCAAGAGTGTGGGGCTCCTCCGCTGATCCAGCATCGGGAGCTCTCTACCGCATCTACTGCTCTCCCTACTTGTTGAGCTGTGTCAGGGTGTGCTGAAGATGTGGACGCCGTCCGAGTCGGCGTACCAGACAGTGCCGTCTGGGGCGACATCGACCGCGGCGACATCGAGAGGGGAGACGCCCCGCCCTTCGATCCGGGTGGTCCACTCGGTTGCGTCGACCGATGCCAGACCACCCTCGAAGGCCAACCAGAGCACACCGTCGGGTCCTACCGCGATGTCGCAAGCTCCAAAGTTCTCGGCAGACGGCCAGTCGTCTGCCGGCCACTCCGTCCACTGATTGCCATCGAATCGGGCGACTCGGTACTGCTGATCGACGCCGTCGGCGAACCCGCCCGCCACCAGGTCACCGTTGGGAGCAGCCGCCATCTTGAGATACATGGCCGGGCAAGGGGCGTAATCCTCCCAGCACGCGACGCTCTCCGTCGTGGTCCCGTCGTAGCGCATCACCAGATCCCCACTGCCGTACTGGTCGGGTCGGAAGACCCTGGCCGCCTCACACCCGGGACACCACGATGGCCGTAGGGCTCGAGACGGAGGCCCCGTGTCCAAGAAGTTCACCCGGGTCCTGGTCATAGTCCTGGGCGGGTTCGTCGGCGCAAACGTCGGGTACTGGATCGGTCATCTGGCCGGTTGGAGCAAGAACGCCGAATGGCCCTTCCAGATCGGTGGAGGTGATGGCGCCATCGGCCTCTCGATCGGCATGTCGGTTCTCGGAGCGTTTCTCAGCGGGCTGGCATTGGCTCTTCTCGACGGCACCCACTCACAAGGAGGAGAAGCGATGCAGTGGCAAACAGTTCGCGCCTCGACTCAGCAAGGCGGCAACCCAGT
>DAIOGO010000154.1:0-5981 GCA_036745195.1 Actinomycetota bacterium | reverse complement strand
AACGGAGAGAACGGGACAAGCGGCGACAGAAGGAAGAAGAGGCTCTCTACCGGCCTAAGCGCCCGATCGGGCGGAGGATCTGGCAGGGATTCTGGGCTCTTCTCTTCATCGTGGTCGTCGCGGTCCATGCCGTGGGGGGATGGGTCTATGCCGGCCGAATAACCGAAGGGGCATTCGAGGTGGCAACCGATGTCTCGTTCGACGGCGTGACGGACGAACTCTCTGCCGCCGGCCTCGACGTGAGCGAAGTTAGCTACGACTCGCTGCTGGGGCCGATGGATGCCTGGCGCACCGCCGGGTCCTCGGAAACCTGGGTGGTCCACGTCCATGGCAAGGGAGCAACCCCGACCGACTTCCTGCCTGCGCTCCAGGCGCTGGATGCGGCCGGGTACCCACAACTCGTCATCAGCTACCGCAACGACCCGGGCCAACCGGCCGATCCCACGGGGATCTACCAACACGGGACCACCGAATGGCAGGATCTGGAAAAGGCTGTCGAGTATGCCCGTTCGGAAGGAGCCACCCGCATCGTGCTCTCGGGTCAGTCGATGGGGGGCGCCATCGTTCTCGCCTACCTCTACCGGCAACCCCCCGATCTGGTCTCGGCGGTGGTGCTGGATGCTCCCAGCCTCGACCTCGCCGCCAATGTCGATCTGGCGGCAAGCCGGGAGCGGCTCCCAGGGGGCATCCCGCTCCCGCCGACCCTTACCGCGCTGGCGGTCTTCATGTCGAGTGTCGACAGCGGCGCCAACTTCGACCTGATGAACTACGTCAAACGTGACGGACAACTCGTCACCGAGACCCTCGTCTTCCACGGCACCGAGGACGAGACCGTGCCGATCGAGACCAGCCGGCGTCTGGCCGAGGATCGACCCCAATTCGTGACGCTGGTGGAATTCGAGGGAGCCGGTCACACCGAGAGCGATGACCAGGATCCCGGGCGCTACGGCTCGACGCTGGTCGCCTTCGTGAACGCGAACAGCTGAACGGCGATGAGGCCCTTCCTCGCCGCAGTCGGTGTCCGGCGTGGCTGAACCGGGCTACTACCGGCATCCGACCATCTCGGGCGGAACAGTCGTGTTCGTGGCCGAGGACGATCTCTGGCAGGTCCCGGCGACGGGAGGGCTGGCCCACCGCCTGACCGCCAACCCCGGTCTCCACAGCGGGCCCAGATTCGATCCCACCGGGAGACTGCTGGCGTTCACCAGCCGGGACGAAGGACGCATGGAGCTGCACCTCATGGACTCCGATGGCGGTCCCAGCCGGCGACTCACCTACTTCGCGGCGTCCACCCAGGTGGTGGGGTGGCAGGGGGACCGGGTGGTAGTGGCCTCCGATCACCACCAGCCCTTTGCCGGCTGGACCCACCTGTATGCAGTCCCGACAGACGGGGCTCCCCCGGAACCGCTCCAGCTCGGGCCTGCCACCGCCATCGCCTTCGGACGCAAGGGCACCGTCCTCGCTCGGCACGGGTTCGATCCGTCCCGCTGGAAGCGCTATCGGGGAGGGCGGGCCGGCCGGTTGTGGATCGACCGGGGTGGAGGTTTCGTGCCACTGGTTGATCTCGCCGGGAACATGGCTTCGCCGATGTGGATCGGTGACCGCGTCTATTTCCTCTCGGACCACGAAGGGGTGGGCAACATCTATTCGGTGACGGCGGCGGGTCGGGGGATCCAGCGCCACACCCATCATGAGGACTTCTATGCCCGATTTCCCTCGGGGGACGGCACCCGCATCGTTTATCACTGCGGTGGGGACCTGTGGCTACTCGATCCGGCCGCAGAAGACGGCCCTCGGCGGATCGAGGCGAAGCTCCCCTCGGCCCGCCCGCAGCGCAACCGCCGCTTCGTGGCGGCCGCCCGGCATCTGGAGACGATCGACCTCCATCCCGAGGGCCACTCCCTTCTGATCACCGCTCGGGGGTCTACCTTCTCGATGCCGCTGTGGGAGGGCGCCGCCCATCGTCACGACCCGGGATCGGGCACCAGGGAGCGGCTCGCCTCCTGGTTGCCGGACGGCACCCGGATGGTGGCGGTGTCCGATCAGGAGGGCGACGAGCGACTGATCGTGCGCGACGGCGAAGGAGCGGCGACCGCGGTGCCCCGCGACCTCGGCCGGATTCGTTCCCTCGATGTGGCCCCAGCCGGGCCGGCGCGGGTGGCGATCACCAACCACCGCCACGAGGCGATCATCGTCGACCTGGCGCGCAACACGGCCAGGGTCGTCCACAAGAGCCCCTACTCATGGATCGCCGGGACCGCCTGGTCGCCCGACGGGAAGTGGCTGGCGCTCGCTGCCGCCACAACCCGCACCACCTGCTCGATCCTGCTCTACGAGGTGGCGACCAGGAAGCTCCACCAGCTCGGCCCGGCCGAACACGTCGATCACTCTCCCGTGTTCGATCCCGACGGTCGGTTCCTCTACTTCCTCAGCGCTCGGGTGTTCGACCCGATTCCCGATGCCATCTTCCACGACTACGGCTTCCCCCGGGCGACGATCCCGATGGCGGTCCCGCTGGGGGCGACCACCGCTTCGCCGTTCGACGTCGCCCAGCGCGGTCCACGGGCGCCCGGCGGCGGGGGCGACCAGAACCCGCCGGCCGGAGGAGAGGTCGTGACCACCATCGATCTCGAGGGACTGGCCGACAGGGTTGTCGCCTTTCCGGTTCCGCTCGGTGTCTACACCTCGCTGCGGGCCGCCCGGGGACGGGTGCTGTTCTCCTCCCGTCAGCTGGGCGCAGACCGGTCCATCGTCCAGGCGTGGGATTTCGCCACAGACAAGCTCGACCAGGTGGCCGAGGGGGTGACGGCCTTCACGGTCTCGGCCGATCGAAAGGTGATGGCGCTGCTGTTCGGTCAGAAGTTGCGGGTTTTACCGGTCGGTTGGAAGGACGAGAAGAACGGCCGGGAAGGTTTCACCCGGGAAACCGGCTGGATCGACCTCGACCGGATCCAGCTGGAAGTGGTGCCCGGCGCCGAGTGGCGGCAGATGTTCGACGAGGCTTGGCGGCTGCAGCGTGACTACTTCTGGTCCGAGGACATGAGCGGGGTGGACTGGGTCGAGGTCCGGCAGCGGTATCGCTCGCTGGTCGACCGGGTCGCCAGCCGGGCCGAGTTCTCCGACCTCTTGTGGGAGATGCAGGGGGAACTGGGCACCAGCCACGCCTACGAGCTGGGGGGCGAGTACCGGCCCGAACCGGCCTGGACCCAGGGGATGCTGGGCGCCGACCTCCGCTGGGAACGGGGTGCCTGGCGGATCACATCGATTCCGCGCGGTGATTCGTGGGCGACGGCCTCCCCGCTCACCGCCCCCGGGGTGGCGGCCAGGGTGGGTGATCGCATCACCCACATCGATGGCGAGCCACTCGGCCGGACGGTCCCGCCGGAGTCGCGGCTCGTGCACCGGGCCGCCAAGCCGGTGGAGATGACCCTGGCGCGGGGTCGCAGCAAACCCAGGAAGGTGGTGGTCACGCCGCTCACCTCCGAGACCGAACTCCGCTACCGGGAGTGGGTGACCGCAAACCGGGCGACGGTGCGGGAGGCCTCGGACGGGAGGTTGGGGTACATCCACATCCCCGACATGGGGGTGGCGGGGTTCGCCGAGTTCCATCGCGGGTTCCGTTCGGAGGTCGATCTCGAGGGTCTGGTCATCGACGTCCGTTTCAACCGGGGAGGCAACGTAAGTCAGATCCTGCTGGAGCGCCTGCTGCGCAAACGTCTCGGGTTCCGGGTCACGAGGTGGCGGGAGATGGCGCCGTTCCCGTACGACTCGCCGGCCGGGCCGATGGTGTGTCTCACCAACGAAATGGCCGGCTCCGACGGCGACATCTTCTCCCACACCTTCAAACAGCACGATCTGGGGCCGCTGATCGGCACCCGCACCTGGGGTGGGGTGATCGGCATCTGGCCCCAGCAGTCACTGGTGGACGGGACCGTCACCACCCAGCCGGAGTTCTCGCTGTGGTTCATGGACGTCGGTTATCAGGTCGAGAACTTCGGGACCGTTCCCGACATCGAGGTCGAGATCGGCCCCGACGACTACCGGGCGGGCCGGGACCCCCAGCTTGAGCGGGGGATCGCCGAGCTGCTGCGCCTGGTGGGGGATGCGCCGCAGGGCGAGACGCCGGTGAGGCGGGCGTGATCGACCCCAGCCGGCTGGCGCCCGAGACGTGGGCAGTGGTCGCCGGCCGCCCCGACGGTCCGGGTGCTCCGCTCAACCACCCCATCACCCCCGCCTCCAACTTCCGGCCGGGCGGGGCCCGCTGGTATGCCCGCACCGAGGCGACGGACACTGTCGAAGCGCTGGAACTCGCCATCGGCGGGCTGGAAGGGGGCCCCACGCTGGTGTTCTCGTCGGGGATGGCTGCGGCCGCGGCGGTACTCGACCTCGTTCCGAACGGGGGACATGTCAGCCTGCCCGCTGCCTGTTATCACGGGGTGGCGGGACTGGTCGAGCAGGCCGAGAGCCGGGGACGGTGGACGGTGTCGCGGATCGACCAGACCGACACCGATGCCTGGATGGCGGCCGTCGTCACCTCCGACCTGGTGTGGCTCGAGTCTCCCAGCAACCCGCTGCTGGAACTGGCCGACCTCGAACGGATCGCCGCCACGCCCGACCGCAAGGCCCTGCTGGCGGTCGACGCCACCCTGGCCTCACCGATGGGCGCCGGGCTGCTTCGGCTGGGTGTGGACATGGTGATGCATTCGGCCACCAAGTTCATCGGGGGTCACTCAGATCTGCTGGCGGGGTCGGTCAGCTGGCTTCGCCCGGATCTGGGTGAACACCTGCTGACCGCACGCAACCTGGGAGGCGGGTTTCCAGGTGCGCTGGAGACGTTCCTCGCACTCAGGGGGATCCGGACCCTGCCGTTACGGATGGAGCGGGCTTCGACCAACGCCCTGGTCCTGGCACAACGTCTGCAGGGGCACCGGTCGGTGACCCGGGTTCGGTATCCGGGAACCGGGGCGATGGTGTCCTTCGAGGTGGCAGGGGGAGACCCGGCGGCGGACCGGGTGTGCGAAACCGTCGGGCTGATCGCCCATGCCACCAGCCTGGGCGGGGTCGAGACGAGCATCGAGCGCCGTTCGGGCAAACCGGGTGCCGAGCAGCTGCCGACCGGTCTGATCAGAATGAGCGTCGGGATCGAAGCCGTCGATGATCTCTGGGTTGATCTCGGGTCGGCCCTCAACGGGCTAGACACTCCGGGCGCGCCGCAACCGGCCCCTGGTGGACCGGTGGACTCCCCGTAGGCTGTCTGCCATGACATCGGAAGCCGTCACCCCCGTATCGACTCGATTCAGCCTGTCACTCCTTCTGCGCCTGGCGTTGGGGGCTCTCGGCCTCGCCCTGCTGTTCTCCTACGGTCCGCAGCTGTGGGCAGGGCCACTGCTGGTGCCGTTGATGCTGTTTGGCGCCAGGAAGTCCAAGACGGCGGGCGAGATCATGTTCACCGCCCTGGCCGCCGTCCTCGCCGGACAGGTGGTGGCGCTGGGTCTGGGGCTGATGCTCTCCGACGGGCTGCTCGGGCTGCTGCTGGCGCTCCCGGTGACCATCGCTCTGTGGGTGGTCTTCCACCGGATCGCCACCGGTCGTCAGGTGTGGCACCGATCCGAGGGCTGAGGTCGGCCGGCCGGGCGTGGAGTCGGGCTCCCGGAGCGGTCCCGGGTCGAGAGTCGCGAGCCTTTTCTGGGGGGTGCCGGGGGTCCATCCCCGGGAGTGGTACCGAGTCGCGGGTCGCGAGTCGCGGGCTTTCTTTGGGGGGTGCCGGGGGGTCATCCCCCTTCGCTCGTCATCGTTGGTGCCGGGGTTTTGTCTCCTCCCCTCGGGAGGACCCGAAGGGTCCGAGTGTTGGGGGAGGTGGATCCGGCCGAAAGGCCGGAGACGGAGGGGGCACTGGGTGACGGCGCCCACGACGCGTTTGAGGTGGGTCGGACCGTGCCCCCCTCCCGGCTTCGCCGGACTCCCCCCTTCGGAGGGAGAGA
>DAIOGO010000153.1:0-6106 GCA_036745195.1 Actinomycetota bacterium | reverse complement strand
GGCCTGGCGGCGGCGGCGGATCGTGACCCAGATCGCCAGCACCAGCGCCGGAAGTGGGATCAACTCGGAGGCGTCGATCACCAGTGCCCGGCTGAGCAGATGCTTCGCCCGGATCGACCCGACCGGCTCGCTCCCGAGCAACAGGTCGGTCTTGAACGCGAACAGCGTCGTCTTGACCTGCACCTCACCCCCGGACCAGCTCAGATCCCACGACGGACGCAACGGGCCGGATCGTTGCACCCGGGCGAGTTCTCCGGACTCACCTCCGATTGTCCAGGTGAGCAGCGCCACCCGTTCGATCACCAGCGCTTTGCCGTCGATCTCGGCGTCGCCGTTCGGCCGGAACAGCCGGTGCCGGACCCACCCGCGCAACGATCCTTCCTGACTGAGGTCGAACCGGAAGGAGAGAGGGCTGACGGGGCGAGCTACCAACTTCATGACTCAGGTCTCCAGACCGAGGAGGTTTCGCGTCATCCAGGCGGTCGCCCCCCACAGGCTCTCACCCTCGATCTCGTAGAACCAGACCCGCCGGCCCCGCCACAACTCATGCCGCCAGCGCGACTCATCCACCAGTTCGGACAACGCCGGAGTCAAGACCCGATCCACCTCACGCTCCGACGGAACCAGTTCGGGAACCCGACTCAAACGCCCCACCACCGGGACCACGAACAGGGAGAACTCGACCGTGTGGACCGGAGGCAGGAATCCGATCACCTCGACGTCCTCCGGGTGCAGACCGACCTCCTCCTCCGCCTCGCGCAACGCCGTCTCGACAGGGCCGAGATCGTCGGCATGGGGCCTGCCGCCGGGGAACGCCAGGTGACCGGCATGGGTCGGCATGGTCATCGGACGTTTGGTGAGGATCAGACGGATCTCGTCGCCGTCCGGGTAGAGAGCAGCGAGCACCGCCGCCATCGGCAACTCGGTCGAGTCAGGGGCGTCGCTCAGAAGGTGCAGGCGGTCCCACACCGCCTATCGCCCCTTCCCGTGCCGTGCGTGTTGTCTCAAGCCGTCTCGATTTCGATGGGAGCGGCGGCGTCGGACGGGGTTCCGACCAAGCCGAGGATGGCCCACACGGTGGGAGCGATCTGGGAGTGCATGACGGTGCTCCCGGTGTCGCCCCGCCCCACCCCGGAGGGAGGCACCACATACAGCGGGGTGTTGACCACCTCCGGCCCGGTCCCGCCATGACCGCCCTCCGATCGATGGCCGTGATCTGAGGTGACGATGGTGGTGTAGCCCAACGCAGTCCAGAGAGGGATTGCGGTGGCGAGGATGGCATCCTGCTTCTCGATCGCCTTGGCATAGCCGGCCGAGGCGCCGCCCCCGTCGTGACCGGCCATGTCGCACCCCATCGGGTGGACCAGGACGTAGTCGGGCTGATGGCGAGCAACCAGCGAGGCCGCACGGGCAAACACGTCCTCATCCGGGTGCTCGTCGACGAAGTAGAAACGACCGTGCTGGATCGGGCCGGCCGGATCCGACACCTCCATGTCGGTCGACGGGTCGAACGGAGCGCGCACGTACAACTCGCTGAACCAGGAGTAGGCGACGGCGCCGGTGGTCAGCCCCGAGCGGGTGGCGAGCGAAAACGTGTTGGGTCGGCTCGACGGACGCATCACCAGATTGGAGGTGATGCCATGCACCGACGGGCTCACCCCGGTGTGGAGCGTCTCGTAGTTGGGTCGGGAATTGGTCGGGATGGCGGCCCGGCTGGTCATCCGGGTGGCCCGCTTCTCTTCGACCCAGTGTTCGAGAAAACCCATGTGCAGCCGGGCGGCCTCGTCACCGAGCCCATCCGACAGCACCAGGATCACCTTGCCCATGACGTTGCGAATCCTCTCTCGGGAACAGAATCGATGGTATCGGCCGCCTCGAGCCCACCCCAACTGGTGACCTGGCGCCCTGAGCTGTTCGCTTCGGACGGATAGGCTGGATGCGTGACCGACTCCGCCGTCACGTTTCTCTTCACCGACATCGAGGGCAGCACCCGGATGTGGGATCGTTCGCCCTCTGCAATGGCGGCCGCCCTCGACCGCCACGACCATCTCCTCCGCCAGGCCCTCGAGGCGGGAGGCGGCACCCTCGTCAAACACACCGGCGACGGGATCATCGCCGTGTTCGATGATCCCGAACGGGCCATCGCCACCGCTACCACCGCCCAGCGTGCGTTGCTGGCCGAGCCGTGGGCGTCCGAAGCTCCGGTGGCGGTGCGAATGGCGATCAACTCGGGGCACGCCGAGCAACGCGGCGACGACTACTTCGGGCCCGCCCTCAACCAGACCGCCCGGATGCTCGAGGCCGGTCATGGCGGCCAGATCCTGATCTCCTCCGCCACCGTCGGCCGGCTTCGTCATCCCGTCTCCGGCCTGATCGACCTGGGCGAGCACCGGCTGCGAGACCTCTCCCACGCCGTGGGGTTGATCCAATTGACCGGGCCCGGGCTGCGAAGTGACTTCCCACCCCTCGACACGCTCGAATCGGTCCCCAACAACCTGCCGGTCCAGATCACGGAGTTCGTCGGGCGCGAAGACCAGATCGAACAGGTGGTCACCTCGGTGTCGGCCCACCGCCTTGTCACCCTGAGCGGGGTGGGTGGGGTCGGCAAGAGCCGGTTGGCGGTCCAGGCCGCCGCCAGGGTGCTGCATCGGTTTCCCGACGGGGTGTGGTTGGTAGAGCTGGCTCCGGTCGCCGACGAGGCGGCCCTGCCCAAGGCGGTGGCCCAGACGATCGGCGTGCGCGAGGAGACCTCCCGTCCCCTCACCGAGGCCCTCATCGACGCCCTGCGCCGGTCACGAGCACTGCTGGTCTTCGACAACTGCGAGCACCTGGTGCGGCCGGTGGCCGTGCTGGCCGAGAACCTGTTGCGGGCCTGTCCCGACGTCCACGTGCTCGCGACCACCCGGGAGGCCTTTGGCATCCCGGGAGAGCACATCCGCCAGGTGCCCCCGCTCGCCACCCCTCCCGAAACCGTCGGCCTCGACCAGGCCCTCGACTACGACTCCATCGCCCTGTTCCTGAGCCTGGCCCGTTCCGTGGTCCCAGATTTCGACTTGTCGCCGGCCACCCTGGATCCCACGGTCGAGATCGTCCGGCGCCTGGATGGGATACCACTCGCCCTGGAACTGGCTGCCGCCCGGCTGCGGGTGCTGTCGGTGAGACAGATCGCCGAACGCCTCGATGACCGCTTCCGCCTCTTGACGGGTGGTAGCCGCACCGCCCTTCCCCGCCACCGGACCCTGCAGGCCACGATGGACTGGAGCCACGACCTCCTCGGCGCCGACGGACAGACGCTGTTTCGCCGGCTGGCTGTGTTCCAGGGCGGGTTCGAACTCGAGGCCGCCGAACTGGTCACCGCCGGCGAAGGTCTCGAGCGTATTGACATCGTGGAACTGCTCGGACGGCTGGTCGATGGCTCCATGGTGGTGACCGAGGGGACCGATCGGATTCGATATCGCATGCTGGAAACGGTGCGCCAGTACGCCCAAGATCGGCTGGCCGGCTCGGGAGAATCCGACCTGGTCCGCCGCCGCCATGCCGAATGGATCGCCACCATCGCCGACGGGGTGGAGGAAGGGCTGCGGGGAAACGACCAGGCCGCCTGGATGGCCCGGCTGCGGGCCGAGAACGACAACCTGCGGGCGGCATTGTCATGGAGCGTCGACTCCGACCCTGAGTTGGGTCTGCGGATCGCGGCCGGTCTCGGCCGCTATTGGTACTTGTTCGGACCGTATGTCCAGGCCGAGGACTGGCTCGATCAGTTCGTGGCAGCCGCCGACCCCACCCCCAGCAGCCGGCGGGCGCTGGCGATGCGCTGGCAGGCCGCCATGCTCTGGCTGCAGGGGCGCTTCGACGAGGGATCGGCGGTGGCGCGCCGGGCGATCGGCGAGGCGGAGGCAGCGAACGATCCGGTGATCGCCGCCCTGGCCCGTCTCGTGCTCGGCTTCATCGCCGATTCGCAGGGCGCCTCCTCGGAAGCGGCCCGCCATTATCAGGAGTCGTATACCGCCCTCGATCAACTCGGCCAGCGCTACTGGGCCTCGATCGCCCTCACCAATCTCGCCAACCACGTCCAGCGGATGGGTGATCCCCAGCAATCCCAGGTCCTGGCGGAGTCGCTGCTCTCACAGGCCCGCGCCCAGGCAGATGGGCGCCTGATGGGACTGGCCCACAGCGCCCTGGCCATCAACGCTCTCCACCGGGGCGACGAGGCGGGGTTCCGCCAACAACTCTCCGCCGCCCGGTCGGAGCTCAAGACCAGCGGCCAGCAGGTGTGGGGCGCCCAGGCCGTCATCAACGCCGTCTACACCGCCGTTGTCACCGGGTATCCACACCTGGTGGACGAGATGACCGAGGAGATGGTGTATCGGACAAAGGCGACCGGCCGCCCGGACGACCTAGAACTGATGCATCTGGTGTTGGGGATGGACGCCCTCTACCGGGGTGAGTGGGAGTCGGGAGGAGACGAGCTTCGAATGGCTATCGCCCTGGCCGAGGAGAACGGGTCGATCGACGCCCAGGCCAACGCCCTGGCCGCCCTCGGACTGGTGGAACTGGGGCGGGGGGATCACATTGCGGCGAGGGCTACCGCCCAGCGGGCACTCGAGGTGGCAGGTGAGATTGGATCGGCCGCCACCCAGTTGACCGCCCTCAACGTGCTCGCCCTCACCCAACTGGCCCAGGGAGAACCGGTCGACGCCCGGCGACTTGCCGAGGAGGCGGCCGTCATCGCCGGCCGAACCCGCGAGATGCAACAACTGGTCCGCTCGGCCGAGATCCTGGCGGCGGTGGCAGTCGAGCAGGGCGATCATGAACGAGCGCTCCGGCTGGTTGCCTCCGCCGCCGGATTCCGCGACAAGCTCCACATCGCCCGCACCCGACCCGAACAGGACCGCTTCGAGTTGACCTGGTCAGGGCTCGGGAAGGCGTTGGGGCCGGCCCGGCTGGAGGCCTGGCAGCAGGAAGCCTGCGATTCCCTCGCCGAACTCGTCGCCTGCTGCCTGGAGCCTGCCACCACCCCGGCGTGAGTCGGGAAAGCGGTCCTCCCGCTTCGAATGTCCCCTCCCCAGCGACCATTGGCAGCCGACCGATAAGCTGCCCCGATGGTTCCGGAGACCCTGACCACCGAGCGGTTCGTGTTGCGCCGGTTTGCCCGCCGGGATGCCGACAGCCTCCACGATGCCGTCTCGGCCTCCCTCCCCGATCTGGGCAGATGGATGCCGTGGGCCCACGAGCGGTACGGCAAGGAAGACGCCGTCGCCTACATCCGCGACTCCGGGCAGAGCTGGAAGGAGGGGCGGGCCTACGACTTCGCCATCCGCCGGCCCCAACAACCCGACCATCACGTCGGCAACGTCTCGATCTGGACCGTGTCGCGGCTCGGCCGGGTGGCGGAGATCGGGTACTGGATCCGCTCCGACGAGACATCGGCCGGAGCCGCCACCGAGGTCACACGCCGGATGATCAGGGTCGGCTTCGACGACCTGCTGATGCACAAGATCAACCTGCGGATCGCGGCCGGAAATCGGGCCTCGGAACGGGTGGCGGAGAAGCTGGGGTTCTCCCGCGAAGGCATCCTCCGGGAGGAACTCTTCATCCGCAACAGGTGGGTCGATCACACCCTGTACTCGCTGCTGGAGCGGGAGTGGCGTCAGGTTCGCAACCGGGTCTGAGCCCCCGATGGCCCGACCCCGTCGTCTGGACCGATGGGCCGAATGCCTCTTTTCCCGGCGCCGGGAACGTCCGAAGATGACGCCGACGGAGGTTTTGAATGCGAGTGATCCTGATGACTGCCAGCAAACACGGCTCGACCGAGGAGATCGGCGACTTCATAGCCAAAGCTCTCGCCCATGAGGGGCTCGACGTGGACCGCTACGCCCCCGGTCAGGCGATCGCTCAGGACATCACCTTCGATGCGGCGGTGATCGGCTCGGCGGTGTATGCCGGCCACTGGTTGGGGGAGGCCCGCAAGTGGATCTCGAACGAGTGGCACACTCTGCGACACGTCCCGGTGTGGTTGTTCTCGAGCGGTCCGGTGGGCGACCCGCCGACTCCCGACGAGGACCCGGCCGACATCGAGGCGATCGGCAACGTCCTCGACGTTCGG
>DAIOGO010000152.1:0-6156 GCA_036745195.1 Actinomycetota bacterium | reverse complement strand
GGTCTACTTCGGATCAGGGGCATATGGCATCAAGGCGGCGGCAAGGGAGTTCTACGGGAAGACCTTGCCCCAGTTGACAGTTTCAGAGGCCGCCACCCTCTCCGTCCTGGTGCGAAACCCATCGCTCTACAACCCGCGTCGTTTCCCCGACAACGTGCTCGATCGCCGGGACAGAGTCATCGAAGAGATGTTCCAGTCGGGCTGGATCAGCGAACTCGAACGGGACCGTGAGATCAAGAAACCGCTCGGAGTCATCGATCACACCCCGTTCAAGGGGCAGGCCGATCACGTGGTGGCCGAGGTGCGCCGCCAGTTGTTGGACCTCGATCGCAAGGAGTTCGACTTCCTGGGAACCAGCAAGGAGGCGCGCAAGCGGGCCGTATTCGGGTGTCCGGCCGACGACACCACCTGCAGCGGAGGGGGAGGCCTCACCATCCGCACCACGATCGACCTCCCGATGCAGAAGGCGGCGAACGCCATCCTCAGCGACTGGCTGCCGTTCCCCGATCCGGAGACGAATCTCGGCCTGTGCGAACGTCTGGCCGGCCCGTTGCGACTCGACACCACCGAGAAGATCCAGGAGTACGCAGCAGTTCATTCCTGCAGCCCCACCGGCGCCATCGCCGCGGTGGAAAACCACACGGGCCAGGTTGTCGTGATGGCCAGCGGTCTTCCCTTCGACCAGAGCCAGTTCGATCTGGCCGTCCAGGGCAAGAGAAACCCTGGGTCGTCGATGAAGCCGTTCACATTGGTCGCCGCCCTCGAGAACGGTGTGACCCTCGGGTCCTACTACAACGGGAGCAGCCCCATCGATATCCAGTGTGGCTCACCGTGCTCCTCGTTGGGCGATATCTGGAGGGTCTCGAATGCCGGTGGAGGCGGGTATGGCTATATATCGCTGGCGCAGGCAACTTCTTCATCTGTCAACACCGTCTATGCCCAGCTCTCACAACAGATCGGCCCAGAGAAGATCGTCGAGGTCGCCTATCGGATGGGGATCGAGAGTGAACTTCGGCCCACGCTGTCGCTGACTCTCGGCACCTCGGAGGTGTCTCCGCTCGAGATGGCATCTGCCTACTCGAACTTCGCCACCAACGGCCTCCATGCCCACAGCTATCTGGTGTCTCAGATCACCGATCGGACGGGGCGAGCCGTCTACACCCACAAGCTGCAACAGGACCAGGTCGGCAATCCGGCGATCTTTGCTGCCGCCAGAGATCCATTGACGAAGGTGCCGACCTCCGCCGGCACGGCCTCTCGCGCCAACATCGGGGTTCCGCAAGGTGGAAAGACCGGAACGCACCAGGACTATCGCGATGCCTGGTATGTCGGCTTCACACCGAACTACTCGGCCGCGGTGTGGATCGGGTATGAGGCGGACCAGATCCCTCTGACGAATCTTGCCATTCGGGGAGAGCGGATCGCTCGGGTCTTCGGGGGCACGGTGCCCGCACCGATCTGGGCCGAATTCATGACTGCACTTCTCGAAGGCAAAGACCCCGGAGTCTTCCCCGACGACCCGGCCGGCGTCGACCAGTTCTTCGTGACTCCGGTGTCGATCGTGCCCGCCCTCGTCGGGCTCACGGTTGATCAGGCCCGTCAGCTGGCTCTCGAATCACGGGTGCTGCTGAGCATCTTCGAGGTTCCATCGCTCGAGCCTGCGGGAATCGTCCTGAGCCAGTTCGTGGCACCCGGCGCGACTATCCCGCAAGGAAAGCCCGTTCTGGTCGGTGTATCCAACGGGATCCCGCCGGTAGGTATCTTGCCCGCCATCGTCGGCCTGCCATTCGACGAGGGCGTCGCCCTCCTGGTTGCTTTCGAGCAACAGACGTCGGTCAAGGTCACGATCGTCCGCCTCGAATCCCCGGTCGGTGATCCCAAGAAGAAGGGGATCATCCTCGGCATGAGCCCCCCACCGGGATCAGAGGTCGGATCCGGTGTCCAGGTGACACTCACCGTCGGAGCGTGACGCCGGAGGGGTGGAATCGACCCCCGCCCGCGGGCCGGACCCTCGACGTGGCAGAAAATCCTCGACCAGTCTGGCTCTCTGCAAGGTCATTGACGTTTGATAACGTTTTTTATAGATTCATGATCTATGAGAACGGTGGTCCATGACCGGCATGAGCAAAACCCACCCCACGCCTCGCACACCAGCGGGTCATGGGCCACCGCCTCTCGTCGACACATCGAAGTGGTAGCCCTCCCGGTGCATGACGGCTTCGAGCCGAGCGATCCCTACGTCCGCCGCTTCTGGGTGGCGGCCATCGGCGCCGGCCCGGTAGAAGACCTCCTGCGTCTGGTCAGAGCTGCCCGAATCGGTGTCCCGGTCAGAGCACCCCTGTTTCTGGGCACCCTCTTGACCGAAGGCCTCGTGGCGCTCCATGCCGGTCGGGTGGTGGTTCCGGATCCGATACCGATGTTGGGCCGGCGGGCGTTGTCACGACTCTCCCCCGGCCTTCGTCGACAACATGCCCAGTTAGTGCTCCAGCGGAGGGCGGAACGGCCTGCCGCCACCCCCCCGGTAGGTCCGTAGGACCACGACGCCCACCGCGCACATGGCGCTGGCTTCACCCACCGCAAAGGCGACTGCCACTCGATGATCCGCCGGCCCGGACGATCCGAACAATGTGGCCGTTGCCACCGCCAGGGCCAGGATCCACGCCCCGGCCAGACGCGCCGTCTGCCCGCGGGCAACCAAAAGCTGACCGAGAATCTGGGCAGTCGAGGCAGCAAGTATCCCCGCAGCCACCCACCCGGCGAACTCGGATGAAGGCAAGAACTCGGATGCATAGAACAAGTCGACCACGGCCGGACCGAGCAGCCGTCCAACGATCCACGCCAATCCGACCAGCACCAACCCGCCAACCACCACCTTGGCCGCCGCCACCCGCAGGAGCCTGAACTCCCCTGCTTCGGCCCACCGTACCAAGGTCGACAGAAGTCGACCCTGAAGCGAGAAGATCAGTGTCAGTGGAGCTCGAAAGAGCGTGAAGGTGACGGTCACGGCGCTGACCGTCACATCATCGGCGCCGAGGAACTTGACGACGATCGGCGAAGCCGCCAGAAGAACCTGGGCGGCTCCGCTCCCGAGGAGGTAGGAGCTGAAGAACGGCAGAGCCGGGCTCCGATCCGTGGTTGACGCCGAGTCCTGCTTCGCCCATCTGAGCAGCACCAATGCGACGAGCGGAGCGGCGACCATGGACCACGCCACCGTCGGCGGGCCGACGTCGAGCGTCACCAGTATCACTCCGAGGGCAACGAGCCGGAACGCGGCTTCTCCGGTCAGCAGCCAGCCGACGCCGTAGAACCTCCGGGTCCCGGCCAGCGCTCCCTTCACCACCGAGAACAGCGTGAGGCCCGCCACCATCAACCCGAGCAGGAGCGGGAATACCCGGTATCCCTGGAAGAGCCGGTCGTTGGCAAGCCACGAAACGGCGACCGCCACCGTCGTTGCCAGCGCCCCGACCCGGAGGTGTATCGACCAGTCCGCGGTGACGGTGTCGCGGCCTCGGCTGGCCTCCCGCACCGCGTATTGCTCGAGCGGCACCAGGATCACGGTGGCAACGATGAAGAACACGTTCCAGGCGTTGCCGACCGGAGCAAACGCCTCCGCACCGAGGGCGTCTCCGGCGATGACCATGAAAACGAGGGCGCCTACCGCGCCGATCACACTTCCGAGGACCATGAAGAACGTCCCCGGCGATTTGAGCCCTCTGACCTCGACCTGGGTAGCCACCGGGAAGCGGCTCAGGTGTCGAGGCGCGCCAGGCGCGCCAAGAACGAAGCCATCTGTTGCTTGGAGACGAGCGTTGCCGGACTGAAGGTGGTGGCGCTGGTTCCCTGGGTGACTCCCAACTCGGCCAGTTGGTTGATCGAAAGGGTGGCTTCACCCGAGTAGCCACCCAGGTCGGCGAACGGTTGGGCCAAGCCTGCCGGCGCCTCGTACCCGAGCGTGGTATGGAGTCGAACCAGGAAGATGGCCATCTGCCAGCGAGGCACCGATCCATTCGGATCGAACAGGGTTGCCGACACCCCCTTGGTGAGCCCCAACTGTCGAAGCTGGTTGATGGCCTGCACGGTCTCGACCGGGAGACCTCCCAGATCGGTAAATCCCTGATCCACGGGGGTGGGCAGTTGGACGCCGGCCAGAGTCGCAAGTCGAGTCAGATAGGTGGCCATCTGCCAGCGAAGAACTGGGGCCGTTGCGCCAAACACCCCGGGCGATGACGGGGCCATGACGGCGAGGGCGGACATGCAATTGACGTCGTCGAAGTGGGGCGATGCAGAGGTGATGTCCGTGTAACCCGCCACCGGTGAGGGCTGGGAGCAGAGCGACCCTCCGCTCCCGGGTATGACGGCTCCCGAGGGGGGAGTCACGCCGAACGTCAGGGACCGCAGACCGAGGGCCGATTTGAAGCTACGACCTGATCTGGTGATGGTGGTGGAGGAGCCGTTGATCGTTCCCGCGATCGACACCTCCTTGACCGAGCCCGAAGCATGGCGGCCGGTCACGGCGATACCGGTGACGGTCTGGAGGCCCAGGGCCGACGCGATCTGAGAGGCGGTCAGTGACTTCGACCAGGAGGCGTAGGGGTTGGCGGCCGCCGGGGAAACCGACCATGGGTCCGGGATGGCTGTCAGATATGGAAGGGCCGAGCTGTGGCCCAATCCATCCACGTTGTTGTCGGTGTGACCACCCGAGGAGGAGCTGTAGTAGGCGATGATCACCGTCGACTGCGGGGCCTGAGGGTGGGTGATCAGACGCCCGGCCGTGGCCGAGACGGCCGCCACCCAATTGGAGCCGAACGGGGAGGTTTCCTTGCCATAACCGCTGTAGTTCTGATCAACCACGGTGGAGTAGAGGTGACACCAGCATTGATCACGACGGGTCTGGGAGAACCCGCCCTCGGGGCCGTAGAACAGTGCTTGCCGGACACCGTAGGTGCGAGCGGCAATCGCCTGAGCCTGGAGTGCGGCAGAAGGCCAACTCGAGGGAACCTCACCGATGCCGTAGATGTAGTCCTCGATACCGATTTGAAGGCTCACGTGGAAGCCGGCGGTGGATGGCCGGATCTTGATGGCGCCCCGGGCGAGTTGCTTGCCGAGTGCCACGACGTAGACGTTCGGCTGGTTGCCCCATTCGATGGACGCCTGGCAGGAGCCGACATTGCCCACGGGAACCCCGCTCCGGAAGAACTGGCAGGTTCCACCGCCCAGGGATCGGAAGTCCCAGGCCTCTCCCGGGTTGGCGGTCTGGGTGGGACAGGCACCCTCACCGTCGTTCGCCTTGCACAACCCTGCCGGACCGCCCACCACCGAGAACGAAAGCAGGGTCTGATTCTGGGCGAGCCCGATCCAGATTGGCATGGGATCGGCCCGCAGCCAGTCCGAAGGTTGCAGCACTTGATCGATCGGCCGCACCGACACACCGCTGTAATAGGTGGTCAGGATCTGATCGGCGGTGGAGCCGCCGGTCGCCATGGCATAGGAACCGTATTGGCTCATGCCCACGCCGTGACCCCACCCTGACCCTTGGAACACATAGGTCGGATCGGTCTGGGCTTCGCCGGGAATCGACGGAACCAGGCCGACGAGCAGGCAGAGCGCGAAAAAGAAACTTCTGGATTTCATGGGGAGCCATCGATGATAGCCACGGTTCTCGCCAGGAATGAAGCCATCTGGGCGCGGGTGACGGCATCGGCGGGGGCATAGAGACCATCCCCGGTTCCCCGTGCGATTCCCATCTGGGCCATCTGGTTGATGGCGGTTTGGGTCGTGGCGGGGAGATCGCCCAGATCCGTGAAGCCCTGAGAAGCACCGTCGGGAAGGGTCAAACCCATCGAAGTCAGTTGGCGGGTGATGAACAAAGCCATCTGCCAGCGCGACACCACACCGGCCGGGTCGAACCTCCCTTCTCCGACGCCGGTGGTGATACCCAACTCGGCCAATTGGCCGATGGCGGTGCGAGATTCGGCCGAATAGCCGTCCAGGTCACCGAACCCGGAGTCCGCCGGGGAGGGAAGGGGGTAGCCGGCAGCCGTTTGGAGCCGAGTCAGGAACAGAGCCATCTGCCATCTCTCCAGGTTTCCCTGCGGACAGAAGAGTTCGCCGGCACATCCGGTGGTGATGCCGAGATCGAAGATCGTCCCGATGTCG
>DAIOGO010000151.1:0-6255 GCA_036745195.1 Actinomycetota bacterium | reverse complement strand
GCCATCCTCACCGGGGCGGGGGACCGGTTCTTCACGGCCGGGTGGGATCTCGGCGCCGCCGTCGCAGGCGAGGCGTTCGAGTCGGACTACGGAGCGGGTGGATTCGGCGGCTTTTCCGAGTTGCCCGGTCTCGACAAGCCGGTGATCCTGGCCGTCAACGGGATGGCAGTCGGGGGCGGTTTTGAGATGGCGATGGCGGCCCATCTGGTGGTGGCCGCCGACCACGCCGAATTCTTCCTGCCGGAGGCACGGATCGGGGTCATCCCCGACGCCGGGAGCGTCCGTCTCCCCAAGTTGTTGCCCCGTCACCTTGCTTTGGAGCTGCTCCTCACCGGTCGCCGTCTGTCCGCCCTCGAGGCGATGCGACTGGGTCTGGTCAACCGGGTGGTTCCCGGTCCGGAGTTGATGGCGGCGGCCCGGGCGTTGGCCGACGAGGTGGTGGCGAGCGCTCCGCTGGCGGTGGCAGCGATCCTGGAGGTGGTGGCGGCCACCGATGGTCTGTCGATCGCCGAGAGTTACGAGCTGATGCGCTCCGGCCGGCTGGAGGGATACGAGCGGATGCTCGTCTCCGAGGACGCCCAGGAAGGCCCGGCCGCCTTCGTCGAGAAGCGGTCCCCCCAGTGGCGGGGACGATGACGTTCCCACCGTACCCGGTGGTGGTCCGGCCCGAATGGGTCGACTACAACCACCACCTCAACGAGGGCTATTACGCCGTGATCTTCGGCAATGCCTCCGATCACGTCCTCGAGCACCTCGGATTCGGCCCTGCCTATCGGGAGGAGCAGGGTGGGACCTTCTACACGGTGGAGACTCACATCCGGTTCTTGCGCGAGGTGGCCGAGGGGGCCGGCCTCGAGGTCGCATCCCAGGTGCTGGGGGTGGATGCCAAGCGGCTCCACCTCTGGCACGAACTGCTCGACGACTCGGGGGCGCTTTCGGCCACCGCCGAGACGATGCTGCTCCACGTCGACATCGCCGGCGGTCGGGTGTCGGCGATGAGCGCCGCCATCGAGCAGGCCGCCCGCCGGGAGGTCTCCGCAGTGATGCCCGCCGACGCCGGTAGGGCGATCAAACCCACCGGGTAGACCTCCAATGGGCTGGCCGGTCACACCAGCGCTTTGACCGCCCGCTGGAAGCTGCGGACATGGGCGGCCGCCGCCGATCGGGCCGCCTCGTCGTCGCCGGCCAGGATGGCGTGGATGATCTCCTGGTGCTCTTCGACGTGGGAGGAGATGTCGGGGAGCCGGTCGATGAAGAGGTGCCAGATCCGCAGCGAGAGGTTGTGGTATTCGGTGGCGGTCTCGGCCAGGAAACGGTTGTGGGCGGCGGCGTAGATCGCCCGGTGGACGGCGCTGTCGATCCGGATCTGGTCTTTGGTGGTGGTGGCGGCGAGGCGGGGGAGCAGCCGCTCCAGCGCCATCCGGTCGGCGGCGGTTGCCCGCTCGGCGGCCCGGGCGGCGGCGTGGCCCTCCAGCTCCTCGCGCAGATCGGTGATGAGGGCGAGGTCGGCCAGGTTGATCTCAGCGGCGAAGATGCCGCGGCGGGGGAAGATCCTGACGAGTTTCTCCGCCTCCAGACGATGGACCGCCTCGCGCAGCGGGGTCCTTCCCACTCCCAGCCGTTCCATCAGCAGCGGTTCGGAGAGGGGCGCCCCCGGCGGAATCTCCAGCGTGATGAGGAGATCACGCAGTGTCTCGTAGGCCTGGTCTGCCCGGGACGAGGTTGCCGGGTGAGGGCGTGTCGGCATGTCGTCAAGCATACTCTTTCTGACAGATTCATACACGTCTGATATATTTCAGCACAAGTGTTCGTGTGGCGCCGATTGGCGGAGAGAGAGGAGTCGGCATGAGTGAGTTCCCGTCACGGGCCAAGGTCGTCGTCATCGGGGCGGGGATCGTCGGCAACGGCCTGGTGGGTCACCTCGCCGATCTCGGCTGGACCGACATGGTCCTGATCGACAAAGGCCCGCTTCCCAACCCGGGAGGCTCGACCGGTCACGCCTCCAACTTCATCTTCCCCACCGATCACAACAAGGAGATGGCGACCCTCACCCTCGAGAGCCAGCGTCAGTACGAGGCGGCCGGTCTCAACACCACCTGTGGTGGCATCGAAGTGGCGCGCACCCCCGAGCGGATGGAAGAGCTCAGGCGGCGGATGACATCGGCCAAGGCGTGGGGGATCGAGGCCGAGTTGCTCACCCCGGCCCAGGTCAAGGAACTGGTTCCCTTCATCAACCAGGACGTCATCCTCGGCGGTTACCACACCCCCAGCGTCAGCGTGGTCGATTCACTCGGCTACGGGACCATGATGCGCGACAAGGCCCGCAACGCCGGCGCCCTCTCGGTCTTCGCCAACACCGAGGTGTTCGACATCGAGACCGAACCCACCTCGTTCGGGCGGCCCAAGGTCAAGGCGGTGGTGACCAGTCGGGGCAGGATCGAGACCGAGTACGTGGTCATCGCCGCCGGGGTGTGGAGCCCGCGCCTGGCCTACATGGCGGGTGCCACCATCCCGCTCACCCCGGCCGTCCATCAGATGGCCGACGTCGGCCCGATCGACATCCTCCAGGCTACCGGGAACGAGATCGCCTATCCGATCGTGCGGGACATGGACACCTTCATGTACGAGCGGCAGTCGGCCGGTTCGATGGAAGTGGGTAGCTACGCCCACCGCCCCATCTTCCACAAGCCCGACGAGATCCCGTCCAACGAAGAGGCGGCGCTGTCGCCCACCGAGATGCCCTTCACGCCGGAGGACTTCGACCCGCAGTTGGAGGATGCCCTCGAGTTGATGGGTGAGATCCTCGAGACCGCCGAGATCCGGTATGCCATCAACGGCCTGCTCTCCCTCACCCCCGACGCCATGCCGGTGCTCGGCGAGACGGTCGAGGTCGAGAACCTGTGGTCGGCGGCGGCGGTGTGGATCAAGGAAGGCCCGGCCATCTCCCAGATGATCGCCGAGTGGATGACCTACGGGTACCCCCACATCTGTGACCCGCACGGATCCGACATCGCCCGCCTCTATCCCCACGAGCGGACGGTCTCCCATATCGAGGCCCGCTGCGCCGAGCACTTCAACAAGACCTACGGGATCGTCCATCCCCGCGAGCAGTGGGGATCACGGCGCGGTCTCAAGCGTTCGCCGTACTACGCCCGGGAAGAGGCATTGGGTGCCGTCTTCTACGACGCCCGCGGGTGGGAGCGACCCCAGTGGTACACCTCCAACGCCGATCTGGTGGAACGATACGGCGTGAAGGACCGCCCCCACGAGTGGGACCGTCGCTGGTGGTCGCCGATCATCAACGGCGAGCACCTCCATCTCCGTGAGAAGGTGGGGATGGTCGACCTGACCGCCTTCCAGATCTACGAGGTCTACGGCCCCGGAGTCCTCGACTACATCCAGAAGCTGACCGTCAACAACTGCGATGTGGCGGTCGGCCGGTCGGTCTACACGCCGGTGCTGACCGAGGGGGGCGGATTCCGCTCGGACCTGACGATCATGCGCCTCGCTCCCGACCGTTTCCGGATCGTTACCGGCGCTTTCGACGGCGGCCGCGACGAGTACTGGTTCAAGCGCAACCTCCCTTCTGACGGGACGGTGGCTTTCGAGAACCGCAGCTCGGCGCTGACCACCATCGGTCTGTGGGGACCCGATGCCCGCAAGGTGGCCGCCAAGGTGGTCGAGGAGGGCGACATCTCCAACGAGGCCTTCCCCTACGGTTCGGTGCTGCCTGTGCTCATCGACGGTGTCCCCTGCACGATGTTCCGGATCTCGTATGTCGGTGATCTCGGCTACGAGATCTACACCAACATG
This sequence comes from Actinomycetota bacterium, assembly GCA_036745195.1. Lineage (GTDB taxonomy): Bacteria > Actinomycetota > Acidimicrobiia > Spongiisociales > ZC4RG35 > JBFHRE01. The sequence continues at coordinate 2,442 of DAIOGO010000151.1, read as the reverse complement.
GAGTACGGGCTGCAGGTGTGGGATGCGTTGTGGGAGGCCGGGCGCGAGTTCGATCTCCGCCCGGTCGGGATCGGCGTCTACGGGACGACCGGTCGGATCGAGAAGGGTTACCGGCTGATGGGGGCCGAACTCGAATCCGAGTACAGCCCGGTCGAAGCCGGTCTCGCCCGTCCCAAGGTCAAGGCGGCCGACTTCGTCGGCAAGGAGGCCTATCTGGCCGCCCGGGCGGCAGACCCGGTGGCGATCCTGTGCACGCTCCAGATGACCTCCCAGATGAGCGCCGAAGGGATCGAGCGATTCCCGACCGGGGGCAACGAGCCGATCCTCACCCTCGACGGAGAGAGGATCGTCGACGCCAAGGGCCGGGTGTCGCGGGTGACCACCGCCGGCGCCGCCCCCTCACTCGACGCCTATCTCCTGATGGCCTACCTCCCCCCGGCCCAGGCGGTGGAAGGGACCGAACTGCAGGTGATGTACATGAACGAGCTCTACCCGGTGCGGGTGGCGAGGGTGGGTAGCACCCCGTTGTTCGATGCCGAAGACCAGCGCATGAAGGCCTGACATGCGGGTCCTGGTCTGCATCAAGCGGGTTCCGGCCCCCGGCGCCCGCATCAACGTCACCTCCGATGGACAGGCGGTGGACACCGCCCACCTCGGGTTTGCCATCAGCCCGCACGAGGAGTGCGCCGTCGAGGAGGCGGTGCAGATCGTCGAGCGGATCGGCGGGACCGCCACCGTCCTCACGGTGGGGCCGGCCGACGCCGAGGAGCAGTTGCGCTACGCCGCCTCGCTCGGTGTCGAGGAAGCGGCCTTCGTTGTGACCGATGGGGCCGACTGGGACCCACAGCGCACCGCCTCGGCGGTTCTCGAGGCGGTGCGAGCGCTGGAGGCTCGCCACGGATCGTTCGATCTGATCCTCTTCGGGAACGAGTCGGCCGACTCCGGTGGGTATCAGGTCGGGATCAGGGTGGCCCACGCCCTCGACCGGCCGATGGTCAACGGGATCAAGGGCATCGAGATCGCCGGCGAATCGGCGACGGTGCGGCGACCGACCGACACCGGCACCGAGATCTATCAGGTCCCGCTTCCGGCGGTGCTGGGGGTGAAAGAGGGGATCAACCTGCCCCGTTATCCGACGCTCAAGGGGAGGCTCAACTCCAAGAAGGTGCAGATCGAGACGATCGAGTCGTCGGCTGCGTCCGGCGGGCAACGGATGATCCGTTTGCTCCGTCCTGCCGAGCAGGTCTCCGAGACGGTGATCCTCGGCAGCGGGGCCGCCGCCGCCCCGGCGGTGGTCGATCTGCTCGAAGAGATCGGGGTGGTGTGATGTTGTTGGTCGTACTCGAACACGATCGGGGAGCCGCTCCGGTGGCGACCGAGGAGGCCCTGACGGCCGGGCGGGACCTGGCCGGCCGGTTGGGGCTGGAGGTGGCCGCCCTCGCCATCGGGGCGGGGGCAGAGGCGCTGGCCGAGGTGGCGGGTCGCCACGGGGTGGCTCGGGTCCACCTCGCTCAACATCCGGTGCTGACGGATTTCGGTCCGGAGGCCTGGGGTGAGACGGTGGCACAGGCGGCGGTGGTTCTTGGCGCCTCCGTGGTTATGTCGATCGGGACCGATCTCGGCAACGAGGTGATGGCCCAGGCCGCCGCCCGGATGGATCAGCCGTTCGTGGCCAACTGCTTGTCGATCGACCCGGACTGGAAGATCACCCGGGTGCGGTGGGGTGGTTCGCTGTTGGAGGAGGTGGAGCTGGATGCTCCGATCCGTTTCGTGACCTTCACCCACCACGCGGTGGAGCCGATCGAGGCGCCGGTGGCGGCCACGGTCACCACCTTCGAACCGGAACTGGCTCCCGAACTGGGGCGCACCATCGTCAAGGATCGGGGAGCCCAGGCGGCCGGGGTCACCCTGGCCACCGCCCCGGTGGTGGTGGGAGGCGGCCGGGGAGTGGGTTCGCCCGAGGGGTTTGCGGTCCTGGAAGAACTGGCCGCGCTGCTCGGCGGCCGGGTCGGCTGTTCCCGAGTGGTCACCAACAACGGGTGGCGGCCCCACACCGACCAGGTCGGCCAGACCGGCACCAAGATCGCCCCGGATCTGTACATCGCCTGCGGGATCTCGGGCGCCATCCAGCACTGGGTGGGTGCCGCCGGGTCCAAGCGGATCCTGGCAATCAACACCGACAAGGAAGCCAACATGGTGGCCAAGGCCGACTACGCGGTGATCGGCGACCTCCACGAGGTGATCCCCGCCATCTCCGCCGAGATCAAACGCCGAAGAGGCTAGAACCGTCTTGCGCAGTGCGTCCTGCGTCATGCGTCCTGCGTCATGCGTCTTGCGTCTTGCGTCATGCGCCCCTGTGGCTCGAGGTTCGGTTCAAAGTCCAAAGGTCAAAGTTCAAAGTCCCACCTTTCACCTTGCAACCTTCAACTTGGAACCTTCTTC
>DAIOGO010000150.1:0-6384 GCA_036745195.1 Actinomycetota bacterium | reverse complement strand
CAACACTCGGACCCGGTGACAACTGCAGGGGGATGACCCCCCGGCACCCCCCAACGAGGGGTCCTCCCGAGGGGAGGAAACAACACCGGCACCACAAGGGGAGACAACAAGGGGACACCCCCCACGAAACGGCCCCGAGGGGTCCGACTCCTGCTTGAGACTCGGCTGGCGCAAGACGCAGGACGCAAGACGCAGGACGCAGCGCGACCCGTGACGCGCGACCCCGTCACACCTCCGTGAACAGGTAGGGCCTGAGGACGTTCATTCGTTCGTCGGTTTGGTCGGGGTCGAGGTACCAGAGGGTGGCGGCGACGGTGGAGAGCAGCGGGTTGCCGTCCTGGGGGGTGAAGCAGAAGCCGACCAATTCGTTGCCGTTGCGCACCGCCAGGGTGTCGAGGGCCACCACCGTCTGGCTGAGGATCCGTCCGAAGTAGCCGTGGTCGCGGCCGAAGCTGAAGACCTGGTTGGCGGAGCGTTTGTAGGTGACCGCCACCCGTTTGTTCTCGGCCAGCCGCTCACGGGCCTCCTCCACCGTGGTTTCCCGATCCAGGGTCAGCGAGAAGTGGATCGAGTGCATGTACTGGGTGTTGAGCTTCATCGCAGAGGAGAACAGATTGAGGTCGTAGCCCTGGGTGGCGAACAACCCGTGGGCGTCGCGAGCGTGATGGGTGCCGAAGCGCCCGTCCTTGTGCGGTTCCACCGTCGGGCTGGGGGCGAACCCCTCGTCCTGGCTGATGTCGTTGGACCGGCGGATGCACAGGAAGCGGCCATCGGTCAGATGGTTGGTCCCGTCGGGGTCCATCGCCAGCGTCTTCACCAGCACGGAGATGTTGTGGGTGTTGCACGACACGATCTGGAGGAACCGGTCGGTCTCCCGGTCGAGGGCCTCGTCGTTGATCCCCCGGGCGTATTGCTTGCCGAATCCGAACTCCGAGCCCTGGGCCATGAAACCGATCGGGCCCTCGGCCTTGAGGTAGTACTCCTCTTTCATGGCGTTGCCCACCGGGGTGCAGTCGATCACCACGGTCGCCCGTTCGATCGCCTCTCGCGCCTCGTACTTGGGGGCATGCCCGAGCGCCTCGAAGGCAGGACGTTTGTCGTCGTCGACGGACAGGACCGCTCCCCGCCGCACGAGGTCGTTGATCTTTCCCCGCTCGGTTATGAGTGGGCTCCGCTTGTGGAACGTGACCTCGTCGATGCCGAACGCCTCCCGGTCGTCGGCGAGGAGACCGATGAGAGGCTCACCGATCGTTCCCGTGCCCACTACGTGGACGATGTTGGGCATGCTGATCTCCCTCCGCGAACGTGGTCCGGAATCATCGTATTCGGCGATCGCTCCTCAGAACTGCTCCTCTTCGGTGGAACCGACCAGGGCCAGGGTGCTCGCCTCGCCACCGGAGATGACATTCGACACCTGGTCGAAGTATCCCGCCCCCACCTCGCGCTGGTGACGGGTGGCGGTGTAGCCGGCCGGCTCCAGGCTGAACTCGTGCTCCTGCAACTCGACATAGGCCGACATCCCGCGCCGGGCATACCCCTGGGCCAGGTCGAACATGGCGGCGTTGAGGGCGTGGAATCCGGCCAGCGTGATGAACTGGAACTTGTAGCCCATCGCTCCCAACTCCTTCTGGAAACGGGCGATGGTGGCGTCGTCGAGGTGGGCCCTCCAGTTGAAGCTGGGCGAGCAGTTGTAGGCGAGCATCTTGCCGGGGAACCGGGCGTGGATCGCCTCGGCGAACGCGGCCGCCTCGTCCAGGTCGGGATGGGCGGTCTCGCACCAGATCAGGTCGGCGTAGGGGGCGTAGGCGAGTCCCCGGGCAATCGCCTGGTCGAGCCCGGCCCGCACCCGGAAGAACCCCTCTGTGGTCCGCTCACCGGTGCAGAAGTCCTGGTCGCGGGGGTCGACGTCACTCGTGAGCAGGTTGGCGCCGTTGGCGTCGGTCCGGGCCACGACGATGGTGGGGACCTCCATTACATCGGAGGCGAGACGGGCGGCGGTGAGGGTGCGGACATGCTGGCTGGTGGGGACCAGCACCTTGCCCCCCATGTGGCCACACTTCTTCTCGGCCGCCAGTTGATCCTCGAAATGGACCCCGGCCGCCCCCGCTTCGATGAAGCCCTTGGTCAGTTCGAACACGTTGAGGGCGCCACCGAAGCCTGCCTCCCCGTCGGCGACGATCGGGACGAACCAGTCGGTGCCCTCCTCGCCCTCGGACCACGAGATCTGGTCGGCCCGGCGCAGGGCGTTGTTGATGCGCCGCACCAGGGCCGGGGCGGAGTTGGCCGGGTAGAGCGACTGGTCGGGATAGACCTGTTCACCCAGGTTGGCGTCGCCCGCCACCTGCCATCCGGACAGGTAGATGGCGCGGAGACCGGCCTTCACCATCTGGACCGCCTGGCCCCCCGACAGGGCGCCGAGGGCGTTGATGTAGTCCGAACTGGCCAGTTCGTCCCACAACTTGCGGGCCATCGCCCCGGCCAGCGTGTGGGTCTCACCCATGCTCCCCTGCAGCCCGACCACGTCGGCGGCCGAATAGGTGCGGGTGATCCCGGCCCACCGGGGGTCGGTCGCCCATTGGGTCTCGATCGATTCGATTCGTTCTTGCCGGTTCATCTGATTCGGTCCTTTCTCAGTCGATCAACTCATAGGCGGGAAGGGTCAGGAACTCGACGAAGTCGGCGCTGAGCGCCACCTCGTCGAACACCCCGGCGGCCTGCTCGGCGGTTTCGGCCGGGACGGCGGCCAGTTCCTCCGTCAACATCGAACGCACCAGGTCTGCGGTGATCGGGGTGCCATCGGCGGTCGACACCCCGTGCCGCACCCACTGCCAGATCTGCGAGCGGGCAATCTCGGCGGTGGCGACGTCCTCCATCAGGTTGTCGATGCCCACCGCCCCCGAACCGGCCAGCCAGGAAGTCAGATAACGGAGCCCGACCCTGACGTTCGATCGCAGCCCGTCGAGGGTGATGGTGCCGCCGGCGACGGTCACGTCGAGCAGTTGTGAGGCGTCGACCGACACGTCGGGGCGGAGCCGGTCGAGTTGATTGGGAGCGGCGCCGAGGACGGCGTCGAACTCCTCCATCGCCACCGGCACCAGGTCGGGATGCGCCACCCAGGTGCCGTCGCAGCCCTGACCGGCCTCCCGTTTCTTGTCCTGGCGCACCCGGGCCAGGGCGTTCTCGGTGACCTCGACGTCACGCCGGTTGGGGATGAAGGCCGCCATTCCGCCGATGGCGTGGGCTCCGCGCTTGTGACAGGTGGCGACCTGGAGTTCGGTGTAGGCCTTCATGAACGGCGCGGTCATCCCCACCTGGTTCCGGTCGGGGAGGACGAAGCCGGCATGGTTGCGGAACTTCTTGATCATCGAGAAGAGGTAGTCCCAGCGACCGGCGTTGAGCCCTGCCGAGTGCCGGCGGAGTTCGTAGAGGATCTCGTCCATCTCGAAGGCGGCGAGAACGGTCTCGATCAGCACGGTCGCCTTGATGGTCCCCACCGGGATGCCCAAATGCTCCTGGGCCCACACGAACACGTCGTTCCACAAGCGGGCCTCGAGGTGGCTCTCCAGCTTGGGGAGGTAGAAATAGGGGCCGCTGCCGGCTTCGAGGGCGGCCCGGCCACCCCAGAACAGGTACAGACCGAAGTCGAACAGCGACGCCGACATACGCCCGTCATCCACGAGGACGTGCTTTTCGGACAGATGCCAGCCGCGGGGTCGCACCATCAGCGTGGCGGGGGTGGGTCCGATCTGGTAGGTCTTGTCGGGGGTCTCCAGGCGGAGTGTGCGCCGGTAGGCATCCACCAGGTTCGCCTGGCCGTCGAGGAGGTTCCTCCAGGTGGGGGTGGTGGCGTCCTCGAAGTCGGCCATGAACACCCTGGCGCCGGAGTTGAGGGCGTTAATCATCATCTTGGCGTCGACCGGGCCGGTGATCTCCACTCGCCGGTCGGCCAGGTCCGGGGGAACCGGGTCAACCGTCCAGGTGCCCTGGCGAACCGAGGCGGTCTCGGGCAGGAAATCGGGCAGGGAACCGGTGTCGAGCCGGTGCTGACGTTCTGATCTGGCCCGCAGGATCTCCTGACGAACGGGTCCGAACCTGGTTTCGAGGGCTTCGAGGAAGGCGAGTGCCTCCCCGGTGAGGAGGGGGTGCCCGGGGCCTACGATCTCGATCGCCACTGGAACTCCTTGGTCAGCATGTCGATTCTTCCGCCTGATCGATCCTACCCCTGCCCTCCGGCGCGATAAGATCGCCCGATCTTTCCGATAGCGAGAAGAGAGGTCGCATGGAACTCGACCCGGTGGTGTTCGGTCATCGACTCCGCCACTTTCGGCAGCGGCGCGGTTTGACCCTGGATCAACTCGGCGCCGCCATCGGTCGCCCGGCTCCCTTTCTCTCGTTGCTCGAAAACGGCAAACGGGAGGCGAAACTGTCGGTGATCACCGCCCTGGCCCGGGCGCTCGACATCGCCCCAGCCGACCTGATGGCACCCGAAGCCCCCAACCCGCGGGCCGGACTCGAGATCCGCCTCGACCGGGCCCAGCAACACCCGGCCTACGCCCAGCTCGGGCTGCCCCACCTCCGCCCCAGCGGGCGGGTCGGCGACGAGGTGCTCAATCACCTGCTGACGCTGTTCGACGAACTCGCCCGGCGCGACAGCCAGCCGGTGGAGGACGAGGCCGGGATCCGCCAGGCCAACGCCCAGGTCAACGACTGGCTGAGGGTGCGGCATGGTTACCTCGACCGGATCGAAGGGATCGCCCGCAACCTGCTGGAAGAGGTCGGATACGCCGGCACCGGCCCCCTCACCTCGCGCACGATCACCGACATCGCTCAGCGCTTCGGCTTCACGCTCAGGCCGGTCGAGGACATGCCACCCCGGGTTCGATCGGTGGTCGACGCCGGGCGCAAGGTGATCTACATCGCCCGGCGCAACGAGTTGCGCACCCGGCAGGCCCGCAAGGCGATCCTGCAGACCCTGGGTGCCGCCGCGCTGGATCACGGCGAGCCTTCCTCCGCACTCGATCTGCTCACCCAACGCCTGGAGACCGCCTACTTCGCGGCGGCCGTCCTCGTCCCCGAACAGGCGGCGGTCCCGGCGCTGCGGGCAGCGATCCAAGAGCGCGACCTGGCGGTGGGAGACCTCAAGGAGCAGTTCTACGTCTCCTACGAGATGGCCGCCCAGCGGTTCACCAACCTGGCCACCCGTCACTTCGGGATCGAGAGCCACTTCCTTCGCACCAGCCCGGATGGAGTGGTGTGGAAGGCGACCGTGCTGGACGGACTGCCGCTGGCCACCGATTCGTTCGGCAACCACGAGGGCCGGCGGCTGTGCCGTCTGTTCGGGGCCAGAGCCGCCTTCCGGTCGGAGGAGCGATTCGGAATCCACCACCAGTTCACCGACACACCCGGTGGCTCCTACTGGTGCGCCACCCACGTGTCGGTCGACCAGGAAGGCCACAGCTTCACCACCGGTGTCCGCTACGAGGACGCCAAGGTCTTTCGGGGCCGACGCACCAGCACCCAGGTCACCTCCTCCTGTCCCGATCCGGCCTGTTGCCGCTCGGCCGACCTGGCGAACGTCGTCGTCCACCGCCGGATGCAACAGCGCATCATCGAGACGCTCACCCCACCGCTGGGCGATCCCGACGAGATTGCCGAGTTGATCGCCGAACAACGGTCGAGAACAGAGCCTTCCCTCGACGGTCCCGGCCCGATATCCTGACGGCACTGCGAGAAGGAGCGTGTTTGGCCATCTATCAGGGGAATCTTCGAATGCCCGGTGAAGAGGGTCGCGGGATCGGTGTCACCATCGACCTGACCGAGGATCGGCTTGCGCTGCAGTCCGGTGCCACCGAGATCGGCAACTGGAGCCGCGACGAGATGCGGGTCAATGCTCTGCCTGACGGTTTCCACATGCGCGTCGAAGGCGAGGAGGTCATCCTCGACATCAGCCGCGACGCCGAGTTCGCCGTCGAGTTGGGAATCGTCAACGCTCCCCCGCTCCTCCGCCGCCGCATGTCCGCCCTGATGCGGGAGGCGTAGGCGCCGACCGTCTTGCGTCATGCGTCATGCGTCATGCGTCGTGCGCCATGCGCCGTGCGTCATCCCGGCACGTCACGTTGACCGGCGACTTGTGGGCCAACGTCGAGGTCGAAGGTTCAAGGTTGAACGTTGAAAGTTCGACCCCGGAACTTTGGACCTTCAACTTTGAACTTTCCCCCACCGTGGAGGTCAAAGGTTCAAGGTTGAACGCTGAAAGTTCGACCCCGAAACCTTGGACCTTGAACTCTGAACTTTGAACCTGGGAACTCGTGACTGATTGCGGCGGAGGCCGCGATCCTCACCCCAGGCGGGGGATGATTTCGCTGCCGTAGGCGTCGAGGGTGC
>DAIOGO010000149.1:0-6491 GCA_036745195.1 Actinomycetota bacterium | reverse complement strand
GGCCGTTTCGGTGATGGTCACCGGGAAGGTGACGTTGAGCGGTGCATCGAAGAAGACCTTCAACCACCACTCGCCGTTCTCCGACACCTCGGTGGCGCCGCCCCCGTACGCCGAGGTTGCCTTGATCTTGGTGCCGGGTGTGCCGGTCCCCCAGAACTTCTCGTAGGAGTCGGCGTTCTGGCGGAACTTCTGGTTGGCGCTGAACTCCGTGACGACCGGCTTGTCGACCTCGACGTCGTAGACGACCACCACGGCGGCGGTGCCCACGTTGCCCGCCTGGTCGATTGCCTTGAAGATGGCCTTGTTCTCGCCGGGCGACAGCAGCAGCGTGATCGCCCACTTTCCTTGGGTGTCGACTTCGGCCTGATACCCGCCTGCCAGAACCTTCGCCCCGGGTTCGGTCACTCCCCGGAAGGTGATGCTCTTCTCGTGGAATACTGCCCCGTTGATCGGTTCGATCACCTCGATCTTGGGGGCGGTGGTGTCGCTCTCGGGCTTGGGCGCCGGGTTGTCGACCGGCTTGTCAACGGGCTTATCCACAAGCTTGTCCACAGGCTTGTCCACAGGCTTGGGCTGGGTGGTCACCACCGGGACGGGCTTGTCGAGGTCGACCGGTTGGGCGGGCTTCTCGAGTTGGGCACTCGCCACCTTGTCGGAGCCGGCCGGGGCATCCCGACCGATCGTCCCGACCTGGGCGGCGGCGATACCGGCGACGAGGACCGTGCAGAAGCCGACCGCAAAGGAGGCCGTTCTCTTCATTGTGCTGTTCCTTTCCCTGGCGTGGTCCCAACCCACTGCCCATCACTCGTCCCACCCCCGGAATCGGTTTACTCGGTCTGAAAAATGCCGACAACAACCTCCATGGCATCGGAATCAAATGTCGAGTTGAGTGCCCCTCTCGCCATGAGCAAGGTGGGGGCGGCGGCCGCACCCGGCCTTGCCCGGGTTCGGCGACTGGCCGGCCAGCTCCTGGCCGCCGAAGTCTCCGAGGATCAGCGAGCGACACTCGGTCAGATCGAAGAGACCGTCGTTTCGCTGCAGTCGTTGATCAGTGACGTGCTGGATCTGGCCGCCTTGGAGGACGGTACGTTCGTGCCGGCCAACACGACCTTCGACCTCTCCGGCACGCTTCGGGAGGCGATCAGGTTGGTTCGGCCGAGGGCGATCGAGCGCGGCCTGGAGATCTCCGTGACCGGTCTCCGTTCGCTGCCACCCATCGTCAATGGTGACCCCGGCCGGCTTCGCCAGGTGGTGCAACACCTGGTCGTGAATGCCATCCAGGCGACTGCCTCCGGCTTGGTGAGCCTGGTCACCCATGTCGTCCATCGCACCGAGGAGTCGGCGCTGGTGCGATTCGAGGTCTGGGACACCGGAAGCGGGATCCCGACCGACGACCTCGACAGGATCTTCGCCCCCTTCGAGAGCGGAACCGGGCTCCCCGGGACGGGAGGAACGGGTCTCGGCTTGGCCGTGGCAGATCGGCTCGTCGAGGCGATGGGTGGATCGATCAGCGTCCAGAGCCGCCCTGACACCGGATCGGTGTTCTCTTTCGAACTCGAACTGGAGATTCCGGTTCCCGACGAGATCCCGGTCAAGGTCAAAACCGGTCCTGCCTGGGTGGTGTTGATCGCCGACACGGTCGGTCCCAATGATCGTCTCACTCCGGTGCTCGACCGGATGGGTCACGCCGTGACCATCCACTCGAATCCGGAACTGGCCGGAACCTCGCTGGCGCTCACCGACAGCGACCTGCCCGATCTGCTGATCCTCGCCCCCTCCTCCCGGCCGATCGAAGTGGCCACCCGGGTCCTGGCCGACCCGCTGCTGGCCCGCATCCCGGTACTGCTGGTGGCCCCCGATGGTCAGCGCGGCGAGGGCGCGGCTTGTGAGTCTCTCCACATCGACGGATACCTCGCCCAACCGGTCTCGGCCGTCGACCTGGCCGAGGCGATCACGGTGTTGCGGGGACGCCGCCGCCGGGGCGGTCCGCTGATGACCCGCCATTCGCTCCGTGAGCGAAGAGGTTCCCTCAATATCCTGCTGGTCGATGGTTCGCCCACCCGGCGCGGGACGATCCTCCGCAGCCTGGAACCGCTAGGTCATAGGGTGGACGTGGCCGGCAACGGGGCGCTGGGACTGGCCGCCGTCACTGGCGGGAGCTACGACGCGGTGGTCATCGACGACGAGGTCGGGGATCTCGATTCGCTGGCGCTGGCCAGGGCGATCCGGCGCTGGGAACGAGGTGTTCCCGGACGGCTCCGGCTGGTCGGAATGACCCAACTGGGCCAGGCTCTCGATGAGCGCCGCTACCACGCCGCCGGTTTCGACGCCTGTGTCCCACGGACGGCGGGGATCGAACGACTCCACGCCGAACTCGTCGCCGACTGATCCGACATACTGACGGAAACCGTCTAGCCTCGCCGGATGCCGCTTGGCCCGGAAGCCCTCTCTACCTGGCGCGCCTTTCTGGAGGCCCATTCCCGGCTGGTCAAACTACTCGCCGCCGAACTCGAACAAGAGTGCGGGTTGCCCTTGTCGTGGTACGACGCGCTGGTCCAGTTGAAGGAGGCGGGTGGGATGCTGCGGATGTCGGAGCTGGCGGATCGCCTTCTGCTGAGCCGGTCTGCCACCACCCGCTTCGTCGATCGTCTCGAAGTGGCGGGCTTGATCGATCGTCGAATCGCCGAAGATGACCGGCGGGGGATGGAGGTGAGGTTGTCGGAGGGAGGGCTGCAGGCCCTGCGCAGAGCCGCCCCTGTCCATCTGGACGGGGTTCGCCGTCACTTCTCGGATGGGTTCACGAGCGAGGAGCATGTGCTCCTGGGGGAAATGCTGCGGCGGCTGCCGGTCAACCCGTCAGTTCGCTTGCCTTCCTGACAGCTTCCTGCTCGGCCAGGGCGGCCTTGACCCGGTCGCCGAGCCCGAAGCGCGACTTGGGGCGAAGGTCGATGACCGCGCCCACCGCCTCGGAGAAGCCGTTCGGATCGTCAGGGGTGAAGGTGTGGATCACCCCGTCGAGACTGAGCTGAAAGCGGAACACCGTGAGCCGCTCGACATTGAGATCTGTCGCACTCCAGGCGCCAAATCGTTTGTGCTCGCTGTAGATCCTCACCCAGTCATTCTCGACTTGGACGGTCACGTGTGTGGCGTGACCGGCCTCATGAGAAAGTAGCTGCCCACGAAAGAGCTGCACACGATCCTCCTTACCCATCTCTCTAACCCGGACCACAGCCTACTCGGGGCCGGGGCCCGGGTCCAGGGTGGATTCGACGGTACCCCGGCCATGATCGATCGGCGGGCAGAATGAGGGCAACAGGAGGCATCCATGGAATACGAGAAGATCACGTTCGACGTCGATGGGTCGGTCGCCACCGTGACGTTCAACCGGCCCGATGCTGCCAATGCGATGGACCGCCAACTCATGTACGAACTGATGCACGTCGCCATCCAATGTGACGAGGACCGTTCTGTGCGGGCGGTGGTGGTCACCGGCGCCGGCGACCGATTCTTCTCGGCCGGGGGAGACCTCGGGGCCTTTCGCCAGGCGGAGGGGGAGGCGGGCGCTCTCCTCAAGGAGATGACGACGTACTTCCACGCCGCCATCTCGCGATTCGCCCGGATGGACGCCCCCTTGATCTCGGCAGTCAACGGAATGGCCGCCGGCGCCGGATTCTCGTTCGTGGCCGCCTCCGATCTGGTGGTGGCCGCCGACAGCGCCCGCTTCGTGTCCGCCTACACCGCCTCGTCTCTCACTCCCGATGGCAGTTCCACCTACTTCCTGCCCCGGCTGGTCGGCACTCGCCGGGCGATGGAGTTGATGCTCACCAACCGGCGTTTGTCGGCTACGGAGGCACTCGAGTGGGGATTGGTGAACCAGGTGGTTCCGGCCGCCGACCTGCTCCCGACCGCCCGCCGTCTCGCCGCCGAACTGTCCTCCGGGGCGACCCTCGCCTTCGGGGCGGTGAAGCGGATGTTGCTGGAGAGCCTGAGCGGGACCCTCGAGACCCAGATGGAGATGGAGGCCCGATCGATCGCCGCCATGAGCCACACCCACGACGGGGCGGAGGGGATGCGGGCCTTTTTCGAGAAGCGCCCACCGGAATTCCGCGGGGAGTGAGTGGCTGTCCACCCCGGGCAGATGAGGCACAATGAGGACACCGTGTACCAACCGCTGAACAAGATCCGGTTCGTCACCGCCACCACGCTCTTCGACGGCCACGACGCCGCCATCAACATCTTCCGCCGGATCCTCCAGCAGGCGGGCGCCGAAGTGATCCACCTCGGCCACGATCGTTCCGGCCTCGACATCGTCACCACGGCCATCGAAGAGGACGTCCAGGCGATCGCCGTCACCTCCTATCAGGGCGGCCACCTCGAGTTCTTCAGGTATCTGCGCCAGTTGCTGGTGGACCGCGACGCCGGGCACATCCGCATCTTCGGTGGCGGCGGGGGCACGATTCTCCCCGCCGAAGCCGCCGCCCTGATGGACGAGGGCATCACCCGCATCTACTCACCGGACGATGGTCGCTCGATGGGGTTGGAGGGGATGGTGTCTGACATGCTCGCCAAATCCGACCTTCCCACCGGCGAACTCGGTGAAGTGTCGCTGGACTCGCTCGGGCCGGGAGACCGGGGACTTCTGGCTCGGCTGATCTCGGCGGGAGAGAACCACCCCGAGAAGAATGCCGACCTCTGGGAACAGCTGAGCGCCCGCGCCGCCGTCCGCCGGGTGCCGGTGATCGGAGTGACCGGAACCGGAGGCTCCGGGAAGTCGTCTCTGGTCGACGAGTTGGTGCGACGGTTCCTGGCCGACTTCTCCGACAAGACGATTGCGGTGATCTCGGTCGATCCCTCCAAGCGGAAAACCGGAGGGGCGCTGCTCGGTGACCGCATCCGCATGAACTCCCTGCCCCACGAACGTGCCTTCATGCGGTCGCTGGCGACCCGACAGGCCAACCTGGCCCTGTCGCCGGCCGTTCGCACCACGCTCGACGTCGTCAAGGCGGCCGGGTTCGACCTCATCGTTCTCGAGACCTCCGGGATCGGCCAGTCCGACACCGAGATCGTCGACTTCTCCGATCTCACCCTGTATGTGATGACTCCCGAGTACGGGGCCGCCAGCCAGTTGGAGAAGATCGACATGCTCGACTTCGCCGATCTGGTGGCAATCAACAAGGCCGACAAGCTGGGTGCCGACGACGCCCTGCGTGAGGTCCGCAAGCAGTACCGCCGCAACCACCGCCGCTTCGATGGCGAGGACGAACTCCTTCCCATCCATCTGACGGTGGCCTCAACCTTCAACGACCCCGGCACCAACCGCTTGTACCGGGCGGTCATCGAGGGCCTCGATGACCGTCTCGGCGGGTTGGCCGGAGCGCTCGAACTGCCCGAAGGGACGAGCCGTCACATCGTGCCTCCCCACCGCCAGCGCTATCTGTCGGAGATCGTCGAGGTGGTGCGGAGGTATGGCGAGGAAGCCAGACAGCAGGCCTCCATCGCCCAGGAGCTCTACCGGCTGGAAGGGGCCAGAGAGGCGCTCGCCATCCCCGTCCCGGAGCTCGACGGGGCGATTGCCGAACTCGACTCCCTGCTCCGGCCCGAGCACCGGCGCGAGCTGGAGCGATGGGACGGGACCGTGGCGGAATATCGAGGAGACTCGTTCGTCTACCACGTGCGTGGCAGGGAACTCACGGTTCCGCTCGGTCACGAGACGCTGTCCCACACCCGGGTGCCAAAGGTGGCCCTTCCTCGCTACCAGGCGTGGGGTGACCGTTTGCGCTGGCTGCTGGAGGAGAACCTGCCCGGCTGGTTTCCGTTCACCGCCGGGATCTATCCGCTCAAACGGACCGAGGAGGATCCGACCAGGATGTTCGCCGGCGAAGGGCCGCCGGAACAGACCAACCGCCGGTTCCACTATCTGGCCGCCGGGACGCCCGCCAAACGCCTCTCGACCGCATTCGACTCCGTGACGCTGTATGGCAACGACCCCGCCCGCCGGCCAGACATCTACGGCAAGGTGGGCAATTCGGGGGTTTCGGTGGCCTCGCTCGACGACGCCAAGAAGCTGTACTCGGGTTTCGACCTGTGCGATCCGTCGACCTCGGTGTCGATGACCATCAACGGCCCGGCCCCGATGATGCTGGCCTTCTTCCTCAACGCCGCCATCGACCAGCAGTGCGAAAAACATGTCCGGCGTCTCGGGCTCGAGGCACAGGTGGAGGAACGCATCGAGGGGATCTACCGCGGACAGCCGCGGCCCCGTTACTCGGGAGATCTTCCGCCGGGACACGACGGGCTTGGCCTCATGCTGTTGGGCGTGACCGGCGATCAGGTGCTCGACCGTGACGTCTACGACCGTATCCGGCGGGAGACGCTGACCACGGTGCGGGGGACGGTGCAGGCCGACATCCTCAAGGAGGATCAAGCCCAGAACACGTGCATCTTCTCGACCGAGTTCGCCCTGCGGATGATGGGAGACATCCAGCAGTTCT
>DAIOGO010000148.1:5367-6635 GCA_036745195.1 Actinomycetota bacterium | reverse complement strand
GCCATCGCCTCGACGACGCTGAACCCGAACGGCTCGTCGAAGTCGATGAGGTGGAGCAGGGCCCGGGCATGGCCCAAGACCTCCTGACGCCGGGCCGGACCCACTGCCCCGAGGAAGACGACGCGGTCGCCGTCGATGTGCTTCTCCACCTCTCGATGGAAGTACTCCTCGTCCTGGATGATCCCGGCGATCACCAGTCGCAAACCGGCTTTGGCGGCCACCTCGATGGCGAGGGCGGTTCCCTTGTCTGGATGGATCCGCCCGAAGAAGACGAGAGCGTCCCCTCCAGGTCCCAGCAGGAACGAGCCCAGATCGATGCCGTGGTGGATCGTGGCAGCGTAGGGGAGAGCGGGGTGGCGGTCGGCCTCGCTGATCGCAACATACGAGACCCGGTCGGCGTATTGGAGGTAGACGGGCAACGTGGCTTCGGATCCAAATCCGTGGATGGTCGTGACGATCGGCGTGTCGACGAGCCTGGAATAGGTGAGGGGAAGAAAGTCGAAGCTGTTGTGGATCAGATCGAATTGGGAGGCGCGTTCGAATACGGCCGCGATGTGGAGCGCCTCCCACACCTTGGCGTCGAGTGTCGGATCCTCCGAGTAGCCGGTGGGGGCAACACCGACCAAACGCGCCGAGGTGATGGAATCGGCGGTGGCGAACAAGGTGACGTCCACGCCTCGGGCCACCAGTCCTTCGGTGAGGAGCGAGGTGAACAACTCCCACGGCCCGTAGTGGCGAGGCGGAACCCGCCACGAGATGGGCGCCAGGATCGCAACCCGTAGCGGGTCGGATTCGTTCGTCGGCGGGCGGTCGCCGATCAGACGACCTTGTTGTTCTTGCCCCCGGCCGCGTCCTTCTTCGCCTTCTTGTCGAGACGTTTGTGCTTCAGATCCTTGGCGGCCACCTTCTTGGTGCTCTTTCCGCCTTTGTCCTTGTTTGCCATCTCTACCTCCGGGCCGACCACGAGAGGGTCGGCTACACCACATTGTCGCACACACCGGACGGGTCCGCGCCTCGAGCCGGGGAGGCGCGGGCACGGGGGCGACACCCACCCAATCGAATGATCCGGATGACGACGCCCGGCCACAGGCTCATCGGCAGACGAGTACGGTCAGAGCGGCGGCACACCGCCGGTCCCAGTCAAGGAGCGAAAGCAATGCGAGCCGGAGATCAGATCCCATCCTTCAGCGCCCCGGCCAGCACCGGACAGACGCTGTCATCCGACCGGTGGCTCGAGAAGACGCCGCTGGCTCTCTTCTTCGTCTCCA
>DAIOGO010000148.1:0-5267 GCA_036745195.1 Actinomycetota bacterium | reverse complement strand
GCGAGCGCGCAGACGTGGTGTTGACTCTGCTGGGCGACATGAAGGCCGACGGCCGCCTCGCCCCGGCCGGCAGGAGTTGACGTGGCCGGTGAGACCAAACTGCTGGTGTGGATCGATCAGGATCTGTGCACCGGTGATGGCATCTGTGAGGAGATCACTCCGGACGTGTTCACGGCCCGGGCCGACGGGTTGTGGATCGTTAAGGAAGAGGCGCGTCATTTCGGCGCCACTGTCATCTTCGACGGCGTGCAGGCGCCCGACGGCTCTCGGGGGCTTGCCCGGGTCCCGGATGCTCTCCATGACGACGTGATTGATTCAGCCGCGGAGTGCCCCGGAGAATGCATCATGATCGAGCCTTACAACCCGGACCTGGTCTATAACGGCTGAGGCAGGGTCGATCGAGAGCCGGCCGTCCTGGAATACGTCGCGACTTGCGGCCGTTGTCACATCGCGTAACCTCTCAGGACCCCATGTCGCTCAGCTATCAGGAAATGGTCGTCGCCGCCAAGCGGGACATTCGCGAGTTCACCCCTGCCGAGGTCGAGGCCCGGCTGGGTGGGGAGTTCGTGCTGGTCGACGTCCGGGAGGCGGACGAGTTCGAGCAGGGAACCATCCCCGGTTCTCGGCTCATCCCCCGCGGGGTGCTCGAATCCAACATCGGCCTTCAGATCCCCGATCGCAGCACCGAGATCATCCTCTACTGCGCGGCCGGTGCCCGCTCCGCCCTCGCCGCCAAATCGCTTCAGGAGATGGGCTACGGCAACGTCTCATCGATGTCTGGCGGCTTCGGCCAATGGAAGTCCGAGGGGCGGCCGTGGGCGGTCCCGGTCACACTCACCAAAGAGCAGAAGACCCGGTATTCCCGCCACACCCTCCTCCCCGAAGTGGGGGAGGCAGGACAGGCCAAGTTGCTCGACTCCAAGGTGCTGCTCATCGGCGCAGGCGGTCTGGGGTCGCCGGCCGCTCTCTATCTGGCGGCGGCCGGGGTGGGAACCCTGGGAATCGTCGACTTCGACACGGTCGACGCCTCCAATCTGCAGCGCCAGATCCTCCACTCGATGGACCGGATCGGCCAGGCCAAGGTGGAATCGGCTCGTGAGACCCTCCAGGCCCTCAATCCCGACGTCAAGATCGAGCCGTATCGAGTCCGGCTGTCGGCCGAGAACGTTCTCCAGATCATGTCCGGATATGACCTCGTGCTCGACGGCGGCGACAACTTCCCGACCCGCTACCTGGTCAACGACGCCTCGCTCCATCTTCGCATCCCGGTTGTGCACGGGGCCATCTTCCGTTTCGAGGGCCAGGCGAGCGTGTTCAAGCCATACGATGGCCCCTGCTATCGCTGCCTCTTCCCTCAGCCTCCCCCACCCGAACTGGCGCCCTCCTGCGCCGAGGCGGGTGTGCTCGGCGTACTTCCCGGTATCATCGGATCGATCGAAGCGATGGAGGCGATCAAGGTGTTGTTGGGCATCGGTGAGCCGTTGATCGGCAAGCTGTTGACTTACGACGCCCTCACCCAGGACTTCCGCCAGCTCAAGCTGCGCCGCAATCCCGAATGTCCGGCCTGTAGCAACGAAGACATGCCCCCGGCCATCGTCGAGTACGACATGCTGTGTACTCCGGCCGGATCGGTCGCTCGCACCCACTGACCGCTCCGGCCTCCCCAGCCCCACCCGTTCCGGACCCTGCTGTCCGCATCTCGCTGAGGAGCACTCATGTCCACCGTCGACGTCAACGTCCCCCGATTCAATCAAGCAATCATCGCCCTGCTCACCGGCCTGGCCTTCGTGATCGATCAGCCCTGGCTGGTGTTGGTTGCGTTCGTGGTCCTCGCCGTGTCGTGGGCGGGCGGTCCCCGGCTGGCCCCGCTCACCCGCCTCTATGTCGGTTTGATCCGGCCGCGGCTCTCGAGCCCGATCGTGACCGAACCCGCCGCCCCGCCCCGCTTCTCCCAGTTGATCGGGGCCGGATTCCTGGGGGTGGCGAGCCTGGCGTTCGCGGTCGGCGCCCCGGCGCTCGGCTGGGGGCTGACGCTGATCGTCACCGCCCTCGCCGCCCTGGCCGCCACCACCCGGATCTGCGTCGGGTGCATCGTCTACCGGAAGGTGGTGGCGCCGTGATCGAGCGTTCGATCATGCTGGTCACACTGGTGGCCCTCGGGTTCGGTCTGGTGTGGGTGTGGGAGCGCCGTCCGCTCTTCCGGCGCCAGGCGGATGTGGCCGGCCTTACCCTCGTCACGGGGCCGGACTGCGCCCTTTGCCCACAGGCCAGATCGGCGCTGGAACGAGCCGGTGTTCCGCACCGGGTGGTGGATGTGTCCGAATCGATGGGTCTCGGCGTGCGGTCCCTGCCCACCCTCCTGTCGATCGATTCGACCGGGGTGGTCGAGTGGCGCCGCTCCGGCCGGGCCGCTCTCCACGAGGTGGCCAGGTTGGCCGGGGAGATGGCATGACCGTGCTCATCCCGGCCCAGGTCCGAGAGGCGATGCTGGCCAACGCCTACGCCTGTCATCCCGAAGAATCGTGCGGTTTGTTGGCCGGGCCGGAGGATGGCTCGATCCGGATGGCCTATCCATTGACGAACGTCCTCCACAGTCACACCAACTACACGATCGACCCGACCGAGCACTTCCGTTCGCTCAAACATGCCGATCGAGAGGGCTGGGACCTGATCGGGGTGTTCCATTCACATCCCCATACCCAGGCCTATCCGTCGGTGACGGATGTGAGGCTGGCGGTGGAGCCGGACTGGCTGTATGTCCTGGTCGGGATGGAGCGGTTCGACGATCCCGCCATCCGGGGTTTTCGGATCCGGGACGGAGAGGTCATCGAGGAGACCCTCTCATTCGAGCCCGGACCATCCACCCTCGCCCCCTATCCCCTCCCGACCGAAACCGTCCCCCCACCACCTGATCGAAGGAGTATCTGATGCCCGCTACCGTTTCCATCCCGACCGTGCTCCGACCCCATGCCGGTGGCGCCCGCCGCCTCGAAGCGGGTGGGGCCACCGTGGGCGAAGTGTTCGACGAGATCGCCCGCCTCCACCCCCGACTCGGACAACAACTGCTCTCTGCCGAAGGCGGGCTGCCAGTGTTCGTCAACGTCTTCGTCGACGACGAGGATATTCGCTACCTGGAAGGCCTGGCGACACCGGTCGGCGACCGTACCGAGATCACCATCCTGCCGGCGGTGGCGGGAGGATGAGCGCGCTGGCCGACTACGGGATCGAGCCGACGCCGCTGGTGCGGCTGGAGCGGCTGGCGCCACCCGGGATCCACCTGTTCGCCAAATGCGAGTGGCACCTCCCGACCGGTTCGGTGAAGGACCGGGTGGCGGCCGGGATGATCGCCGCCGCCAAGGCCGCCGGGCAGCTCGCCCCGGGACTCCGGCTGGTGGAACCCTCTTCCGGCAACACCGGAATCGCCCTGGCCAGGATCACCAGGCTGCTCGGGATCCCGCTCACCGTGCTCGTGCCCGACAACGTGTCCGAGGAGCGGATTCGCCTGCTGCAGGCGTTCGGCGCCGAGATCGAGTTCACACCTGGATCGGAGGGCTCCAACGGCGCCGTCTGGCGCGCCGAGAAACTGGCCGAAGAGGGCGGATTCCTGATGCTCCACCAGTACGAGAACGCCGCCAACCCAGGGTCGCACCAGATGACCACCGGGCCGGAGATTTCCGCCCAGCTGGCCGAGCTGGGGTTGGGCGCCCCCGATGCCTTCGTCGCAACGCTCGGAACCGGGGGCACCCTCACCGGTGTCGGCCGCCACTTCCGCGGCCTTGGCTCTCCCACCGCGATCGTGGCGGCCGAGCCTCCCACCGGGGAGCTGATCTCGGGGCTTCGGTCTCTGGCCGACGGGTACGTTCCACCGGTGTTCGACCCGTCCGTCCTCGACGGGAAGATCCTCGTCCGTACCCGGACGTCGATCGACATGACGAGGCGGCTCATGGAGGAGGAGGGGCTGTTCGTCGGCCCGTCGTCGGGAGCGGCGGTGCATGCCGCCCTCAAGTTCGCTCGCCGTCTCACCCCCGGGGCAGTGGTGGTGACATTGCTCCCCGACGCCGGGTGGAAGTACCTCTCCACGGGGATATTCGAAGGCACCGTCGACGAAGCCGAGGCGAGGGCGCTTGGGCGGACACTGTGGTGAGCGGCGGCTGCTCCCTTCGTTCCCCGATCTTCCGATAACCTCCCCGCATGGGTCGGCTGCTGGGCGGAATCGAAGCGGGTGGGACCAAATTCGTGTGCGTTGCCGGAACCGGGCCCGACGACATCATCGATCGTCGCCGGTTCGACACCCGTACCCCGGCCGAGGTCATACCGGATGTGCTCGACTTCTTCGCCGGGCATCCGGGGGTGGCCGCCGTCGGGATCGCATCGTTCGGGCCGCTGGAGCTGCGCCCCGGGTACCCGCTCTACGGGCACATCACCGCCACCCCCAAGCCGGGCTGGACCAATGCAGACCTGGTTGGCCCCATCTCCACCCTGGGCGTCCCGGTGGGGATCGAGACCGACGTGGTCGGCGCCGCCATCGGGGAGTGGCGGTGGGGTGCGGGCCGCGGTCTCGACAACCTCGTCTACGTCACGGTCGGAACCGGGATTGGCGGAGGCCAGGTGGTCCGGGGCAAGGCGATGCCAGGGCTGATCCATTCCGAGATGGGTCACATCACCGTCCAGCGCCACCCCGACGACGACTTCCCCGGAGTGTGCCCATTCCATGGGGACTGTCTGGAGGGGATGGCATCGGGGCCGGCGATCCTGGCGCGATGGGGCCGGCCGGGACACGACCTCGGGCCGCTCACGGAGAGGGCAGTGGCGCTGGAAGCCCACTATCTGGCGTCGGGGTTTCGGTCGATCGTGTACGCGGTGGCACCACAGCGGATCATCCTCGGCGGTGGGGTCTCCGAACTCCCCGGTCTGCTGGAGGCGGTGCGCCGATCACTCCTCGAGCAACTGAACGGGTATGCGGTCCTGGCCGAGCACGAATCGGACTTCGTTGTGTCCCCCGGCCTGGGAACCGACGCCGGGGTAGCCGGCGCCCTCGCCATCGCCGAGCAAGCTCTGATGACTGCAGGGGGATGACCCCCATGCGTCTTGCGCCATGCGTCTTGCGTCTTGCACGCCGCAGCTGTCGGCTATCGGCCATCAGCCATCGGCCAGGCAAGCTCGAACTTTCAAAATTTCGACTCTCAACCTGCATCCTTCGGGAGGCCGGCGACCGGTTTTGTTTCTCCCTCCGAAGGGGGGAGTACCCCGGAGGGGGGAGGGGGGCA
>DAIOGO010000147.1:0-6662 GCA_036745195.1 Actinomycetota bacterium | reverse complement strand
GGCGCTCTTCGTGTTCTGCGCGTCGGTCGGAGCCAGGGCCGGGCTCGCCCCCTTCGCCGTGTCGATGGCGTTCAGCCTGAACGCCCTGGCCGGTCTGGTGGCCACCCGCTTTCACAGCAGGCGGCCGGGCATGTGGCTGGCTGTGACCACCCTGGCCGCCCTTCTCACCGGGACGGTGGCGCAACCGTGGGCCTTCCTGACCGGGATGACCGCCTGGGGGTTCGCCTTCTGGATGGCGGTTCCACCCGTGATGCGGATGCTGGCCGAACGGTCCCTCCGCCCGGAGGAACGGATGGGTGACGCCCAGTCCTTGATGGCGGCGGGCCGGATGTTCGGGCCGGCTCTGGGCGGCGCCGTCCTCGGCGACGACCGCTTCGCCGCCCTGGCGTGGTGGTCGGCCGGTTTGATGGGGACTTCGGCGGCCACCGTGGCGGTGGTCGAGCAACGACGTGCTCAGAGCGCCAGCACGCCCTGAATCGCCTCCATCCTCCGCACCCGGTCCATCGTGATCTCGCTCGATCCGTCCAACAGCGCTGCGGTCTGTTCCAGCACGGAGGCGATGGGGAACAAACGGATGTAGCTGTCGCTGGTTGGTTCCCCAACCTCGACCAGATTCCAACCCGCCATCACATCGGTCTTTTCGGCGAGCAGGGCCTCGACCACGACCAGCCCGAACCGCCCGGCCAGGAGCCGATCACGAAAAGACGAGTTGCCTCCCCGCACCAGGTGGCCGAGCACCGTTCCCCGAATGTCGACATCGAGGTCGGACAACTCGGCCTCGACCTCGTTGACGAGCAGGTGGGTGGGGATGTCGACACCCTCGGCCTTGATGATGAGGATCCGCCGTTTGCCGCGGGCCGAGGAAAAGCTGGTGCGAATACAACCTGCCACCGCATCGATCACTTCGTCGAAGGTCCGGTCGTGCTCGGGCAACAACACGGCATCGGCGGCGGTGGCGACGGCGCTCGCCATCGCCAGGTACCCGGAGTCGCGTCCCATCACCTCGACGATGAAGGCACGGTGATGGGAGCGAGCAGTGTCCGAGATGCGGTCGCAGGCCTCGACGATGGTGTTGAGAGCAGTATCCACCCCCAGCGCCTCCCGGGTGAGCCCGATGTCGTTGTCGATCGAAGCCGGGATACCGGCCACATTGACATCCCCCTGCACCGCCAGGGCGTGGGCTCCGGCCATCGATCCGTTGCCACCGATGACCACCACACCATCCACCCCCTCGCCCGCCAGGAAGTCCAGCGCCGCCTGGCGGTGTTCGACGTGGTGGAACCGCGGTGAACGGGCCGAGCCGAGAAACGTCCCTCCCAGGCTCGCCATCGTGTCGAGGTCGGAATCGAGGAGCAGGCTGCCATCGTCGATCCGCTTCGTCAGCGGCCGGAACTGGCGGTCGATAAGGCCGTCGAAACCGTCGAGGATCCCGATCGCTTCGACTCCCCGGGAGGCGGCGACCTTGACCACCGACTGGATGGCGGCATTCATTCCGGGGGCATCGCCACCCGAGGTGAGAACGGCAAGCTTGCTGACCACGATTACTCCTCCAGGGTGGGGCAAGATAGCGTCATGCGGGTGAAGAGGAGCATCGCCATACTCTTGCTGGCCCTGGCTGCTTGCAGTTCGAGTCCTGTCGAAGATCCGGGTGAACTGCTCGTGACCAGGTCCGACGGCTCGGTGGTGATTCTCGAAGCGGATGGAACCGAGTCGGCCCGGCTGAGCGAGAGCGCCACCATCACCAGACCGATCCAGGCCACCGCCTCCCCGACCGGCCAGGTGGTGTGGGTCGATCAGACCGCCCCCGGTAGGGTCATGGTCTGGGAGGGCGGAGAGAGCCGGGCACTCGATGTCCCATTCGACCCGTTCTACTTCTCCTGGGATCCATCTGGCCAGAGGGTTGCCTTGCTGGGCAACGGGGCGTCGGGGGTGGCCGGGGCGATACTCGACATCGCCGATGGCTCGCTCGTCGATCTGGGCGAAGCAACCCCTTTCTTCTTCGACTGGAACAAGACCGGCGAGAACCTCGTCGCACATCTCGATCGCGACACCACCGTTGTGATCGATTCGATGACCGGTGCCCGCCGCCTCATCTCCGACACCGACAGCGGATTCGGCGCCCCCGAGTTCCTGTCGGATGACGTGATCGTTGCGGTCAGGGGCGCGACCGGTGTGAGCGCCTCGCTGGGAGCCCCACTGGCGCAATCCGGCGAGAACCAGCTCGTGGCCACCGACCTCGCCGCCTCGATCTCGACGGTGCTGAGCACCGTGGAGACGTTCACCGCCTTCTCGGTGACCGACGACGGCAGGATCGGTTTCGTGACGGGGGAGGCCACCGACGGGATCCTCGCCGACCGGCTGGCGGTGGTGACAACCTCCGACCCGGGCGACCCGGTCTCGGTCTTCGACGATTCGGTGGTTGCGCTGGAATGGAGCCCCACCGGGACCCACCTCCTCTTCTTCACCCTCGACCTCGACGCCGCCGAGTTGACCCCCCACGTGTGGGACGGCGAGGGCGTGGTCTCGTTCGAGCCGTACCGTCCCACCGATCTCTACATCTCCCAGTATCTTCCATTCACCGACCAATACGCCAGATCACAGACGGCCTGGTCCCCCGATGGATCCGCGTTCGCCTATGTCAGGACGACGGGCGGAGAGGGCGAGGTGCGGATTCAGCCCCTCGAGGGTGAAGCGATGGACGTGGGACCGGGGGTGGGGGTGTCGTGGATTCCTTGAATCACCGGCTTCTTACACCACCGGCCGCGCGTAAGACGATTTTGTCATTTACCGGGAGGGCAGATGCCTGACTGCGCCGTGATCGTGCTGGGAGGTGATCCGGTTCCGATCGAGGCCCTCGACGAGATCCCCGACCCATCCTGGGTGGTAGCGGCCGATTCCGGTCTGGACCATGCCCTGGCCATCGGTCTCGACGTCGATCTACTGGTCGGAGATCTCGACTCGGCATCACCGTCCGCCCTGGCGGCGGTCACCGCCGTGCCCCGCCAGGTCTTCCCCCGGGACAAGGACGCCACCGACTTCGAACTGGCCCTGGCGGCCGTGTTGACCGACGAGGACCTCGATCGGATCATCGTGCTCGGTGGCCACGGAGGGCGGATCGACCATCTCCTTTCGAATGCCGGTGTCCTCACCGACCCCCGGCTTTCCCATCTCCATGTCGAGTGGATCGCCGGCTACACGAAGATCCAGGTCGTTCATCACCACGGCCGAATCCACGGACATGCCGGTGAAACCGTGAGCCTGGTGGCGCTCACCGACACGGTCGAAGGAGTCACCACCACCGGACTGCGATGGGAGTTGAGCGACGCCACCCTCCACCGCTGGTCGAGCCGGTCGATGAGCAACATCCAGGTCAAGCCGGTGGCCACCGTCAGAGTCTCCGGCGGCGTCCTCGCCGTGGTTCAACCGACCGCCTGGACCTGAGGCAGCGGAGCGGGCAGGTCTCTCCCCTCCATCCCGGCCAGCAGGTTGTCGACCGCCAGCCTGGCCATCGCCAGCCTGGTTCGGTGGGAGGCGCTGCCGATGTGAGGGACGATCAGGCAATTGGCCAGACCCACCAGGGCGTGCCCGGCGGGGATCGGCTCGGGATCGGTCACGTCCAGCGCCGCCCGACCGATCCAACCCTCGGTCAGGGCTGCGGCGAGGGCATCGTGATCCACCAGACCACCCCTGGCGACATTGACGAAGGTGGCGCCTTCCTTCATGGCTCCAAAGGCCGCCCGGTCGAAGAGGTGATGGTTGGAGTCGTCGTACGAGGCGGTCACCACCACGTGGTCGCTCTCGGCCAGGAGTTCGGGGAGGAGGCGGAAGGCGATGGCCAGTTCGGCCTCGACGGCGGGCTTCCGGTTCCGACCGGCATACAGCAGTCTCATCCCGAAGCCCCGTGCCCGGCGGGCGACCGCCTGGCCGATCCTACCGAGACCGACGATGCCAAGTGTGGTGTCGTGGAGGTCACCGCCGAGGAGCAGATCCGGCTTCCACTCCCCCCAGGCGCCGGAGCGGACATGGTCCCAGCCTTCGGGCAACCTCCGCACCGCCGCCGCCAGCAGTGCGAAGGCGGTGTCGGCGGTGGTCTCGGTGAGCACGTCCGGGGTGTGACCCACCAACAACCCCCGCGCCCGGCACGCCTCCAGGTCGATGTTGTCCACTCCCACCGCCATCTGCGAGATCACGCGGAGGCGGGGTGCCCGGTCGAGCAGGGCGGCGTCGATACGATCGGTGAGCATCGAGAGCAGCCCCGTCGCGTCTCCGATCAGCTCCCTCAGGATGTCAGGAGGCAGGGCCCGATCCTCGTGCCACACCCAGGGTTCGAAGGCGGCGAGTACGTCGGGTATCCCTCCCGGGAGCATGCGGGTGACGATCACATGAGCCACATCTCCAGGCTACGCCACTACCCTTCCCGGGTGCGACCGACAGCCGTTCTCGTCCTGTTTCTCGCCGCCTGTTCGCCGGGAACGAGCCAGCCTGCCTCTACGACGGGTGTCCCCGAACCGACGACGACGGTCGGCCAAATGACGACAACGATCGTGGAGACGACTACCACCACCACCACGGATCCGGCAGCGGTGCCGGATGGTTGGACGTTGTCGGCCAAGGCCACCGCTCCCCTGGCAGTCTTCGACTCGCCGGACGCCACCGAGCCCTTCGTGGTGTTGGAACCACTCACCAACCTCGGTTCGGTGCGAGTGGTGCATGTCATCAACGGGCCTTTCGCCGGCTGGGCCGAGGTTCTGGTCCCGGTACGCCCCAACGGGACGACCGGCTGGGTGCGCGAATCCGACGTCGAGTTCTTCCCCGTCGAACGGCGGGTCGTCGTCGACCTGTCGGAGCGAACCCTGGTGGTCCTCAAAGCGGGAAAAGTGGAAGCGACTAGCAAGGTGGCGATCGGGCGGCCGACCAATGCCACCCCGCCCGGGTCGTACTTCGTCACCGACTCGGTGATCCTCTCCAATCCGAATGGCCCGTGGGGCCCGCACGCCTTCGGACTGTCCGCCTTCTCCGAGACCATCACCGAATTCAACGGTGACGACGCGGTGGTGGGGATCCATGGCACCAACGCCCCCGACTCGATCGGATATGCCCGCTCGCTCGGGTGCGTGCGGGTGCCCAACCAGTTCGCCAAGCGACTGGCGACCCTGATCTCGGCCGGGGTGCCGGTCGACATCCAGGCGTGAGGTGATTCAGGCGGCCTTGCGGGTGGGGTCCATCAACGCCCCGGCCCAGTCGAGGGCAGCCAGATAACACTCCGAGACCCTGGAGGCGGCCACCCCCAGATCGCCCAGCTCATCCCAATTCGCCCGTTCATAGGCGACCGCCACATCCAGCAACTCGCCCTGGATGCCGCGGTGGTCGACCAGCGCCTCAAGCAGCATCGGGTCGAGCGGGAGACGCTTGACCGCCTCCCAGATCGGCAGATCGGTGAACACGTCGAGCATCGAGAAGGCGCCCACCGTGAACGATGCCGCCGGGTCTTCACCCACTTCCCGGGCCAGCATCTCGCAGAACCTCCCCCGGGTGAGGGCCATGCTCACCACCTCCGGTGAACGGTCGCCGTAGGCGGACAGGGCGAGAACCGAGGCCAGCTCGGCGACGCGGCGGATGCCGAGCAGGACCACCGCCTCGCGGATCGAGACGACCGGCCGGGATAACCCGATGGCGGCCGAGTCCAGCACTCGGAGCAGTTGGTAGGCGAGGCTGGGATGGGTCTCGACGGCCTCGGCGATTCGATCGATCGAATCACCGGCCGAGTTGATCTGCGCCAGCAGCGTGAGAAGACGGCCTTTGCCCTCGTCGAGCCGCCGCCCCGAGATCAGCCTTGGCCGGGCAAAGAAGTAGCCCTGGAACAACTCAAAGCCAAGTCCCACCATTCTGCGGAACTCCTCCTCGGTCTCCACCTTCTCGGCGAGTGGGGAGGCACCCAGCTTCTTGACCAACCCGACGGTGCGGACCAGTTCGCCCCCAGTGACCTGCTGGATGTCGACCTTGACGATGTCGGCGTGGCTGATGAGGGCATTTCGGCCACTGTCGAGCGTGAAGTCGTCCACCGCCACGGAGTACCCCAGCCCCCGCAGACGATCCATCGCGAGCAGAACCTCCGGTTCGGCCGGGATCCCTTCGAGCACCTCCACCCCCACCCTTCGCGCCGGGAAGGCGGTGACAGCCCCCTCCACCAGCAGGGTGTGGGTGATGTTGACGTAGCCGGGCAGGCCGCGCAGCGGGTCGAGCCGATCGACGTCGGCGAATACGCCCGCCAGCACGTGGGCGGTGGCGCGATCGGGGTCATCGATTCGTTCGCTTCCCGACAGTGGGCGATAGAGGAGCTCGTAGGCGCGGACGCGCTGGGACAGATCCAGGATGGGTTGTCGGGCGATGAGAGTGTCGATGAGCACGGTGGTACCTCCCGCCCCCAGTCGGCCGCCCCCGCCGCCGGTCAAGGCGCCGGGTCGGAAACCTCGCTGCTCGCGGCCAGCAGGAGCGCCAGTTCCTCGGAGGCGCTGAGGAGGAGATCGAATCGGGACAGGTCTCTCACATCGTCGATGTGCGCCGCCAGATCCTCGACCGTGGGGACGGTTCCCGATGGTGCCTGCCATCCCTGGTTCGACCCGATGAAGAAGCGGGCAAACCGACCTCCCCCGGCGGAGAAG
>DAIOGO010000146.1:0-6679 GCA_036745195.1 Actinomycetota bacterium | reverse complement strand
CCGATCCACGTGCGCCAGATCCTGCGCAATCTCATCGAGAACGCCCGCCGTCACGGGGGAAGTTCGATCGGCATCGAAACCGACATCGTCGACGGGATGATCGAATTGCGGGTCACCGATGATGGGCCCGGCGTCTCGCCGGCGGTCGAATTCACCCTCTTCGAACCCTATGTCACCACCGGTGAGACCACCGGACCCACCCCCTCCACCGGGTTGGGACTGGCCATATCCCGCCAGCTCGCACGTCAGATGGGAGGCGACCTCACGCACTCCCGCCGTAATGGGCTGACCTGCTTCACGCTGTCGGCGCCCCAGGCGCCGCTCGACCCGTCTGAAGATCAGGGTTCCAGCTCGACCACGGTCCAATCGGAGGGAAGCGCCGCTCGCTCGCAGGACCCTTCGGTGGTGATCAGGAGCACCTCGTCGGCTTCGGCGACCGCCGGGTAGGCCGTCACCTCGTCGAACCCACAAGGGGCGAACGGGTCGATGGCCCCCAACGTAAGCTTGGTCGCCCACGAATGGATCGGTCGTTTCTCGGTGGCGAGGGCGAACTCGGCGTACCGGCGGTCATCGATCCTGTCCAGCTCGGTTGCGACCTGATCCCACACGCCGGTCATGGGAAACGAGCTGTCGACCACCACCAGGATCTGTTCGGGGTCATTGCTCCGAATGGCGTGCGAGATCCCCCCGTATGAGCCGAACACGATCGCGAACCCGGCGAGCCAGATCGCCAGTGGTTTCATCCGTCAGACCCCGGCATTGAAGAGAGCCGACATCTTGAACTCGACGTCCTCTTGGTTGGCGTTGATGCTGGCGGCCTCCACCAGCGAAGACAGCCTGGAGAGCTCGTCCACGTTGGCTTCGAAGCCGACGGTGTATACGGGGATGCGCAATCCCTGAATGGTTTCGGCGACATCGCCGAACTCGAACCCATCCATCGTCTCACCGTCGGTGAGAACGATGAGGAGGAGTCTCGTCTCGGGGTCGATCGCCCTCTGCTCGAGCAGCATCGACAATCCGAGCAGGACACCGTCGTACATGGCTGTTCCGCCCGCCGCCTCCATGTCCTCGATGGCGGCTACGAACCGGGCCTGCTGGTTGAGGTCGAAAGGCTTGATCGGGAGGCGGAGCGAAACCCGATCGTTGAACTCGACCATCCCAACCGAGGCGTCGGGCTTGATGAACTCCCGGGCCGAGAGCAGGGCTCGCTGCACCGATTGGATCCTCGTGCCGATCATCGAACCACTCACGTCGGTCACGAACACGGCCGCCACCGGCCGGCCACCCTCCTTCTTCTCCTTCCAGAGCCGCTGGGCCCTGATCAAGGTCGCCCCCGAGGGGACCGCCACATCGGCGGTGTAATCGGGAGGATCGAACCCGTATTCTCGAGCCAGGTCCTGGCCGCGAGTCCCTCGGGCGAAGTCGGCGAACTGCCGGAGCACGTCGAGCTGGTCGGGGCTCGGGTTGCCGACGGCGTAGAGCGGGTTGTCGTGACGCACCCCGAACGGGATGAACTCGAACCCGGACCGCAAGGAGTCGGT
The DNA here is from genome assembly GCA_036745195.1 of Actinomycetota bacterium. Taxonomy (GTDB): domain Bacteria; phylum Actinomycetota; class Acidimicrobiia; order Spongiisociales; family ZC4RG35; genus JBFHRE01. The sequence continues at coordinate 5,138 of DAIOGO010000146.1, read as the reverse complement.
CTGGGTGTAGGTCTGCCACTCCATCACGAAGGCATCGAGGGTGCCGCTCTCCCTCTCCACCGACTCCCGCATCTGGATCGTGGTCAACGCCACGAACGGAACCCGCTGCTGGAACTGTTCGAACACACTGGCGACATCATCGGCGACGAGCCGCGACTCTTCGCCCTCGGCGAACTCGTCAAGCACTGTGAGTAGAAAGTTGAGCCCGGTGCTCGAGGCGAAGGGGTCGGTGTATCCCATGACGACATCTCCGGCGATGACCGCCTCGATCAGGGCGGCGGCATCCAGGGTGCCGTAGGCGGCCCGCAGCTCATCGGCGGTGGCGGACTTCATGACGATCCCGGCGACATTGTTGACGAGCGAGTTGCTCACCTCTGTCATCGGCTGGTGGGTGGCGGCCATCTCGATCCACAACTGGTTGGAAGGGCTGATCGCATCGGGGAGGTCGCGCCCGGCAGCGATGAACTCATACGCCGTGCCCGAGGGGATCTTGCGAATCTCGACCTGAGCGCTCCGACCGTCGTTCAAGACGGCCCCGGAGCGATTGAACTCCTCGGCGACCTCGACCATCCACCCGTCGGTGCCGGAACCGGACTTCTCGGTCGACGTGAAGATCTCCACCGAGACTCCCCCACCGCTCGCCTCGACGACGATCGGGAACTCGGTGATCGGGGGAAGGGTGTCGCTCAGTTCGACGTCGTTGAATTCGACGGTGGCGGCCCGGGTGACGGGATTCTCCGTCCAACCGATGTCGTCGACCAGTTGCGACAGGTTGTCCTGCGCCTCGTCGAACGGAATCGGCTCGGAGTCGACACTCGCCGTGCAGGCAGAGACGACCAGGGCCAGCACCACCAGCACCGGCAGCGCACTTCGTTTCATCATCCCCCCTGATTCGGTTCGATGGCAGCCTCGGCCTCGTCGGAGGCGGCCTGTGCCTTCTCCATCCGATCGATGGCTTCTTCACCGGCGGCAGTCATCCGATCGAGTTCGAGGATGTTGGATGCCATCTGCGGCAGCGCCTCCCGCCGGTATCTGGAGATCTCGTCTAGGGCACCTGTGATGTTGGCAAACGCCGAACGGAGCGACTCCATGTCGAGCATCGTGGAAGAGGCTTGGCGATGGATCTCGGTCCCCTGGGTGCGGAGCCGCTCGGCGGTGCCGGCGATGAGGTCGGATGTCGTCCGGTTGATGGCCTCGACCTTGTCGAGGACGATCTTCTGGTGAGCAAGAGCCAAGGCGACCGTCACCGCCACCTGGAGCGCCGACACCGTCACGTCGATCGCCCGATCCACCCCCCGGATCAGCTCACGGTTGTTGCGAATGATCAACTCCGTCGCCAGCACCCCCTGCTGGTTCACGGCCAGTTGTTGCTGGAGGTCCATCGTGCGCTGGCGAAGGTTGAAGAGCAGCTCCTCTTCGATGAATCTGCGCCGGGGATCGTCCATCGCGATCTCCGAGGTCAGAGCCCGCGAGATCTCCTCGTCCAGAGACATCGCCAGCGATACCTGCTCGGTCAAGGAGAGGGTCAACTGGCGCATCGCCTTCTGGTCCTCGCCCAACGTCACATTGTCTCGCTTGAGCTGATCCCGCCCCTTTTCGAGGGATTTGAGGATGGCGTCGATCACCGTCTGCGAGCTCTCGTAACGCATGAAATAGCGCTTGAGCGGCGTCCCGATCCCCGGGATCAATCCCACCGTGCGAGTGACCCAACCCGGCGACAGGTCGACGGAGGCCGGATCGAGCTTCTCCACCTCGACCCGAAGGTCGACGAGGGCATTCGCCACCGGCCCGCCGTCTTCGGCGTTCTGTGACAGCTCCCGGATCGGCGTCTGCAGCATCCGGCTCTTGGTCGCCGCCCCTTTCTGCAGATCCCGGCCCATACTCTCGACCGCCTGGCGCGACGCCTCCTTGGACGATTCGTCGGCGGGATCGATGGCGATGAGACGCGACGCCAGTTCGCGGGCCTTGGCACGCAACTCGGCATCGACATCCGGCTCGGGGAGAGCCAACTCGGCCTTTGCCTGGGACACGTTGAGGTCGAGCGCCAGGGTCGGTACGGTGGCCGCGGCTGTCGGGGTTGACTCGGTGGTCATCGTTGCTCTTCTTCCTGTTCGATCGTTCGTGCGGCGATTATCTCACCCGGTGGCATATTTCGAGGCCCGGGCAGCCAGCTCTTCGAGGGCGGTCATGGCCTCCTCGGCGTCTTCGACCGGCCGCCCGATGGGGGCGTCGGCCAGGGCGGTGGTCGTACGGTCGATGGCCGTCATGGCCGCCTCGTTCTGGGCAAGGAGATCAGCCACCTTCCTCTCCTGGGCATCTTGGAGGGCCCGTCGGTCCTCCAGCGAGGTCTTCTCCCGGGCGGCGGCGGCGCTGTCGCTCGCCTCGGCATGGATCTCGGCCAGCCGGGTGTCTACATACTGCTCGTCGAGGGCGGTGATGCTCCGCAGGGCGAGAGCCACCTCGCCCAGGTTGGCGATCACGGAGGCATGAACCTGCTCGACGGAGTCGAGGTAACGGGCGAAGGTCATCTCCCCGGCGTCGAGCCGCTTGCCGAGCACGTCCACCAGTCCCCGGCGCTTCTCCTGGATCGCCTTGAGCTGACGGGCGGGCCGCGGATCCGACAAGGCCTCGAGCTCTCTGGCGAGGGTTATCACCTGGGAGCGGTCACGCTCCAACGCGGCCCGCCGGGCCAGCTGGAGCTTGGCCACCGTTCCGGTGGCAGCCAGAACCACCGGCCAGGTCCCCAGACCAACGACGCCGAGTGCGGCCAGGATGGCGGCGCCACCCAGCCCGGGGCGGAACCAGGAGAAGGCGAACCATTCCGCCGCGATCGTCGCCGCTACCACCACCCACGTCGGCGGGTAGGACGCCACGGTGTTCCACCAGGTTTTCATCTCAGACCCTCGAGTTTCCTTGGCGCCCACCGGCCGTGATCGGACGCGAGCAGCGCGCCACTGCCCGCAGGGCGAATCGTACCAGCGGACCGGTGGCTTCCACTCGGCGGAGGCTCCATCTAATGTTGCGCCCGATCATGGGGGACTCGAGGAGCATCGAACTCGGAAAGATGACCTTGCGAGACGACGGCATCCTCCACACCGTGTTCGACGTCGACGCCCGACCCACCGTCCGGGCCGCCAACGAGTACATCGAAACTCGAAAATCGCTGATCGGCGACCAGCCGGTCCCGGTGATCATCGAAATCATCCGCATCCCGTTCGTCGACCGGTCCATCCGTGAGTTCTTCATGCAAACGGTGGGACGCCCCACCTGCCGGGCGATCGTCACCGACGAGCCGACCTACATCAACCTGTTCCGAACCTTTCAGTTGGTAGATCCTGCCAACACGCCCTCGGCAGTCTTCGCCACCGTGGATCAGGCGCTGGCCTGGATCGAGACAATGCAGACGAATGCAGCGAATCCTGTCGAGTCCGAATAGCCTCCCTTCTCAATGGACTGGATCACCAACCCCGACATCTGGATCGCCCTCGTGACCTTGACCGCTCTCGAGATCGTGCTCGGGATCGACAACGTCGTGTTCATCTCGATCCTCTCGAGCAAGCTGCCCCCCGAACAACAGGCCCGGGCGAGAACGTTGGGCTTGGGGCTGGCGATGGGGACCCGCATCCTGCTGCTGCTCAGCATCTCATGGGTCATCGGCCTCACCGACCCGCTGTTCGCGGTGGGCGGGGTCGAGATCTCCGGGCGGGACATCATCCTCCTGCTCGGCGGATTGTTCTTGCTCGCCAAGGCCACGTTCGAGATTCACGAGAAATTGGAAGGCGAGGAGTCTCACCAAGCGGGGATAGTGGCCAGGGCCTCGTTCGGCGCGATCATCGTCCAGATCCTGCTGCTCGACCTCGTGTTCAGCCTGGATTCCGTGATCACCGCGGTGGGGATGGCCGACGAGATCGGCGTGATGGTGGCGGCGGTCGTGATCGCGGTGGGCGTCATGCTCTTCTCGGCCCGGGTGATCAGCGAATTCGTCAATCGCCATCCAACCGTCAAGATGCTTGCACTCAGCTTCCTGCTGCTGATCGGGATGTCGTTGGTGGCCGAGGCCTTCGACGCCCACATCCCCAAGGGTTACATCTACTTCGCCATGGGGTTCTCGGTGTTGGTCGAGGGCCTCAACCTGCGGGTGCGCACCCGCAAGGTCGGGTCGGCACCGGTCGAACTGAGAGCAACCTACGTGAAGGAGCCGGAGGCGGCTGGGGCGGTCGGCCGTCTCACCCCGCCCACCCGCGACTAGACGCCCGGCCGGGCGGGGACCTGATAACTGATCCCGGTCTCGCGTTCGGAGACCTCCCACATCCGATCGATGGCGCGATCGAGGCCCAGGCGCCGGAGGATGGGGCGTCGCACCGGTGGCCCGAAGTTGATGAACCGGGGGGCATACATCTCGCCGCCTCGGGCGCCGGGGTCGGTGGCGGCCCGTAGCTGCGGGAGGGAGCCTTCGGCCGCCGGCATCCCGGTGGTCACCGCCAGTCGGTGAAAGAAGCGCTGGCTGCCGCCGCCGGTCTGCTGGACGCTGTTGGCCTGCAGGTTCGTGTTCGAAATCCCCGGGTGGGCCACCAGGCTGGCAACCGGCAATCGATGGCTCAGGCACCATCGCTGGAGCCCGATGGCGAAGTGGTAGTTGGCCAGCTTCGACTGGAAATAGGCAGTCCATGGCCGGTAGCCGCTCCTCAGGTGGGGATCGCCGGAGTCGAGTGCTCTTCCGAAGTGGTGGGCCGTGCTCGTGACCGTGACCACCCGGGCCGACGGCGCGGCAGCGAGGCTGGGCATGAGCAGCCCGGTGAGGGCGTAGTGGCCAAGGTGGTTCACACCCAGCTGCATCTCGAAACCGTCTTCGGTCGCCTGCTGGGGGATGGCCATCAGCCCGGCGTTGTTGACGAGGATGTCCACCTTCTCGTGACCGGCGGTGATGGTGGCTGCCGCCTCCCGCACGGAGCGAAGCGAGGCGAGATCGAGGTGGACGAGTTCGAGCCGCGCCCCGGGAACCGAATCGCCGATATCCGCCGCCGCCCGTTCCGCCTGCAATTCCTCCGGCAGCCCAAAGTCGCGATAGGCCAGTCCGGCCTCGAGCAACTGTCGCGCGGCCGCTTGATGACGATCCTGCCGCTGCGACTGGAAATAGG
>DAIOGO010000145.1:0-6699 GCA_036745195.1 Actinomycetota bacterium | reverse complement strand
CCGATCGAGTGAGGAACGTGCCCAGGATCGTCAGCGAGAAGGCGGAGATGACCAGTACGAAGTTCCACGACTGGAGCATCCCCCGGCGCAGCTGGACGTGGGAGGAATGGAGGAAGGCGGTGGCCACCAGCCATGGCATGAACGAGGCGTTCTCGACCGGGTCCCACGCCCACCAGCCACCCCAGGAGAGAACCTCATAGGCCCACCACGAGCCGAGCACGATTCCCAGAGTCAGGAAGGACCAGGCGAGGGTGGTCGACCGCTTGCTCGCCTCCAACCATTCCACCCCGGGGAGACCGAGGGCGAGAGCGGAGATGCCGTAGGCGAAGGGGACGGTGAGCCCGATGTAGCCCAGGTAGAGAACCGGGGGGTGGACGGCCATCAGGATGTGGTTCTGGAGGAGGGCGTTCGGCCCGAAGCCGTCGGCGGGGGCGGCCGCCGTCACGAACGGCCACGGGCTGGAGCTAGCGCAACTCCTGGCGGCGGCCTCGACACAGGTTTCGAAGGGATTGGCGATGGTGGCCATCACCCCGAAGAAGAACACCGCCACCAGCCCCATCACGGCGAGGGCGCCTGCCCCCAGCCGGGTGGGGGCGGTTCGAAAGCGCCGGTAGACGACCCAGCTGTAGATGGCCAGCACCATGCCCCACAACACGATCGAGCCCTCCAACGCCGCCCAGCCGGTGGCGATGTTGAACGGGAATGGAGTGGTACGCGAGTGGTGATCGGCGACGTAGCGGACGGTGAAGTCGTTGGCGACGATCGCCGCCTCAAGCACCAGCATCGCCCCGATGGCGCCTCCCAGCAGCACCCGGGTGGGGTTGACCAGGGAGGTGGGCCGGCCGGCGGCATACCGCCACGCTTGAATGGTCAGGGCGATCGCTCCGACCAGGCCGGTGAGTACGGCCACAAGCCCCAGGAACGAGAACATGTCAGCCGGCGTCCTCGAAGTTGCCGTCCTCCGGCGTGACGTAGGTCTCATCGTGCTGGACGATCGCCTCGTTGGCCACGAACACGTCCCCCTCCCAGGCGCCGGGGAGAAGCACCCTGACCTCCTCGCCGAACAACGGCGGCGGGGCTCCCTCCAGTCGAACGGCGACCGTGGCCGAGCCGTCGGTCACCTCGAAGGTCGAAGTGCTGCCAGAGGAGACGATCGTGCCGGGAACGACGTTTCCCGCCAGCCGGAATCGCTCACCGTCGGGAAAGGACGCTCGTTCGGCGAGGGCCTCGTTGGGGAACAGGTAGTAGACGAGGTTGTCGTCGAGCGATCGGGCCACGAAGAACCCCGCCACGAGGATCCCGAGTCCGGCCACCGCCAGGAACAGTTTCCGACCGGTCATCTCCGCTTCGCACGCCGGGAGGAGGTGACCAGGTAGGCGGCATAACCGATGATCAGGCCATAGGTCGCCAGGTAGGAGACGATCACGAAGGGCTCGCTCATATCGGGTCCAGACGGGGGGCGGTGATGGCCGAGCCGGCCGGCACCGAACTGGCCGCCGCCTCCTCCTGGGCTCGTCCGAGCCGGATCCGGCTGGTGAGCAGGGCGAGATAGACGAGGTTGAAGGCGAGGAGATTGACGAGGAACGCCCCCAGCATCTCCGGGCCCATCGATGCCCCATCCGGGCGGATGGTCTGGGTCTGATGGAGCGAACGCCACAGGTTCACGGAGAAGTACACCAGTGGCACCTGGATCACGGCGACCATCCCGATGATGGAGGCGCGCCTGGCCCGGGCAACCGGATCGATGGTTGCCCGGCGCAGCGCCAGATATCCCAGATACACGAAGAACATCAGGGCAGTCGAGGCCAGCCGGGCATCACCCCAATCCCAGAACCGTCCCCACACCGGTTTGCCCCACAACGAACCGGTGAGCAGGGCGGCGGCTGTGAACAGCACGCCCACCTCGGCCGAGGCAGCCGCCAGCCGGTCCCAGAAGGCCCGGCGGGTGAGCATCCACGCCACCGAACCGAGCGCCGTCACGAAGAAGGCCAGGAAGGCGATCCAGGAGGCGGGGACGTGAACGTGGAATATCCGGGCAAAGTCGCCCTGGAAGGCGTCAGGGGGAGTGGCCATCGCCAGCGCCAGTCCGATGACGGCCACCACACCGGCGAGGATCGGGAGGATGAGTCTTCGCATGTCAGATCGTGGCTTCTTCCATCGGTCGGGCGGCGAACACGGCGGCCATCGCCAGGGCGAGGTCGACCATCACCAGCAGTCCTGTCCAGGCCAGGCTACCGCCCCCACGCGATAGCGATTCCAGCGACCGGGAGGCCCCGATGATGAGCGGGACCGCCAACGGGGCGACGATGAGCGGGGCCAGGGCGGAGCGGGTGCGCAGTCCCACGGTCACGTCGCCCGCCAAAGTGGAGAGGACCGACAGACCGGTGGCGAACAGGAGAACGGTTCCGGTGGTGGGCAGCAACGGGGGGAGCGGCTGCGGGTCGTAGAAGAGGATCACAAGCGGGAGAGTGAACAGCGTGACCGAGAAAATGAGGGTGGCGGCGGCCACCACCCTGCCCAGGAACCGGGCGAGTGGATCCACCCCGGCCAGGGCGAGCTGGCGGCGCTGCATGGTCGATTCGGTCCCGGTCTGGCGGAGTGCGACCTGCATGCCGAACAACAGCGAAACCAGCCAATAGACGGGAAAGGCGAGGGCGCTGAGGTCGGTGGTGAGCGGATCGGTGGCCAGCGGTACCACGAATACGGCGACGGCAGCGAAAGGAAGCACCACCGACAGGACCTCGCCCGACCGCCCTTCGATTCGCAGGTCGCGCCCGGCGATTGCCATCACGTGGTTCCAGAACCGTCTCATACCCGACCTTGGCGGATGGTGACGATGCGATCCGTCCGGGCGGCCAACCGGGTGGCGTCGTGGGAGACCATGACACAACCCCCGCCCTCCGACCTGACCCTCCGCACCAATTCGTCGACCAGGATCTCGGAGTCGTCGTCCAGTCCGGCGTGGGCCTCGTCGAGGAGCAACAGCTTCGGTCGAAGCATCAACAGCCGGGCCAGGTCGGTTCGCCGTTGCATCCCGTTCGAGCATCGGTCGGCCCGACGACCGGCGGCTCCTTCCAGCCCCACCTGGGCCAGCACCGTGTCCGCCTCGGTGAGCGGACGATGGACCAGCCGGGCGAACAGACGGACGTTTTCGGCCAGCGTCAGCTCCGGGTAGAGGCCGGGATCGTGACCGGACAGCCCGATCGAGGGCCGGATCAGGCGCTGGCCGGGGGTCCCGAGCGAGGCGCCGAGCACGGCACCAGAGCCCGTGCTCACCGGCTGGAGAGTGGCGATGACGTGGAGCAAGGTGGTCTTGCCGGCCCCATTGGGACCGGCCAGACCCACCACCTCCCCTTCGGCCAGTTCGAAGTCGACTTGGTCGAGGATCAGGAGACGGGAGACACGCACGGAAACGTGTTGCAGCGTCACGAGAGCCATTGCGGGTGATGGTAGGGGTGACAACAAACACGAAACTGTTGTCCCCCGACCGAGCCGAGCCCTCCCATGCCCGTACCATTCCAACGATGCGGCAGCAACGGATCCTGGTCATCGACGACGAACCGCGGGTCCGCGAGGTCGTGACCGCCTATCTGGAACGTGAGGGCTTTCGGGTCGAGGAGGCGGCAGACGCCGCCGCCGCCCGCAGCAAGCTCGAGGCCGACCGGCCCGATCTGGTGATCCTCGACGTCATGTTTCCCGGAGCTTCGGGGCTGGATCTCCTCGTCGAGTTGCGCCGGGACTCCCAGCTGCCTGTGATCCTGCTCACAGCCAGGGCGGAAGAGTCCGATCGGATCCTGGGTCTGGAACTGGGCAGCGACGACTATGTCACCAAACCGTTCTCGCCCCGGGAGCTGACCGCCCGGGTGAAGTCGGTCCTGCGGCGGGCGATTCCGCCCCTCTCCGTCCAGCCGATGCAGTTCGGCGAGCTGACGATCGACCCCGCCGCCCGCACCTGCCAGGTACGGGGCGTCCCCGTCGATCTGACGGCCAGGGAGTTCGATCTACTGCTGTTCCTCGCCGCTCACCCCCGCCAGGCGTTCACCCGGGGCCAGTTGCTCCAGCAGGTGTGGGATTCGTCGGAGGAGTGGCAGGATCCGGCCACCGTGACGGTCCACATACGCCGGATCCGAAACAAGATCGAGGCCGACTCCAACAACCCCCGCTGGCTGGCAACGGTGTGGGGGGTCGGATACCGGTTCGAGCCATGAGCCGACCCACGGGCTCGATCCGCCTGGTAGTGCTGGTGGTGGTGGTGGTGGCCGTCGGGATGGCCATCTCCGAGGCAGCGATGCAACCCACCGGCCGGGATCGGGCGATCCTGGGGGCGATCTTCGGCGGGGCCGGGCTACTGACCCTGGTCATGCACCGCCTGGCCAGGCGGCTCAGCCGTCGCTTGTCGTCGCTGGCGGCGGTGATCCTGCTGGTGTCGGTGTCGGCGGTGGTGGCGGCAACGATCACCGTGTTGCTGGCGGCCGGGTCGATGTTCCTCTCGGTCCACGATCGGAACCTGGTGCTGGTGGCACTCGGCCTGGGGGTGGGGTTGGCGCTGGCGGCCTCCGTGACCGTCTCCGAGGCCGTCACCGAGGATCTCCGCCTGGTGGTCGAGGCGGCCGAACGGCTGGCCGGGGGAGAGCTGTCGGCCCGGGCCCGGCTATCGAGAAGGGACGAGATCGGTGAACTGGGTGAGGCCTTCGACGGAATGGCGGTCAAGCTGCAGGCTGCCGAAACCGAGCGGACAGCCCTCTTCCAGGCGGTCGGGCACGATCTGCGCACACCTCTCGCCTCGATCAGGGCGGCGGTGGAGGCGATCCAGGACGGCCTGGCGCCGGATCGAGACGCCTACCTGGCCGGGGTAGTGAAGGACGTCGAGCATCTCGACGGGTTGGTGAGTGATGTGTTCGCCCTGGCCCGGCTGGAGGGCGGTTCTTTCGAGCTTCGGCCTGAGTGGGTCGACATCGCCGAACTGGCCGACGATGCCGCCGAGTCGCTGACGCCCCTGGCTCGGACCCGGGAGGTGGGTCTGCGGGTGATGGCCGAAGGAGCGGCGCCGGCCCTGGTGGATCCAACAGCCTTCTCCCGGGTGATTCGCAATCTGCTCGACAACGCCCTCCGCCATTCGCCCCCGGGTTCCACCGTCACCATCGAGGTCGGGGCGGGCTCGCTGCGGGTGGTGGACGAAGGGGACGGCTTCCCGGAGGACTTCGCCACCCGTGCCTTCGATCGTTTCACACGGGCCGATCCGGCTCGCTCGGCGCCCGGATCAGGGCTGGGGCTGGCCATCGCCCGCGGGATCGTCGAGGCGAGCGGGGGCACCATCTTCATCGAGCCGGGAGTCGGGGGTCGGGTGGCCGTGAAGCTGCGACCAGCCGGCGAGCGTCAATCCGATGACCAGCGCCGCCAGGTACCAGCCAACCGGTCCGCCCGAGAGTGATGGCCTCATCGGCTGGGTGACGAGGCGGACGCCGCCCGCAATCGCCAGCGCGGCTCCTGTCTTCAGCCACGGCGATGCGCTCAGGCGAGAGACGACCCACGCCCCGATCGCCAGGCCGATTGCGGCATAGATTTCGACCGGGTGGCGGGTGACGGCACTTCCCGGCTGGGCCATCGCCCAGGGCAGGTTCGAGGCGGTCCCCAGGCAGGTCCCCCGCCACACGCATCCACCGTGCCATCCGGCCAGGGCCGCCAGCGCCACCGGTGCCAGCCGGTCGATGATGATGGCGTCACGGGTGGAGAGGAGCAGCGTCGCCAGGGCGGCGGCCGCCGCCACCCTGGTGTCCACCCCGGCCCGGACGATGATGATGTCGAGAGGATGGGTGATCGGGTTGACCCCCGCCAGGATCATTGCCCCCAACCGGCCTGCCAGCAGTCCGGCGGCGGCGGCTCCCATCAGCCGATCGGCGTCCCCCGCCGACCGGCCAGGGGTCAACCGGAGGGCCAACCACCCGAGGGCAACCGCCGTGAGCGCCGCCCACAGCAGCGTGAACTCCATCAGCCGCGCACCAGCAACTCGTCGAGTTGAAGCGCCAGTTGCTGCTCGTCGATCACACCGATGTGGGTGTCGACGATGGTGCCATCGGCGGCGATGAAGTAGGTGATCGGAACGCCTCTCCCGCCCAGGGCGGTGCGGATCGTCGCCTCCGGGTCGAAGAAGTTCGGATACGGGACGTCGAACTCGGCCAGGAAAGCGGCGGCGCTCTTCTGATCGTCCTGGACGTCGATACCGATGAAGTCGATCCGGTCGGAAAAGACGTGGTGGGCCTCGACCAGCAGCGGCGTCTCAGAACGGCAGGGGATGCACCAGGAGGCCCACACGTTCACCACCGTCGGACGGCCGTAACTGGTGAGGGAGTCCTGGAAACCGGCGAGATCGAAGGGGGGAATCTGTTCCCCCGGAGTTCCGGCCGGGGCGGCGGAACAGCCGGCCAGCAGGAGGAGAACCAGGCCCCAACGTTTCAATGCTCCGTTCCTTCCTCGATGATGTGACGTTCCTCGTCGAAGGCGAGCACCTCGATCTCCCACAACTCGAATGCCTCCTGGCATCGGGCCGAACAGAACTCCTCGCCGGCGCGGGTGGCTGCTCCGTCCCACAGGCAACGACGATACGACCGTCTCAACCAGACGGGATCGAAGACCTCGTTGCGCTCAGGGACACCCCGGGTACATGAGTTGATTGTAAGGCAACGATCAACGATCAACGAT
>DAIOGO010000144.1:0-6752 GCA_036745195.1 Actinomycetota bacterium | reverse complement strand
GCGAGTGATCAACGAGGTACAGCAACTCGCCGTGTTCGCAGACGCCGCCGCCCGCACTTCGCAGGGGGTGAAAAGGCTGCTGTTCGGCCTGCAGCCCGGGTTGCGGGAGGGCGAGGCGGTCAAGTTGCTCGAATGGGACGGGACCCCGCTGTCGTGTCATCTCATGTTGACCGCCGGGCCGCGGGCCTCGCTTGGCCTCCTCAGCCCCGGCGACCGTCCGATCGAACGGGGCGATCGGTTCACCGTGGCCTTTGGCATCTGGGGGGCGTTGAACTGCCGGGCCGGATTCGTGGTGGGTGACGCGGTCGAGTTGCCCGCCGGCATCTCCGACTACGTCGACCGGTTGGTCGCCCCCTACTTCCTGGCGGTGGCCGAGTGGTATCAGGCGCTGCGGGTGGGCGTGCCCGGCGGGACCCTCCACGAGATCGTCGAGCGTCACCTGGGAGACCCCTTCTTCGGCATCTTCCTCAATCCGGGGCACCAGATCCACCTCGACGAGTGGGTGAACTCCCCGATCCATCGTGGCTCCGAGACCCCGCTTCGTTCGGGGATGGCCCTCCAGGTGGACATCATCCCCGCCACCGGGACCGAATATTTCACCACCAACATCGAGGACGGAGTGGCGCTGGCGGACGCTCCGCTTCGCGACGAGTTCGCTCGCCGTTATCCGGAGGCCTGGGAGCGGATCCAGGCCCGTCGCCGTTTCATGGACGAGGCGCTGGGAATCGACCTCCACCCGGATGTGCTCCCTTTCTCCAACCTGCCCGCCTATCTCCCGCCTTTCCTGCTCCGACCTGACCGGGCGATGACCCTGCGCTGAGCGGGCCAGGACCGAGTCTCGGGGCCGTGTGATAGCCTCGCCAACGAGGGCCGCAAGCCATCCAACATCACTGAAATCGCAGGAGGTCTGGGGACATGAGCACCGAGTTCTTCACCGAAGTGCCCGGTCGGATTCCGTTCGGGGGGCTCGATTCGACCGACCCGCTCTCGTTCAAGGTCTACGACCCCGACCGTATGGTGATGGGCAAGCGGATGGAAGACCATCTGCGGATGGCGGTCTGTTACTGGCATTCGTTCAACTGGCCGGGATCGGATGTCTTCGGGGCGGGGACCTTCGATCGCCCCTGGTTGAACGCCGCCGACCCCCTCGAGGCCGCCCACCGCAAGATGGATGCAGCCTTCGAATTCGTCTCCAAGCTCGGGGTCCCGTTCATCTGCTTCCACGATGTCGACATCGCCCCCGAGGGCGACAGCTTCGTCGCCACCGCCCGCAACCTCGACACCATGATCGACTACGCCGAGAAGAAAATGGCCGAGACCGGGGTGAAACTGCTGTGGGGCACGGCCAACCTCTTTTCTCACCCCCGGTACGCTGCCGGCGCCTCCACCAACCCCGACCCGGAGGTGTTCGCCTACGCCGCCGCCCAGGTCAAACACGTGCTGGAAGCCACCCACCGCCTCGGCGGCGCCAACTACGTGCTGTGGGGAGGGCGGGAGGGGTACGAGTCGCTCCTCAACACCGATCTGGCCAAAGAGGGCGCCCAACTGGCCCGGTTCCTCACGCTGGTGGCCGAGCACAAGCGGGAGATCGGGTTCGAGGGCACCCTCCTCATCGAGCCCAAGCCGCAGGAGCCGACCAAGCACCAGTACGACTACGACTGTCAGACCGTCCACGGATTCCTGGTCCGCCATGGCCTCGAGAGCGAGTTCAGGGTGAACATCGAGGTGAACCACGCCACCCTGGCCGGTCACAGCTTCCATCACGAGGTGGCCTATTCGGTTGATCACGGCATCCTCGGCTCCGTCGACGCCAACCGGGGTGACTACCAGAACGGGTGGGACACCGATCAGTTCCCCAACTCGGTCGAGGAGATGTCGCTGGCGATGTTCGAGATCCTGCGGGGGGGTGGGTTCGGGACGGGAGGGTTCAACTTCGACACCAAACTCCGGCGCCAGAGCATGGATCGGACCGATCTCTTCCACGGGCACATCGGGGGAATCGACACCCTCGCCCAATCACTGCTGGTGGCTGCCGCCATGCTCGAGGAGGAAACCCTGACCGCGCCGCGCCGGCGCCGCTACGCCGGGTGGTCGGACCCGCTCGGGCGCGGGATCATGGACGGCGCCGAAACCCTGACGTCGCTGGAGGCCAAGGTTGCCTCGGGGGCGATCGATCCCCGGCCGGTGAGCGGTGGCCAGGAGGCGCTCGAGAACGCGGTCAACCGGGTGATCTGGCGGACGAAGTGATCAACGATGAACGATGAACGATGAACGCTGAGCTTCGGCTCAGTGAAACGCCTGGACCTCGTCGGGGGTGACTTCGCCCGGCTTCTTGCCGATGATGATCATCGCCAGCACCTCGTCCTTGGTGACTTCGGCCTTCTTGACCGTTCCCACCAGCTTGCCCTGGAGCATCACGCTGATCCGGTCGGCGAGGTCGAACACGTCGTGGATGTCGTGACTGATCAGGAAGATCCCGATTCCTTCCTCCCGCAGCTGTTGGATGAGATCGCGCACCTGGGCGGTCTCGGCCGGCCCGAGGGCGGCGGTGGGCTCGTCCATGATCAGGATCTTGGCGTTGAAATGGACCGCCCGGGCGATCGCCACCGACTGACGCTGACCACCCGAGAGTGACATGACCGGCACCTTGAAGTTCTTGAACTTCGGGTTGAGGCGTCCCATCACCTTGCGGGTGGCGTCCTCCATGGCGGCATCGTCGAGATTCCCCCAACGGGTGGTCAGTTCCCGCCCGAGGAACATGTTGGAGGGGGCGTCGACGTTGTCGGCCAGCGCCAGTGTCTGGTAGATCGTCTCGATCCCGTAGTTCTTGGCGTCGCGAGGATTGGTGATTGTGACGCGCTCTCCGTTGATGAGGATCTCGCCCGAGTCGGCAGGATGGGCCCCCGACAGGGTGCGAATCAAGGTGGTCTTGCCGGCGCCGTTCCCGCCCACCAGCGCCACCACCTCACCAGGGTGGAGGTCCACCGAGACGTTTTCGACGGCGTGGACGCCACCGAACGCCACGTAGATGTTGTTCATCTGGACCAGGGGGGTGGTTGTCATCGGTTTGCCCTCCGTCGGAAGATGGTGTCGAGACCAACTGCCAGCACCAGCACGACGCCGGCGACGATGTCCTGGACGGGAGCGTCGACCCCCGTGAGCACCATGCCCGATTGGAGCGACTGCATGATCAACGCACCCAGCACCGCTCCGGGGATGGTCCCCACCCCGCCCGCCAGTGAGGTGCCCCCGATCACGGCGGCGGCGATCACATACAACTCCAAGAGTGTTCCGAGGCCGCTGGTGGCGGCGTTGAGGCGGGCGATCTGGATCGCTGCCGCCACCCCCACCAGGACGCCCATCAGGGCGAACGTCTTGACGATCGTTCGCCGGGAGTTGATGCCGGCCAATTCCGCCGCTTCGGGGTTGCCGCCGATCGAGAAGACATAGCGGCCGAATCGACGACGGTTTGCGACGTAGGTCATGATCAGCGTCACCACCACGGCGATGATCACCGGAATGGCGATCCCCAGCGGGATCACCAATCCGCCCTCGGGCCAGGCAATCCCACGCTCCTCGGCGTATGCCTTGGCGAGATTGGTCGGCATTGGATAGCTGTTGATCACCGCGACCACGCCGAGGATCACAACGGTGCCCAGGACCCCCAGGGTGATTTCGATCCAGGTCGGTCTGACCCCGAATCCCCACTTGGCGCGCTGGCGTCGCCGTAGTACCCGCGAGGCAACGAAGACGGCCGCCGCCACCACCGCCACGATCCAACTGACGGTGCCACCCAGGCTTCCCCGTGAACCGCCGCCGAGCAACTGGAAGGTGCTGTCCATGGGTGCGATGGTGCGACCGCTCGCCAGCCGCCATCGCAACCCTCCCCACACCAGCAGCCCGCCGAGGGTCACGATGAACGATGGGATCCGGCCGTAGGCGATGATGACCCCCTGGAAGCTGCCAATCAGCCCACCGAGCAGGAGGCCGGCGATACCGGTGATGATCCAGGTCATCGGATGGTCGAACCCGAGGATCTTCGGGAGCCACTCCGCCTGGAGGAGGGCCATGAACATCCCGACCGCTCCCAGCATCGATCCGACCGAGAGGTCGATGTTGCGGGTGACGATGATCAACACCATCCCGGTGGTCATGATCGCCACGATGGTGGTCTGGACCGACAGGTTCCACAGGTTCCGGGCCGAGAGGAAGGTGCCGCCCGACATGATGCCGAAGGTGATCCAGATGATCGCCAGGGCGACCAGCATCCCGACGAGGCGGACGTCGAGCTCTGCCGCCCGGAAGCTTCGCCTCACCCACTCGGCCACGGCTCGCAGCGTGAAGGGGAATCCGCCGGCGGCGGCCACCGCCGCCTCACCCGGGTCGTCCAGTCGGGGTTCGGTGTCGATGTGATCCTGCATGGGCACCAGAGACTAACGCGAGTACGCCCCCCGGGTTGGCCGGGGGGCGTACTGGTTTCGTCGTTGGGCTAGAGGATCAGCCGCAGGCGGCAATCGCTCCGGCAGTGACGCCCTGGCAGAGGGCTTCCTTGGTGATCCAACCGGCATCCACCACCACGTCCAGGTTGTCCTGGGTGATGGCGAGCGGGGTCAGGAGGATGGAGGTCATCGAGTTCCCACCGGGGGAGTCGAACTGAACCACACCCGCCACATCGGCGAGGGCCGTACCCTTGGCGAGGGCCACGGCGGCTTCGCCGGCGGCCTTGCCGAGCTCACGAGCGTCCTTCCACACCGACACCAGCTGCGTGCCGAGCGCCACCCGGTTGAGGGCGGCGCCGTCGCCGTCCTGTCCGGTCACCGGCACCGAGCCGGCCAAGCCCTGAGCCTCGAGGGCGGCGACCACTCCGGTGGCCATGCCGTCGTTCTCGGAGATGACGGCCTGGACATCGTTGTTGGCAGCGGTGAGGAACTGCTCGGTATTGGCCTGGGCAACCGCCGGATCCCAGTTGTCGGTGTAGTCCTCACCGACGATGGTGATGTCACCGGCGGCAACTGCTGCACCAATGACCTGCTCGATTCCGTCACGCAGGAAGTCGGCGTTGGCATCGGCACTGTTGCCCTTGATGATGATGTAGTTACCGGTCGGGACCTTCTCGAAGATGACCTCGGCCATCAGTTTCCCCACGCCCACGTTGTCGAACGTGATGTAGAGGGCGCCCGGATCTTCGATGAGCCGGTCGTAGGCGATCACGGGGATGTCCTGCTCCAGGGCACTCTGGACGGCCGGGAGGATCGCCGTACCGTCCTGGGCGAGGATGATGAGCACATCTGCGCCGTCGGCGATCAGGGTCTCCACGTCCTCGAGCTGCTTCTCGGCCGATGAACCGGCGTCAGTCGAGACGTACTTGGCTCCTTCGGCTTCGAGGGCGGCCTTGATGGCCGGCTCGTCGAACTTCGCCCAGCGCTCCTCGTTGTAGTTGTTCCAGGAGACACCGACGGTGATTTCGTCATCGCCGCCTCCGTCCCCGCCACAGGCGCCCAGCGCAAGCGCCAGCACCACCATCAACGCCGCAATCATGCGGGTTCTCTTCATAGTCTTTCCTTCCTTGACGTTCGGACATCCCGCAGGCACCGAGCCGAGCGGGGATGTCTGCTGTCAGGACAATACATGTCAGTTTTGGTCGCTGCGTCCGCCGGGGCAAGAGACCCGCCGCACCGGAGGGTGCCTGTCTCGAACGATGGCTCTACGATCGATGGCCCTACGATCTTTGGCGGAGGTGAACCATGCCACTGGTGGCAGGGGTGGACAGTTCGACCCAGGCGACCAAGGTGATCGTCGTGGAGGCGGACACCGGAGAGGTGGTGGCGACCGGACGGGCGCCCCATTCGGTGTCGGGGACCGAAGGTGCACGGGAAACCGATCCTGAGATTTGGTGGGAGGCGTTGACCGGCGCCCTGGCCGGGACCGGTCGGGCCGGCGATGTGACCGCCATCTCGGTCGGCGGGCAGCAACACGGCCTGGTGGTCCTCGACGCCTCCGGGCACCCGGTGCGGCCGGCCAAGTTGTGGAACGACACCCAGTCTGCTCCCGAGGCCGAACAACTCCGGGGCGCGCTGGGCGGCGCCCGGGTGTGGGCGGAACGGGTCGGTCTGGTTCCGGTTGCATCGTTCACGGTCACCAAATGGGCATGGCTCAAACGCCATGAGCCGGAGGCCGCCCGGCGGGTGACCGCGATCAGGCTTCCGCACGACTTCCTGACCGAGCGATTGACGGGGAGTGGAGTCACGGATCGGAGCGATGCCTCCGGGACCGGTTGGTGGTCCACCGCCACCGGCGACTATCTCGCAGAGGTCCTGGCCCTGGCCGAGGTGGGACTCGACCAGGCGGTCCTTCCTCGGGTGCTGGGCCCACAGGAACCGGCCGGGGTGGTGACCGCCGGGGCGGCCGAAGCTCTCGGGCTCCGGGCGGGTGTGGTGGTCGGGCCCGGCGCCGGGGACAACGCCGGGGCGGCGATCGGGCTCGGGCTGGAACCGGGCACTCCGGTGATCAGCCTGGGGACGTCGGGAACGGCCTTCATGGTTTCCACGGTCCGCACGGTCGACCCGACCGGAGCGGTGGCAGGGTTCGCCGACGCCACCGGTCGGTTCCTGCCGCTGGCGGCGACGCTCAATTGCACCCTGGCGGTGGATCGGGTGGCCGGCTGGCTGGGGGTCGATCGGGAGGCAGTCGCCGAGCACACCAGTGCGGTCGTACTGCCTTACTTCGACGGCGAACGCACCCCCGACCTGCCA
>DAIOGO010000143.1:0-6767 GCA_036745195.1 Actinomycetota bacterium | reverse complement strand
CCGTAGTCGAGCAGGGCGGCGGTGACGGCCCCGAAGCGCGCCGGCCCCTCGGCCTCGATGAGACGCTCCATCCGTCGCGCCCCCACCTCGTTGGCCCCCAACTGGGCGGACAGATCCCCCTGACGCTCGGCCGGGGTTCGGGTGGCGGCGACGAACGGTTCGAGGAACTCGGGGAGCCAGCGCCCCTCCCGAACTGCCGGCATCGGTTGTACCCGGATCCCTTCCTGATCGACCGTGACGGCGTGGGCCGGCATCGACCCCGGCGCCTCCCCACCCACATCGGCGTGGTGGGCACGGTTCCCGACCCAGGCGACCAACCGCCCGGCGACGAACACCGGGCGCACCAGGGTCAGATCGTTGAGATGGGTGCCGCCGGCGAACGGGTCGTTGACCGCGTACTGGACGCCCGGGGCGGCGTCGAAGCGGGCCAGTACCGCCTCCACCGACGCCGGCATCGCTCCCAGATGCACCGGGATGTGCTCGGCCTGGGCCAGCATCGAGCCGTCGGGCATGAACACCGCCGCCGAGCAGTCGACCCGCTCCTTGATGTTGGGCGAGTAGGCCGTGCGGCGGAGGACGGCGCCCATCTCGTCGGCGATCCCGGCCAGGGCAGATCGCGCCACCTCGAGTTCGATCGGGCCGATCACCACGTCACCTCGAGCGCCCCGGTGGGGTGGAGGATCGCCCGCTCTCCTGAACCGAGCCATGAGGTAGACCCAGGATCGAGGATCACCGCCGGTCCCATGACCTCGGCTCCCTCCACCAGGCCGGGACGCCACCACACCCCCGCCTCGACAACTCCGGACGGTCCCAGCACCTCGACCGTCCCCAGGCTCGCCTCCCCTTGCGGCCGGTGCACGAACACCTCCTCCGGTGTGGCCCCGGCTTGGCCCAGCGCCGAACCGCGCAAGGTCACGACCTCGACCGGGTCGTAGGGCCGGTTGAAGCCGTTGCGAGCCCGATGCATCTCGTGGAAGCGGAGAAGGAGGACGTCCCAACCTTCTCCGGGGGCATAGGCGACGGCGGTTTCATGCGCCTGGCCCCGATAGCGCATCTCCACGACTCCGGCCACCCGATCCGGTGCGGCACCCACCATCCCCCGGTAGCCGGCGGCTGCCTGGTCGATGACCTGCTGAACCAGAGGATCGAGCCGGCCGGTCTCCGTCATGACCACCGAGCGAACGGTGTCGAAACGTGGCTCGGCCAGCACCAACCCGAGGGCAGAGAACACTCCGGCATGAGGTGGGATGATCACGCCGGCCATCTCCAGGCGGCGGGCAACGGCGGTGGCATGCAATCCGCCCGCCCCACCGAACCCGGCCAGCAGTGCCACGGTCGGGTCGGAGCCGCGTTCCAGCGACACCGCTCGCACCGCCCGCTCCATCGTGGCCTCGACCACTGCCACGATTCCGACCGCGGCCGCTTCGGTCGTCATCCCCAACTCCGCCCCGAGGGCGGAAATCGCCTCCCGGGCGAGATCGCCATGAATCGGTACCCCGCCGGCAAGACCGGCGCCGGCGATCACCCTTCCCAGCACGACGTCGGCGTCGGTCACCGTCGGCAGGCGACCTCCCCGCCCGTAGCAAGCCGGGCCCGGCCAGGCCCCGGCCGAGTGCGGTCCCACTTTGAGCGCCCCACCCGGGTCGGACCAGGCAATCGACCCACCGCCCGCTCCGACGGTATGGACATCGACGGAGGGAACCCGCACCACCTGACCTTCGATCGTCCTCCCGTAGGACAGTTCGACCCGCGACTCCTCGATGCGGCTGACATCGGTGGATGTCCCACCCATGTCGAAGGAGATCAACTGGCCATGGCCAAGCAACCGTCCCAGCGCCGCCGCCGCCACCACCCCGCCCGCCGGGCCCGACAGCAGGATCGAAGCCGGCATCCGTGAGGCCTCCGCACAGGTCGTCAGCCCACCCGAGGACCGCATCACCAGCAACCGGCTTGCCCGGTCGGGCACCATCCGCTCTTCCAACCGGCTCAGGTATCCAGCCACCCGTTGCCGCAGATAGGCGTTGACGATGGCGGTGTTGATCCGTTCGTATTCCCGAAACTCGGGGAAGTCGACCCCGGCCATGGAAACGGCCGAAGCCGGATGGGCACGAGAGATCTCTGCCGCTTGCGCCTGTTCGCGGGATGGATCCAGATGACCTCCGATCGATGCCACCACCACCTCGATCGCCTCCCCCGGATCAGACTCGTCGAGTGAGGACCGCCGCCGCTCCCGGGGCACCAGCGGCGGGGGACGGTCGACATCCGGGTCGTAGAGCGAGAGGCGGTGTTGCCGCCCGATCTCGATCAGGTCTTCGAAGCCGTGATCGGTGATCAGGATGACGTCGGAGCCCGACCGCTCGAGCAAGGTGTTGGTGGCAACCGTCGTGCCATGGACGAGGAGATCGGTGGGACGGTCGAGCCGCGCCTCAGCAACCGCCGCTTCGACCCCGACCGACTGGTCGGGAGTCGACGAAGTCTTCACCACCACCAACCGGCCTTGCTCCCAGCCGACAAGATCGGTGAACGTTCCCCCGACATCGACCCCGAGGCTCACGGGCGGCCCCTCCCCGGGCCGGCGACCCGCCCGGATCCACTAGGTTGACGGGAGATGCCTATCCAGATCGACAACACCCCCAACCCCAACGCCCTCAAGTTCACGATCGGCCGCCCGGTGGGCGGTCCCGCCACCTTCAGCGCAGCCAAACCAACCGACGACCCGCTCGGTATTGCCCTGCTCGAAGTGGATGGCGTCGTCAGCGTCTTCATGACGGCCGACTTCGTGACGATCACTCGCGATCCTGGGGCGTCCTGGGAGATGATCGCGGCCACGGTGACACCGATCCTAGAGAGCCACTTCGAGCTCGACTGAGCCTCCGGCGTTCAGTCGGGCACGGTCACCGTGAGCGGCCACGTCATCCCGGCCGGGTCGGTCACCAGCACCACCACCGACCAGCCCTCCGCCAGGCGAGCCCCCAACACGGACTCTCCACCGGCAGGGGTGACGGCCACCAGACCCAGCGCAGCGACCTGTTCCGTCGCCGCCGCCGCCACCGCCGGGGGCACCGCTTCCCACTCCGGCCCGGATCCGGCCCCGATCGCCTCCCCCGCCACCGGCCGGGGAAGACCGCTCACCACCGGCCCGGTCGCCCCCATCACCACCTCCACCGCAACACGGTCCGGTGTCACCCGCTCGAACCCCGACCCGTCACGGTCGACCAACCGGCGCACCACCGCCGTGACGAGGAACCGGTCGGAACCGGTCTGTTCCGTCGACAGCACGTGAACGGAGTCCACGAAGGTGCGAGCCCCCTCGGGCGGAGCCCCGATCCCGCCGGGAAGCACGGAAACGGCGACCGCCCCCCACCGGCCGGGGGTGTCGACCGTGAAGTACTCGGCGAGAAACCACTCGGCCACACCGGCGGCGGCCCGCATGGCGTCATCGGGATCGACCGCCAGCAGATCGGCCTCGGAGAGAAGCGGCTGGGTGGAGGGGACCGGGAGAGGAGCGGCGGCGGCGGTGATGGGCGGCGCCGCACCGTCGAACGGCTGCGTGGAGACGACGCCGGTGTCGGGAACCGGCCACAGGGTTCGAGTGAGCGACACCGAGATGGCGAGGACGGCCAAGCCGATCGAGAGCCCGGTGATCAGCCGCCGTCTCCGGTCGGCCGGGTCGGCCAGCAGCCTCTCCCAGGGGATGGAGTCGAATGTCTCGTCGGGTTCGGTGGGCGTCATGGCGGCAACCTACGAAAAGGGCGGGTGGCCGACAAGGGGTCCGTCTAGCGGGGGAGTTCGACCACCGCCTCGACACCACCACCCGGGGCAACGTCGAGCCGGACCGACCCGCCGGATTCGGTCACCAGCTCGGACACGATCGCCAGCCCCAGCCCGGAGGATCCGGTGGAATGGGGGCCTGTCCAGAACCGATCGAAGGCCCGCTCTCGATCCTCACCGGAGAGGCCGGGACCCTGGTCCTGGACGCGGATGACCGCCGATCCGTCTCCCTCCGTCAGCACCACCCTGACCTTCGAGCCCGCCGGGCTGATGGCGATGGCATTGGACAGCAGGTTGTCGAGAACCTGATCGATCGCCCCCTCGGGTAGGGAGACCCACAGCGGACCCGGGCCGGCGTCTGCCTCGACCGTGGACCCCGACTCCGCAGCCACCGCCTCCCACAGGGCACATCGGTCTTTCACGGTGGTGCTCAGGTCGATCATCACCCTGGCGGCGCGCGACCCTTCGCTGCGGGCCAGATGGAGCAGTTGGGTCACGAGCGTCGTCAATCGATCGACCTCGGCCAGCGCCGTATCCAGCATCTCGGGGCGGTCGCTGTCCTCGGCCAGGTTCTCCAGCTGGAGCCGCAGGGCCGTGAGCGGGCTTCGCAATTGGTGGGAGGCGTCGGCCACGAACCGGCGGTGCCGGTCGACCACATCGTTGACCCTGTCTCCCATCTCGGTGAACGCGGAAGCCAGCTCGGCCAGCTCGGGGGGAGCGTGCTCGATGCCTTCGACGGCGAGGGGGGCGCCACTCGCCCGGAATCGGGCCACCGCCCCGGACAAGCCGCGGAGCGGGCGCACGGTCGACCCGGCCAGCACCCACCCGGCGCCGGCGGTTCCCAGCAACACCACCAGTGCAGTCGCCCCCAGGCCCAACCACACTTGCCGGACCGAGGCGTCGTACGTACCGGCATCGAGTGTCAACCGGACTGCCCCGTGGACGACTCCCCCGGACGCCACCGGCACCGCCACGTAGATCAGCTCCTCGCCCAGGGTCGTCGAGGACCGACGGCCCGCAACCCGGTCGCCGGCCAGCGCCGAGGCAATCTCGGGACGGCTCGAGAAGTCGCGATTGGGAGGACCGGACGAGTCGACGATCGAAACCCCTTCGAGGTCGACGATGACCACCCGAGTGCCGGTGCGCTCCGCATAGTCGTAGGCCGCCTGCGGTCCGTAGGCGGCTCCGTTGTCGAGGGCGTCCTCGTAGACGGTGGCGAGCACGCCGGCATCACGCTCCAGACCCACCGTCACCCGCTCCCAACGGCTCTGCACCAGCAGCACTCCGAACGGAACCTCGATCGCCAGCAGCACGAACACGGTGATCGCCAGGTAGGTGAGGATCAGTCGCCGTCGCATCAGGGGCCGGCCAGCCGGTAGCCCACCCCCCGCACGGTGACGATCAGATCGGCGACACCCAGCTTGCGCCGGAGCGAGGCGATGTGGACGTCGAGGGTCTTGGTCGAACCCCACCAGTTCTCGTCCCAGACCGCCCGCAAGATCTGGTCCCGGGTGCGAAGCGAGCCGGGATCCTCGGCAAGGTAGACGAGCAGGTCATACTCCTTGGGAGTGAGGTCGACCACTTCGCCCTCGACTGTGACGGCGTGGGTACGGGTGTCGATCGTGAGTACCCCGATCTCCACACGGTCCTGCACCGGCGGTTCGGCGACCCCCGCCCGGCGCAAGACCGCCCGGATCCGGGCCACCAGCTCACGAAATCCGAAGGGCTTCACGACATAGTCGTCGGCTCCCATCTCGAGCAGGGTGACCCTGTCGACTTCTTCGGACCGGGCGGAGACGACGATGATCGGCACCGAGGTCCGATCGCGCAGCCGGCGGCACACCACCGCCCCGTCCAGATCGGGAAGCCCCAGATCGAGCAGGACGAGGTCGCCGGGATCGGCGTTGAGGGCGTCGGCGCCCGTCGTCACCCACTCGATTGCGAAACCCTGCCGTCTCAGCCCGTCGCCCAGCGGACCGGCGATGGCGGGGTCATCCTCGACGAGCAGCAGCCGCATGCGGCCAGCTTGTCACAACCAATCCCTCACCCGGAACTTCTTTGCCAACTCCTTACCTTGAACTGGGTGACCCGTTACCCGGCCTCGCCTACGTTGAGCTGACCAACCCGCAAGGAGTCGACATGAAGCACAGAACCGCACTCGTGATGGCTGGATCGATCGTGGGCGTGATGCTCGCCGGATCCGCAGTACTCGCCGCCAACTTCGGGATTCTGTCCGGGGCGGACGACCTCGGCGCCCTCGATCCACAGACCCCACCCATTTCCACAAACGTCGTCACCCCGACCACGACGGTGTCCAGCACCGTCCCCGGCGACCTCGTCGCCTACCAGATCGAGGGGCTCGGAGTGGTGACCCTCCTCCGTCAGGGCGACACGCTCGGCGTCGACTCGGTGACGGTCGACCCGGCGTGGAGGTGGGAGATCGAGGACGACTCCGATCACCTCGGCGGCGTGAAGATCGAGTTCCAGAACGGCGAGCGCGAAGTCGAGTTCCGCGCCTGGGTGGAGAACGGTGAAGTGGTGGTCAGTGTCGAGGAGGAGAACGTGGTGGTCGACGACTCGGTCTCTGACGACGACTCCGACGAAGACGAGCACGACGACGACTCTGACGACGACGAGGACCACGACGAGTCCGAGGGCGAGGACGACGAAGACGACTCGCATGAAGAAGATGACTGATCGTCGTCGCAAGCCCCATCCGGCGGCCACCTCACGGGTGGTCGCCGGCTGGGCCGGAACCTCGGCCATGGTGGCCATGGTCGGCGGTTTCATCCAGGCCGACCGCTCGCAGCCGCCGCCGGCCATCGTCGACCGGGACCCCGCCATCGTCGCCGGCGGCGGCGCGGTGGCCCCGGCGACCCCGGCATCCAGTGTCGCTCGATCCTCCACCACCACCGCCCCGATCCAGACGGTCGGGATCACCCAGCGGACCGTGGTGATCTCTCCGATCGCGAGGACCAGTGCCAGTCGTTGAACGG
>DAIOGO010000142.1:0-6779 GCA_036745195.1 Actinomycetota bacterium | reverse complement strand
CACGGGCATCGAGACGATCACCTATGAGGTGTGCGACGCCACCTCCCCCGTCCCCTTGTGCGACACGGCCACGCTGTCGATCACGGTGGACGACACCCCCCAGCCCCCGGCGGCGGTGCCCGATGTGTTCTCGACGGACGAGGACACCCCGGCTGTTTTCGATCTGACCGGTAACGACACCGACCCGGACAACGACCTGGACCCGACCACCCTCACCATCCTCGGCGGACCGTCCCACGGAATCGTCGCCAACAACGGCGACGGCACTGTCGACTACACCCCGGCGCCCAACTACTCGGGGCCCGACGTGATCACCTATCAGGTGTGCGATTCGACCGGGCTGTGCGACACCGCCACCGTCTCGATCACGGTCGATCCGATCGACGATGATCCCGAGGCCCGACCCGACACCGCCGCCACCGCCGAGGACACCGCCATCACCATCGACCTGGCCGCCAACGACACCGACGCCGACGGCGACCTCGCTCCCGCCACCCTCGTGATCCTCAGCGGCCCCACCAGCGGATCCGTCATGAACCACGCTGACGGCACCGTCACCTACACCCCCGCTCCCGACTCGTTCGCGGCCGACAGCTTCACGTACCGTATCTGCGACGCGGGCGGCAACTGCGACACCTCGATCGTCACCATCTCGGTGGCAGCGGTCAACGACCTCCCCGAACCGGTGGACGACCCCGTCTCCACCGACGAGGACACACCGGCCACGTTCGACCTGGCCTCGAACGACACCGATCCGGACGGGATCCTCGACCTCGACCCGACCACCCTCACCATCCTCGCCGGACCATCCCATGGCACCGTCGTCAACAACGGTGATGGCACCATCGACTACGCCCCGGCGCCCGACTACTCCGGGCCCGACACGATCATCTATCAGATCTGCGACACCGACGGTGAGTGTGCCACTGCAACCGTCGCCATCACCGTCGATCCGGTGGCCGACCCGCCGGTGGCCAACCCGGACGGGGCGGCGGTGGCAGAGGACGGCTCGGTCACGGTGGACGTGGCCGCCAACGACCTCGACGTCGATGGCAACCTCGACCCGACCGCGGTCACCATCCTCACCCCGCCCGTCTCCGGAACCGCCACCGTCAATCCGGACGGGACGATCACCTACGACCCCAACCCGGACTTCTCCGGTGGCGACACCCTCACCTACCGGATCTGCGACGACACTTCGCCATTTCCTCTGTGTGACTCGGCGGTGCTCACGCTGACCGTGTCGGCCTCCGACGATCCGCCGGTGGCCAACCCCGATGGTCTCAACGTGGACGAAGACGGATCCGAAACGCTCGACGTCACGGCCGACGACACCGACCCGGACGGAGACCTGGTTCCGGCCAGCGTCTCGATCCTGCTCGACCCGGTCAACGGGATCGCCGTGGCCAACGGCGATGGCACCGTCACCTACACCCCGCAACCCAATTTCGCCGGCGCCGACTCGTTCGTCTACCAGGTGTGTGACGCCACCGCCCTGTGTGCCTCGGCCACGGTGTCGGTGGTGGTCGACCCGCTGCCCGACCCGCCGGTGGCGGTCGACGACACCACCACCGTCGCCGAGGACGGCGCCGTCACCATCGATCTCGCCTTCAACGACACCGACCCGGACGGAGACCTGGTGCCCGCAACGGTGACGATCGTCTCCGGCCCGAGCCTGGGCACGGCCACCGCCAACGGCGACGGCACCCTCACCTACACCCCCGATCCCGACCTGTTCGGGACAGACAGCCTGATCTACGAGATCTGTGATGGCACCGTTCCCACCCCGCTCTGTGCCCAGGCGACGCTCGACCTGACCGTCACCGCCGCGGCGGATCTGCCGGTGGCGCTGGACGACACCGCCTTCCTGCCCGAGGACGGTTCGGTGACGATCGACGTCCTCGCCAACGACGGCGACGTCGACGGGGATCTCGACCCGACCACGGTCGTCGTCATGTCCGGGCCGGCCAACGGAACGGTGGTGGTCGACCCCGACACCGGTGTCATCACCTATCTCCCGTTCACCGACTGGTCGGGGACCGATACCTTCGTCTATCAGGTCTGCGACGCCGGACCCAACTGTGTGTCCGCCTCGGTGACGGTCTCGGTGTCACCCCAGAACGATCCGCCGGTGGCCGCAGACTTCACGGTGACCGGCTTCGAGGATCTGCCGGTCACCGCCGACCCTGCCGCCCATGTGACCGACATCGACGGAGTCCTCGACTTCACCTCGGTTCGGATCATCTCGAGTCCCGCCCACGGTTCGGCGATCGTGGACCCGGTGACCGGGGCCATCACCTATTCGGCCAACCCGGATTTCGCCGGCACCGACACGGTCGGATACCTCATCTGTGATCTGGCCGGGGCGTGTGACAGCGCCGTCGTCACCTTCGTGGTGACAGCGGTCAACGATGCCCCCCGCCTGGTGGTCGAACACCTCGACCTTCAGGTCGGCAACACCTTCACCTCCATCGTGCTGGTCGATCCCGAGACCGACGTGTTCTCGGCCACGGTGGTGGCCGGCACCGTCCCCCCCGGAATGACACTGGCGGCCGATGGCACCCTCACCGGCACCCCCACCGCCTCCGGCACCTACCAACTGACGATCGAGTCGTGTGACGTTCTGGGCGCCTGCTCGGTGACCGTGCTGTCGATCCGGGTGGCGGTTGCCGCCTTCGGTCTGCTCCCCTTCACCGGGTTTGCCCTCACTTCACTGGGGGGCTCGGGGCTGGGGCTCCTCCTGCTCGGATGGGTCCTCGCCCACAGGAGCTCGACCACGGACCGGCCCCGGCCTCAGTCGACCCGCTCGAAACCCGCCCGCCTGAACAGTCGCTCGGACGCATGGTTGCCCAAGGTGATGACGGCCGACACCTCGGTCAACCCCGCCGACTGAAGGGCGTTCAACACCTCGTCGAGCAGCCTGGCCGCCAACCCTCTCCCCTTGACGGCCGCCGCCGTCATGGCGAATCCGACCAACGCCTCGCCCCCGATCGAACCCGCCAGGACGGCCGAGTCGAGGGTGCCTCCCTCCCCTTCGTGGACCCGGGACCAGTCGAGTCTCGCCCCGTCTTCCAGGTAGGACGCCACCTCGTCGCGGGCGTCGTCGATCGTCTCGTCGAAGTAGTCGATGGTGCCCCGATAGGCGTCGAGCATCAGTTGGGCCAGAGCCTCGGCATCATTGGGAGTGGGCGCCCGTCCGAACCCGGTGGGCGCCGGCACCTGGGCGAGGCTGCGCCGGTATTCGCCCCGGGGCCCGGTCGGGTCGGTCATGAACCGATCAGGGCGATGACCACCGCCATGACCACCTGGAGGAGGAGGTAGGCGATGTTGTTGATCACCCAAATGCTCCACGGTTGATTGGAGAAGAACACCGGCCACCCCGAGAAGGTGGCGCCAAACCCGGCCCAGGCACCGATGGCGAGACTGACGGCGCCGGCAACGGTGCCGATCTCGAGCCGGTCGAGCAGGTAGGCGAGGACGATCGCATTGACCACCGCCGAGGCCGTCCACATCAGCATTCGGGCCGCCACCTTCCCCGACAGCTGCTCACGGGTCTGGCCGGTCCACCCCATCACCGCCTCGCTCCATCGATCCCCCATCACCGGTGGGGCGTAGTAGATCGACAGCACCACCGCCGCCGCCACCGTCGCCGCCACGATCGCCACCCAGTTCATGCCATCCTCCTCGTCGTCGGGCCGCATGACCCGCCGCCAAGATTATCGACCGGAGCCCACGGACGAGGGGTCAGGCGAGCTCCGCCAGGCGGGCCTCGAGCGTCTCCCGGACCCGGCTCCCCAGCGACTCGATGGCGAGCAGCCGCCTCATGCCTTCGCCATCGTGACGCTCGTTCCCGAGGATTCGTAGGGCCTCGGCCACGGTCACCCCATGGTCGGCGCGTTCCGCCAGGATCATCCTGTCGCCGGCGGCGACGGTTCCTTCCTCCAGCACCCGCAGCAGGTAGCCGCTGAAGCCGGTCTGGCGGACCAGTTGCGGCAGGTCGTCGCGCCCGTAACGGGCGGCAATCTTGGAGCAGGGCTGTCGCGGCTGGGTGACCTGGACCCGGGCCGAACCGACGGTGAAGACGTCGCCCAGCCAGACCTTGCTCTCGGTCAACCCCTCGACCGTGAAGTTCTCTCCGAAGGCGGCCGCCTCCGGGAGGTCGAGCCCGACCGTGTCACGCCAGAAGCCGTGGTGATCGTACGAGTACACCAGCACGGCCATGTCGGGCCCACCGTGATACCGGTAGACGTGTTCGTCACCGGCCGGACCCAGCCGGCCCAGTTCGACCGTCCCCGACACCGGTTGTTTGACGAAGGCGGTGTCGACGACCCGGCCCCCGCCGGACAGGGTGGAGGCCTTTCCGATCGACACACTTCGCAGCAATCCCTCCATCCGGCGAGGCTAGCGGCCGCCGGCGCAGACCCCACGGTGCGGGCCCGGAAGGATTGAAGCCCCCCCGGATCGGGTGCGGCGTGTACGGTTCCGACAAGGGACCCCTGGCGCGGGTCCTCTGACTCAGGAGGTTCTCCGATGACGGATCACCCAAATCTCGTCGCCGCCCGAGCCGGATACGAGGCGTTTGCCAGCGGAGACATGGCGGCGTTGGGCGAACTGCTCGCCGACGACGTCATCTGGCACGTCGGCGGGGACAACGAACTCACCGGTGACTACCTCGGAAAACAGTCGGTGTTCCGGCTGTTCGGTCGACTGGTCGAAGAGGCCGGTTTCCGAACCGAGGTCCACGACATTCTCGCCAACGACAGCCATGGCGTCGCCCTCGTCACCACCCATGCCACTCGCGACGGCGAGACCATCTCGGACCGGGCGGTCCAGGTGTTCCACATGAGCGACGGCAAGCTGACAGAGTTCTGGATGTTCCCGGAGAACGTCCGGGTCATCGATCAGATCTGGGCCTGACGGCATACCATTGGCACCGTCGCCCACATCCCGGTTCCCGCTGCTGACCGCCACCCTGGCCGGCGGCTTTCTGGTGGCGTTCGGGGTGTGGGCGATGCTCGCGCCCGTTTCCTTCTTCGATCAGGTGGCAACGTTCGAGCCGTACAACCGACATCTGATCCAGGATATCGGAGCCTTTCAGATCGGGCTGGGACTGGTGTTGCTGCTCGGTGCAGTGCTCACGGACTCGATGGCGACGGGACTGATCGGGGTGGGACTGGCGTCCCTCGCCCACACCGGGTCCCACCTGCTGGGGTTGGGACTGGGCGGACGACCCGAGGTGGACCTCCCGGCGTTCGGGGGTCTCGGGTTGCTGTTGCTGGTGGCCGGCTGGGTCCGGTTGCGCTCACAGCGGCAAACCTAGGCCCGTGCGGGTAGCCGCCACCTTGTCCCATTCGATCGCGGCCGATGGCCTTCCCCCCCCCCGGCTTCAGGAGCGATCCTTGTACACCAGCTCGCTGAGTGGCTCGAATGGGTCGAGAGAGAAGATCGCGTCGATCGGCAGGCCGAAATGCGCCGACAGCTGCATGGCCAGCACGAGGCTGGGGTTGTAGTCGCCGCGCTCGAGGTAGCCGATCGTCTGGGGGTTGACGCCGATGGCACTGGCGAGGTCGGCTCGTGACTGCCCTCGCTCGGCGCGGAGGACGGCGATCCGGTTGTGGAGCGTCGGGGCGGAGTGTTTGACCATCAGGCGTCCTCGTCCGGGGCCATCCAGGCCAGGATGGCACTCGGCAGGCCGAGGGAGAGCCCGAGCACGAACCACAAGGCGGCGGAAAGCTCCTCGTAGCTCAGCCGGGAGCGGTCGCCATAGATGGTCAGGGTGATCAGGACCAGGAGCGCAGCGGTCGCAACCCCCTGGTAGGCATGCAGGTAGACGCGGTCGCGCTGGGCCACCTCTCGCTCATCGAGGGCAGTGTCGGGAAGGTCCGCTCGCAACCGGACCGACCGGCGCAGCGCCCAGAACACCCCCAGCCAGACGGGGACGAGCAAGAGCGCAGGGGAGCCGATCCACAACCAGGCTGCCGAGCAGCCGACCGTGGCAACCGCCCAGACCAGGGCGAGGACCCGACGCTGAGTCCGGGGAGTCGTAATTACAGAAGCAGGTATGGTTTCCATACGCATATAGTTGCGTAAATACAACCACTTGTCAAATCGCAATACATTTGGCCCGGGGCAAGACCGGCTTGCTCCGTCCTCGGCCAGGGCGAAAGACACGACGAGGTCGGGCCCTTGGGATCCGGTTGCGCTCGAAACGACAGACCTGATCCTTCCAGGTAGCCGCCGCCCGCCGGTAGCCTCGAGCGGGTGATGACACCGTTCACCGAGGAGGAGTTGACCGAACTGGCGTTGGGCGCCGACCCCGACCCGGAGATCCCGACCGGTGCGGTCCCGTTCGATCTCGGCCGCGGCGATGGCCTCCTCCCCTCCTGGTACATGCCCGCCCCGGTGCGAGCAGACGGGTGGCGAGGTCGGGTGATCGGGATCGTCATCCTGCTGGTGTTGGGCATCAACGTCCTCGGGTTGTGTGTCACCTACGGTTTCCCGGAGATCGGGTTCCATCTCCCCTGACCCGTCGGCACCTGGACCGGACGGCACCGGCTCCCCGCAGCAGCCGGCCCGCCGCCCGCCGAACCATCGGTTCAAGACCCACGCGCCACAGCCCCGGCGCCCGGTGGGCGACAGGGTGAAAGAAGCGGGGTTGAGCAGAATCGGCCTGGATAGTTCGGGTTGGATGACGGAATGTCAGGTAGGGGCCGGCGCTCACGGGGGTCCGCGATCGTCGTCCGGGCTGAGGCGGAGGCCTCGGCCTGATCGCGCGAAGA
>DAIOGO010000141.1:0-6779 GCA_036745195.1 Actinomycetota bacterium | reverse complement strand
GACGGTCGAGAGGATCCCGGCCACCCGGACCACGGATTCCGCCGTGTCCAGAACCATCATCCGTCCTCCCTGAGGAAGTCGGTGATCCGACGCCGGTGCAGCCAGCACACCGGGACCCGGGCCGTCGACCCACCGACCTCGGGGAGGTTGAGCACCATCACCACGCTCAGAATCGCCGTCACTCCTGCCACTACCCCCGCCGCCGGCTTCAGCCAACCAGAGCTGGAAAGGGCAACCGCCAACGCCAGCAGGGAAAACAGGGCACGATCCGGGAAGAAACGGGGTCCGAGCCAGGCCTTCGCCCGGTCGGGACAGCCGGCGGATCGTCGGCGGAGCGGGATCATTCCCAGCACGGTCTGGGTCCAGGACACGTCCACCCTCGCGCCAGACACCCGCATCCTCACCCTCAAAAGGGGGGTGATGCTGTTGGTACGGACATCGAGCGTGCGCTCCACCGCGCCCACCACCGGGGGATTCCTCCGTTGCCTCCAGTCTCCTCCCGCAGGGCAACTGCCGGGAAGGGCACTAATTCCCATCTCCTGGCGACCGGAGGCGAGGGCGTTGGCCTGCCTCGACCTGGCGCCGGCGACCCGGCCTCATCTCCTCGGGGAGGAGAGGGGCGCCGGTATCGTGCGGGCGTGCCCAATCTCGTCATCAGCCCCCGAATCCGCACCTCCCCCTTCTACGAAGCCACCGTACGGGCCGGGGTGAACGGGTTCTCCGTCTACAACAAGATGCTGCTGCCATTGTCGTTCGGCGACCTCGCCGCCGAATACCGGAGGCTCATCGAGGGAGTCGCCCTGTGGGATGTGGCGTGTGAACGGCAGGTGGAGGTGAGCGGGCCCGACGCCCACCAACTGGTCCAATATCTCTCCGCCCGGGACCTCACCGCCATGAAGGTGGGGAGAGGCAAGTACGTGGCCATGTGCGATCACGCCGGAGCACTTCTCAACGACCCGGTCTTGCTCAAGCTGGAGGATCGATACTGGTTCTCGCTGGCCGACGCCGACATGCTCCTGTGGGTGAGGGCGGTGGCGGCCGAGCGGGGCTTCGAGGTCGAGGTGACCGAACCCGACGTGTCACCGCTGGCAGTCCAAGGCCCCAAGGCAGTCGAAGTGATCGCCGACCTGTTCGGGGAGGCGATCCGCTCGATCCCCCTGTTCGGATTCATCGAAACCGACTTGGACGGCATCCCGCTGGTGCTGTGCCGTTCCGGCTGGAGCAAGCAGGGTGGCTTCGAGTTGTTCCTGCGCGACGGGTCGCGTGGCACCGAACTGTGGGACGCGGTGATGACGGCTGGTGCGCCCTACGACATCGGGCCGGGGGCACCCAATCATGTCGAGCGAGTGGAGAGCGCCCTGCTCTCCTTCGGGGGCGACACCACCCCCGGCTCCAATCCGTTCGAGGCCAACATGGCCCAATTCGTCGACGTCGACACCCCGGTCGACTACATCGGCAAGGCCGCCCTGACCCGGATCGCCGCTGCCGGGCCGGAACGGCTCATGACCGGCCTGGTGCTCGACGGGGAAATCCGGGAGGCGTGGCCGCTTCCCGAGCGGGTGGCGGTCCTGTCCTCCGGGCAGCCGGTGGGAACGATGTCGGCCCTGGTCTTCTCGCCTCGCCTGCAGCGAACGATCGGACTGGCACAGGTGGCGAGCCGGGTGATTGCCGAGCAGACCGAACTCCAGATCGAAGGACCCACCGGTCCCATCCGGGCCGTCACCCACCCCCTCCCCTTCATCGGCAGGTGACCGTCTGACGTCCGGGTCGTCTGGCCGGTCTACGGTTGCGCCGATGACTTCCTCAGATCGTTATCGGCCGATCAGGCCGGCGGGCCGGCTCTTGTGGTCGCTAGGCCCGGGGGTGGTGAGAACGGCCGGACGCCTCGGGTTCTCGCTGCGCTACGAAAAGCCCGCCACTCTCCCTCGCCCGCCGTTCGTGCTGGCTTCCAACCACTACTCCCACCTAGACCCGCCGGCGATCGGGGCGGTGCTGGGGACCCCGATCCGCTTTCTGGCTCTCGACGACTTGTTCGGCGCCAATCGTTTCCTGGCCGGCATCCTGCCGGCAGTGGGGGTGATCACGGTGTCCCGACGCAATGCGTCCATCGCCGGGGTGAGGACCGCCCTCGCTCACCTCGACGCCGGCGAGGCCGTAGGGGTGTTCCCCGAGGGGACGCGGGTCCGGCATTGGGGGGACCAGCCCCCTCGGCGGGGGGCAGCCTGGCTGGCGGTCCGAACCGGCGTCCCGCTGGTCCCGGTGGCCGTCCTGGGAACCGGGAAGGCGATGGGACTCGACAACCGCCCCCACCGAGCGCCGATACGGGTGGTGGTCGGGGAGCCGTTGCCCGCCGGCGACGACTCGTTCGAGCTGACCCGGCGTTGGGCCGACTGGGTCGGCGAGCAACTGGCTCGTGTGCCGGAAGCCGAGATCGACCCGTGAGAACCGGCGGTGGGCCCGGTCTCACGCCCGCTCAGGAGGCCCAAGCCTCCCTGTCGGGAGTGGGCAGTTCTGCCCGCGGCGACACGGAGACCCTTGGCAGGGTCAGGCGAAACACCGTCCAGCCCCGGTCTCGGTGGTAGGTCACGTCCCCACCCATCGTGCGAGCCAACTCCCTCGAGATGGGCAGACCCAAACCCACTGCGCCGGGCTGGGTGGTTTGCGGGTGAGCGGTCTGATAGGGAAGGAAGATCCGATCCGAGTCGGCGGGGTTGACGCCCAGACCGTTGTCACACACGTCGACGGCGACGACCTCGCCCAGATCACCGATCCGGACTACGACCTCGGGCCCCCCATACTTGATGGCGTTGCTGATGAGGTTGCGGACGATCTGGCGAGCTCGAGGGGGGTCGGTGGCGACCGCCGTGATCGGCTGGGCGGACTCGGGAATCACCTTGACGAGGCCCTCGAACGGCTTGGCCGAGGCGCCCACGAGGGGGTGAATGTCGACGACCGACGGCTTGATTGTGAGCTGCCCCAGCTCGAATCGTGCCGCAGTCAGGAGGTCCTCGACAATGAAGCTGAGATCGAGTGCCTCTGCCGCGATACTCCCGGCCAGTTCCTGCTGGGAATCCGCGTCCATGTCGCTGACGCCCTCTTTGAGGATCTCGGCGAATCCGAGGATCCCCGTGAGCGGGGTGCGTAGCTCATGTGACACGGCGGCAATGAGTTGGTCCTTGGAACGAATGAGTTGCTGATTGTGTTCGACCTGGCTACGAAGGCGGTACTCGACAACCGCGCGGGACAGGGCAGACCCGGCCTGTGACGCCATCGCCTCGAGGAGCCGCCGATCCGAGTCGCTGAAGGAGATCTCCTCTTCGCGCCCCGATACCGTCAACGAGCCGATAACGGCGTCGGGCGCCGAACGAAGGGGTGACGTGAGGTGAGCGCCCTCGAGGGTACGAATGGATGAGTGTGTCGACGAGGATTCGCCCGCCCTGCGCTGGGCAACTCCATCGATACACGACCCGGTGATCGGACCGTCGTCACCATCCACCGTCAATTCGACTCTTCGCACTTTGAGGGCTCTGGACACCCCGGTGGTGATCTCGTCCACGAGTTCCTCCATCGTCGACGTGCGATCTAGGGAAGTCGTGAAGGCGTAGATGCCTTCGAGCTCGACATGCCGCTGCCGCAGGCGCCCGTAGACGGCAAGGGCGGCATAGAAGGCCAGGATCAACACGCCGGAGAACGCCAGTGTCCACAGGTTGACGGCGAGGGGCAGGACTATCGCCAGACCGACCATCGAGCCGGCGGCCACTTGGCCGGTGGCGATCGCAACCTCCGTCCGGAACTCGATAAACGTCCTCTCATCGTCGAACGCCGTGAGCACGAGTGCCACCGCCAACGAGGTGACAACGCCGCCTGCCACAGAGCCACCGAGAAGCCACACCCAGTTCATGGGGTTGCTGACGGGCCCCTCGATCAGGCTGGCGGCGGTGGCCGCCACCGCCGCACCGACACCAGCCGCGGCGAGATTGAAGGCGGCCTTGAGGAACGTGGTCTTTCGGACGATGACGGCGTAGAGCAACCATCCCATCAGGCGGGCGAATACCGTGGCCGGCCCACCGATCAGAGCCAACGAGATCACCAGGGGGATCTCGATCGGGTTGAGAGTGTGAGCCCCGCGATTGGTCATGAGGTGAATGGGCCGGGCCTCAGTTATGGCAAAGGCGGCAGCCAGCATCCACCAGCCGGCATTGGAGGCCACCAGCGGTGGCGCATCGTGAGGAAGCGAGGCCAGTGCGACCATGGTCACCACCGCCATGGTCAACGTGAGTACCCAGGCGGTAACACTCGGCCGACGGCGGATCAGGGTTACGAGTGCCTTCGCGCTCAGGCTGGAGCCGGACCGGGGTGGGTCGGGGAGAAGCTCCAGGATGGGGCCCGCGATGCCGCCTTCCGGGAGAGATCGTTCCCCGAGGTACTCGACCTGGCGCCTGGTTTCCGCACTCATCAGGTCCAGTTGGCGTATGTCCAGCGCGAGCCGGTCCAACGGGACCCGGTCCAACGGGAGCCCGACCAGTCTGTCTCCGTCCAACGGGACCCGGTCCAACGGGAGCCCGACCACGAATCGGTGGTCCAGCGAGACCCCGACCAGTTGCTGCCTGACCACATGTCGACCGTCCAACGCGACCCCGTCCAACGCGACCCCGTCCACGCGTCGGTCGTCCAGCGGCTAGCCGACCATTTGTTCCCGAAGATGTCGATCTCGCCGGCGAGCTCGACGCCGTCGAGGCTGATCCTCAACTCGCCTCGTACCGCCTCGATCGTCCCGTCCCCGCTCGCCGGGATGTGGCCCTGAGGCCTGTCGCTCGGGACAAAGGTCATGGCAGCGGCGAGGTTGAGATAGCGCAGCGGCCAGGACGTGTCGCCAGTGCTGACGCTAGTGGCCGAGCCGGTCAAGACACCCTTGACTTGATCGGGTGTCAGGTTCGGACGCATCTCTAGGAGCAGGGCAGCAGCGGCCGACACCACCGCACTGGACTGTGAGGTTCCCGACCCCCGCACGAGATCTTCTCCGACTCGACCAGCCTCGTTGTATGCATCTGACCACGACCCGGGGTTGCGGAGGGAAACGATCGAGGACCCGGGGGCGTGGACGTCAACCGGCCGGAAGACGCCCTTGCTGCTGAATGCTGCAGGGGAAGTGTTCTTCTTCGTGAGTTCGCTGGCACCGACCGCGATCACAAAGGGATCCCGGGCGGGGCTGGTGAGCTGCCACTGGTCCTGGCCTTCGTTCCCTCCCGCCACCACAACGACGATTCCCGCCCTCCAGGCCCTTTCCACGGCGTAGACCAGAGGATCGGTGAAGTAGAGCTCTCTCGAGTCTGCGCTGAAAGCGAGGTTGAGGATGTCGATATCGGTCTCACCCGAAGTCTTCTGAGCGGTGACCCAGTTGATCGCTGCGATCACCTGGGTGATGTCGGCTCCGCCGTCGGCGGCGCCGGCTTTGATGCTCAGCAGGGTGGCGTCGGGCGCGATGCCGAGGGTTCTCGTCGAAGTGCGTCTCTTGTCACCGCTTGCCCATGCGGCATCCGTCGCGACCATGATCCCGGCCAGATGGGTGCCATGACCGTTCGTGTCGAGCGAACGGAGGTCGTCGTTCATGTCCTCCGGGGTGAAATCCGGCCCGTAGATGACATTCGAATGTTGCAGGCCCGCCACCGGAACCACACCGGTATCGATCATGGCGATGATCACACCGCGGCCTGTGGCCGCGGTGTTTGACCTGCCCTTCCTATCAACCAGACCGATGGCGCCAGCCACGTCGAACAACGTCGTCGGTGTCGATGCCACGGCGGTGGTCGTGGTGACTGTTGTGGTCGTGGTATCCGTTTCGGTCGTTGTGCTGGACGTGGTGTCGCTCGACTTGGCGGCCAGCGCCGGGGTCACCGGGATGACGAGGCTGAGGACCACAACCGCCAGCGACAGCTTGCGAAGCGAGCGTTGCCCCAAGTGAGTTCTCATCAGATATGCCTCCATGCGTCCAATGTCACTCGACCAACATCGACCGAGAGCTGGCTAGGCCAAGAGGGCCATTTGGTGGATAGTCCAAACGGACCATCATTCTTGCCCCCAACATGACTAGTCCCTGGATGCCACGACCGGTGCTACCAGTTGGCTGGCGCGCCCTGCGCTTGAGTGGAGCCCTCGAACCTCGGCGAATTGTCTCTCACCAGCGCGCCTGGAGGGACTTGAACCCCCAACCTCCTGGCCCGTAGATCTCCAAGCGGGGTCCACCGGTGTCCACAGCCGTCTACACACGCCGGTATGACGGGCTTTCGAGTCAACCGGCGTCCACCGCCGTACGGTCGAGTCCAAGGCGAATGGCTCCCGACTTGGCTCCCAGCGAAGGAGGGCGGTTGGGTCCGCCTACGGTCGTATCATTCTGACGCGCCGACCAACCGGGCCGACGTCCGAGAGGGAGGTGTTCATGGCGGGTTTGACCAGGGCTTTTGTCGTGCAGGATGGCGAGGGTCAGGTCATCCCGGGTCCGGCCGGTGGTCCGACGACGATCAAAGCCCGCACAGAGACAACCAACGGCAGCTTCACGATGCTCGAGGTGACCATCGGCCCGAAACAGGGCCCACCTGCCCACGTCCACCGTCGCGAGGACGAGATGTGGTATCTGCTCGACGGTCGTTTCAGGTTCATCGCTGATGACAAGCTGCTCGAAGCGGCACCGGGTTCCTTTGTATTCGTGCCTCGGGGAACTGCCCACTGTTTTCAGAACCTCGAAGATCGCCCATCGCGGATCCTGGTCATGTTCACACCGT
>DAIOGO010000140.1:0-6919 GCA_036745195.1 Actinomycetota bacterium | reverse complement strand
TTCCATGCCGACCCGATCGTCGAGGCGACGGAGCTGCTGCTCCAGGAGCGGATGCCGCGAGACGTACTCGTGGCGCGGCCTCGGGCCGAAGAGGTGAAGAGCGCCGCCGACGTGCGCGACCTCGTGCCGCCGATCATCCGTCGTTTCACCTCGCCCCACGACGCGATCCCGCGGACGCACCTTCTGTCGAACGGACGGTACGCAGTGATGGTCACCGCCGCAGGATCCGGCTACAGCCGGTGGGGCGACGTTGCGGTGACCCGCTGGCGTGAGGACACGACCCGTGACTCGTGGGGCAGCTATCTCTTCCTGCGCGACATGCAAACCGGTGCCGTGTGGTCGGCGGGTCACCAGCCCACCGGTAAAGAGGCAGACAGCTACGAGGTCACCTACTCGGAGGACTACGCGGAGTTCTCGCGCCGCGACGGATCGATTGTGACCGGCTTGACCGTCGTTGTGTCCGCCGAGCACGATGCGGAGATCCGTCGCGTGTCGCTGACCAATCTCGGCTCACAACATCGCGAGATCGAGCTGACGTCATACGCCGAGATCGCCTTGGCGCCGCAGGCGGCCGATGCCGCTCACCCCGCCTTCCAGAACCTGTTCGTGCAGACCGAGTTCGAAGCCGATACTGCTGCCCTCTTGGCTACCCGCCGACCCAGATTCAGTGGCGAGCAACCGATCTGGGCGGCGCACGTTGCAGCGGTCGAGGAACTCAACGGCGGGGTCATCCAGTACGAAACAGATCGCGCCCGCTTTCTAGGCCGGGGCCAGTCGGTCCGTTCGCCGATCGCGGTCATCGATGGGCGTCCACTCTCGAATACGGTCGGCGCCGTACTGGACCCGATCTTCAGCCTCCGGTGCCGTGTCAGGATCGCCCCGGGAGCGACCGCTCACGCCATCTTCTCCACGGTCGTCGCGGAGTCACGCGAGGAGGTCTTGGACCTCGCCGACAAGTACCGAGAGCCTGCAACTTTCGAACGGGCAGCGATCCTGGCCTGGACCCACGCCCAGGTTCAGCTCCATCACCTGGGGATCGAACCGGACGAGGCCCGCCTCTTCCAGCGGCTGGCCAACAGGATCCTCTACTCGGATCCATCGCTGCGACCGTCGTCGGGCGTGCTGGCCCGGAACGAACGCGGGGCACCTGGTCTGTGGGCCCACGGCATCTCCGGCGACTTGCCCATCGTCATGGTTCGAATCGACGAAGCCGAGGACCTCGACATCGTCCGGCAGCTGCTCCGGGCGCACGAGTATTGGCGGCTGAAGCTCCTCGACGTTGACCTCGTGATCCTCAACGAGCATGGCGCCACCTACACCCAAACCCTCCATGACGCCATCGAGGCCCTCGTGCGAACGAGCCAGTCCAGCCTGGTCCACGAGGGCCATCCCGGCCGCGGCGTGGTTCACGTCCTGCGTGGCGACCGGCTCTCCGACGGGGACCGTACCCTCCTCCAGAGCACCGCCCGCGCCGTCCTGCTCAGCCGCCGGGGCAGTCTGGCGGATCAGGTCACCCGCCTGGAGCGCCCCCAACGGAGAACTAGGCCCGCCGCGCCATCCGGTTCGAGAAAGATCCGGAGCGAGGTGGCCACCCCACGTCCGGAGTTGGAGTTTTTCAATGGCCTCGGGGGTTTTGGCGATGACGGGCGTGAGTACGTCACCATCCTCGGCCCGGGGCAATCCACCCCGGCGCCCTGGTTGAACGTGATCGCCAACCCGTCGTTCGGGTTCCAGGTCTCCGAATCCGGGTCGGGCTACACCTGGTCAGGGAATAGTCGCGAGAATCAACTCACTGCCTGGTCCAACGACCCCGTGAGTGACCCTGTCAGCGAGGCGATTTATGTCCGGGACGACGACAGTGGCGAGCTTTGGGG
Source organism: Actinomycetota bacterium (assembly GCA_036745195.1). Lineage (GTDB taxonomy): Bacteria > Actinomycetota > Acidimicrobiia > Spongiisociales > ZC4RG35 > JBFHRE01. The sequence goes on along the minus strand of DAIOGO010000140.1, from coordinate 5,045 downwards.
TCCGACGGCCCAGCCGATCCGCTGCGAGGAATCGACCTACGTCGCCCGTCACGGTGCCGGATACAGCCGGTTCGTGCACCTGCATGACGGGATCCAGCTCGACCTGGTCCAGTTCGTCCCTCTCGACGATCCCCTGAAGATCTCGGTGCTGACCATCGAGAACCGATCCGGGCGCTCTCGACGCCTGTCTGTGACGGCCTACGCCGAGTGGGCGCTCGGAACCTCTCGCTGGGCCGGCGCACCGCGGATCGTCACTGACGTCGAACCCGAGACTCAGGCGCTCCTGGCGCGCAACCCGTGGAACACCGAGTTCGGCGGCCGGGTCGCCTTTCTCGACCTGGGCGGGCGGCAGACGACGTGGACGGCTGATCGGACCGAGTTCCTCGGCCGCAATGGTGGGCCGGACCGGCCCGCCGGCCTCGACCGCGGCTACCGGTTACAGGGAGCCGCCGGCGCCGGCATGGATCCTTGCGCCGCCTTGCAGACAAGCTTCGAACTCGCCAACGGGGCGCAGACCCAGATCCTCGTATTGCTTGGCGAAGCGGATGGGACCACGGCCACGGCCGACCTCATCCGGCGGGGGCGAACGGCCGACCACAAGGCGATGCTGCGAGCCGTGTCGAGCTATTGGGATGACACCCAGGCGACGATTCAGGTTCGGACACCCGACCGCTCGATGGACATCATGCTCAACCGCTGGCTCATCTATCAGACGCTTGCGTGCCGGCTGTGGGCGAGGTCGGCGTTCTACCAGGCGGGCGGCGCCTACGGGTTCCGCGACCAGCTCCAGGATGTCATCGCACTGACGGCTACCAGGCGCGAACTCGCCAGGGAACATCTTCTGCGGGCCGCCGCACGTCAGTTCGTCGAGGGAGACGTCCAGCACTGGTGGCATCCGCCATCGGGTCGGGGCGTCCGAACCCGGATCTCGGACGATCTCGTGTGGCTACCGTACGCGGTCTCTCGCTACCTCTCCGTCACCGGCGACTCCTCGGTCCTCGACGAGACGGTCCCATACCTCGAGGGACCGGCCCTACGGCCGGATCAGATGGAGGCCTACTTCCAGCCGGAGCTTTCACCCGAGTCGGCTTCGCTGTTCGACCATTGTGCGGTGGCTCTCGACCGGAGTCTCGCAGTTGGCGCCCACGGGCTGCCGCTCATGGGGTCGGGTGACTGGAACGACGGCATGAACCGGGTGGGTCACGAGGGCCGGGGCGAAAGCGTCTGGCTGGGTTGGTTCCTCTACACCGTCTTGAGCAGCTTCTCGCCGATCGCGGAGTCTCGCGGTCACCAACTCCGCGCCGAACGGTGGCGAGCCCACATGAATGCGTTGAAGCGAGCGCTCGATCGCCACGGGTGGGATGGCGACTGGTATCGCCGAGCCTTTTTCGATGATGGCACCCCGCTCGGCTCCGCTGTGAACGACGAATGCCGGATTGATTCGATCGCCCAATCGTGGAGCGTCCTTTCGGGCGCCGCCAGTCCCACCCGGGCGAGGCGGGCGATGGCCGCTGCGGAGGAGTACCTCATCCGACGCGGTGACGGTCTCGTCCTCCTGTTCACCCCTCCGTTCGACCACTCCGAGGTCGATCCCGGATACGTCAAGGGGTATCTGCCCGGCATCCGGGAGAACGGGGGCCAGTACACCCACGGAGCCATCTGGTCGGTTCTCGCCTTCGCTGCGCTTGGCGAGGGCGACAAGGCCGGCGAGCTCTTCTCCATTCTGAACCCCATCACTCATGCCAGCACCCGGGCCGGCGTCCACCGCTACAAGGTCGAACCGTACGTGATGCCGGCCGACGTCTACACCGAACCGCCGCACGTGGGTCGCGGCGGTTGGACCTGGTACACGGGGGCGGCCGGCTGGATGTATCAGGCCGGTATCGAATCGATCCTGGGATTCCGTTTGCGCGGATCCACGCTCCTGCTGGATCCGTGCATTCCGCGCGCCTGGCCGGGGTACGAGATCGACTTCCGCTATCACAGCGCCAGATACCAGATCGTCGTCGAGAACCCGCGGGAGATCGGCCGCGGAGTGGCGTCGGCGGAGATCGATGGGCAGGACCTGGGGGTCACCGCAACCATCCCGCTCGTCGACGACGGCTTGACTCATCGTGTCAGGGTCGTGCTCGGCTAATGGAGTTGTCGGCAAACCACAGCTGTCCACAACCGTGAGGCTTCGGTACCGTCATAGGGATGCCCGACTCCGTGAATAGCCGTTACGAGCCGATCGGTGTGATCGCATCCGGTGGCATGGCCACCGTATGGCGTGTTCGTGACATGCTTCTCGACCGGGTGGTGGCACTCAAGCGGCCTCACCCTGCTCCATCCGATGATCCGGCCCTTCAGCGGTTCAATCGGGAGGCCCGATTGGCGGCAGGGATCACACACCCCAATGTGATCACCATCTTCGACGCCGGAGAGGACGACAGCGGCCCCTATCTGGTGATGGAGTTCGTCGAAGGCCCGACTCTCGCCGAAGTGGGCCCGCTGGAGCGAGAAGCCGCCATTGAGCTGGTGGCGACCCTGGCGGGTGCGGTCGCCGCCGTGCACGCCGCGGGCATCATCCACCGGGACGTCAAACCCGGCAACGTGATCCTCTCGGCGGATGGACCGAAGCTGACCGACTTCGGCATCGCGCTCGAGGTGTCGACAGGCAACCGCCTCACTGTGCCTGGTTCCGTGCTGGCAACGAAGTCCTATGCAGCACCCGAGGTGTTGGCCGGCGCCTCGGTAGGGGAGGCGGCCGACGTGTACGCCCTTGGTGTGATCCTGCACGAGTTGACCAGCGGTGTGTCGCCGACCGGTGCGACGTTTGATGCGATCGGTGAACCGCAGCTCGATGCGATCCTGGCGAGGGTCCTTTCGGCCGACCCCGACCTTCGGCCGACGGCGGGTGAGCTCGCCCGGTTGCTCGAGGATGACGTGATGGCGACGCTGGCGCTGCCCGTGATGGAACCGGCCGGGCTCTTGTTGAAGGACGTTCCTGCTTCAGCGGACGCGGCTCATGACGAGACAGTCGCCGCCCGGGATGGCGCCGAGGGCACCGAGCCATTGGCGACACCGGTGATCCAGGAGCCTCCGCCGCCAGTTGGTGGAGGGGCGGTCATTAGCCGTTCCGGGCTACTCGCCCTGGCTGTGCTGATCGTGGTGGCGTCGGCGGCGGCGTTCGTCACCGGCCGCGCCGTGTTGTCGGCCGGCGACACGACCGTGCCCACCTCGACCGCAACCGCTTCCACGGCCACTCCGCCTTCAAGCGTGACGCCGACCGTCATCGTTATTCCCTCTACGACGGCCGCGCCCGTGGTCGGAGGGGCGGAGTCGGAGCTTCGCCGGCATCTCGGCTCGATCCCGACCAGCGATCTGAAACCGAAGGACCTGCGGGAGATGGAGCGGCGACTGGTTGCCGCCCTCGAGAGCTGGGCCGACGGCAACACCGACCAGACCGAGTCCGCGTTGAACGATCTCGGCGAGTTGATTGTCAAGCACATCGACAGCCGTTCGGCCCGAAACGAGGCGCTGGCTCTGCTTGGTGATCTCGCCCGGGCAATGGATGTGTCGCTGAAGGACGATTTCGACGATTGAGGTCTGTAGGCGCAACCGGTTCGAGAGTCCTGCTGGTAATCGTCCTGGGCACCGCGCTGGCGGCACTTCGGACCCCCGGGGTATCAGCCAGCTGACAGGGGCCCGAGCGGGGCCCCAAAGCTCCGAGAGTGGTTGTGGAGAGCATCGTTTTCTGTCGTACCCATTGGTTAGGTTGCCTCGTATGACATCGATTGCATCAGAGCGGGTGCCCGAAGCCGAGACTGGTTCGGTCGCCGGCTTGGAGGAGATGGCGACGGACCTCATCGAACAGCGCCTGCTCGGTCTGGAGAGGGTGGTGGCCGAAGCCCGTCGTGAACAGGCCCGGCTGTTGGTCGAGATCGACCGCCGTCAGGTCAGGATGGAGGATGGTTGCCGGACCTTGGACGAGTGGATCGCCGGACGGCTCGACGTCTCGCCGGAGTCGGCGGCATCACTTCGACTCCTCGCTAGAAGCCAGATCCTTGGTGACGGTGAGCTCGATCTTCTCAGCTTCGACAAACTGGTCGCCGTAACCAAGCTCTCCGAGGTTGCCGGCGAAGCGTTTGCGACGTCGGTCGCCGGATCACTCGACGTGACCGGGATCCGACGTCTCACCGCCCGCCACCGCCTCATCAGCGCCGTCGAGGAGCGAGAGGCGTTCGATGGCCGCTTCCTCGTGATCCAGCCGAACCTCGACGAATCGGCGTGGCGGACCTGGGGCCGGCTCGGCGGAGTCGACGGATCGCTGGTCGAGAAGGCCTTGCGAGGCCGGGCCGACCAGTTTCCGGCCCTTCCCGACGGCACCAGGGCCAATGCCGGGCAGAGACTGGCGGACGCCCTCACCTCCATCTGCCAGGACACCATGAGCGATCCGTCCCGTCCCGATGAGTCCGGGCCGTCGATCGTCGTCTTCGTCGACCGGGATTCCCTGGTCACCGACACCGCCGCCTCCGGGGTGGAGGTCGAGTCGGGTCCGCCGGTGGGACGAATGGCACTCGAAGAGATCCTGTGTACCGGTTCGGTCACCCGGATCGCGGTCGACGGTGATGAACCGAAGCCCATCGGTCGGGCCTCGCGAGCCATCCCCGCGGCGGTGCGCCGCTTTGTCGCCCACCGGGATGGCGGCGCCTGCACGGCCGACGGCTGCTCCAGTCGCTACCGGCTTCAACCCCACCACATCGTGCCGTGGCGCGACGGAGGCGACCATCGGGCCGACAACCTCACCACGCTCTGCTGGTACCACCACCATGTCGTCATCCACGGAATGGGTTATCGCATCGACCCGGAAACCCCGCCGCAACGTCGCCGGTTCCTCCAGCCGACCAACGGCCCGCCCTGACCGGGCAGTGCCCTCCGCCGCCCCACCCCACCCACCAGCATCCCAAGCCCAAATCCGTCGAGCCATCGACCGGTGTCACCGACCCGGGCATTCATGGCCGGCTTCGGCGACGGTTAGCCTCGCCCGGGTGACCATCACGCTC
>DAIOGO010000139.1:0-6974 GCA_036745195.1 Actinomycetota bacterium | reverse complement strand
AGCGGGAGCGCCGAAGTGCAAGAGGGGTATGTCGAGATCGATCCCGGGGAGATCGACGAAGCGCTGGAGGCGGCGGCGGCGGTGGGTGACGACCGGATTCAGATCGCGGTCCAGGGACGGGTCGATCCGGAGGCGTTCAATCACGGGACGGCCGAGCAGCGGGTGCGGTGGTTCAACAACGGATACGAGACCGGCGATCCGGGGGCGTGTGACACCTTCGTCCAGGATGCCTCGGCGCTCTGAGGGCGAGCGCCGTTCACCGATTGTTTCGTTGTGGTAGGGACCGGACGGTGGGACAATCCGTCGATCGAGCAACGAGGTTGTCATGCGATTGTTTGGTGAAAGAGGCAACGCCCGTGAGGGATCGGCTCTGCCCGGTAGGGACACCCCGGTGACGGTGAACCCCGTCCACTTCGTGTCCGGGCGACCGATCGTTCCCCCCTTTCCCGAGGGTCACGAGCGACTGGTGGTGGGCATGGGTTGTTTCTGGGGTGCAGAACGGCTGTTCTGGAAGACTCCCGGTGTCTACACCACCGCCGTCGGGTACGCCGGAGGGACCACCCCCAACCCCAGCTATCAGGAGACCTGTACCGGCCGGACCGGTCATGCCGAGGTGGTGCTGGTGGTCTTCGATCCCCAGGTGACCGGCATCGACTCGATCCTGCGGGTCTTCTGGGAAGGTCACGATCCCACCCAGGGGGACCGGCAGGGGAACGACGTCGGCAGCCAGTATCGATCGGCCATCTATATCGAGACTCCTCAGCAACTGGAGGCGTCGGAGGCATCTCGCCGGCGGTATCAGGTCGAGCTGGAACGGGCCGGATATGGGCCGATCACCACCGAGATCACCCAGGCCGGACCCTTCTACTACGCCGAGGACTACCACCAGCAGTACCTGGCCAAGAACCCCAACGGCTACTGCGGGATCGGCGGGACCGGGGTGTCATGTCCCACCGGTCTGGTCGCCGGTTGAGATCACCCGCTGGTCGCCGCGCTCACCAGCGCCACCAGTTCGTCGACAGAGAGGTCGGCGGGTAGGTCGAGTTCGACATCGGGGACCACGCCGTTGTCGAGGTTGCGTCCCGCCCGGGTCACCCAGCGAGCGATGGTGAGCTTGAGGGCTCCGCCATTGGAGAGGTCGAAGGTCTGCTGAACGGTGTTCTTGCCGTAACTGACGTGACCCACCACCACCGCCGCTCCGGCATCCTGCAGGGCGCCCGCCACCACCTCGGAAGCCGAGGCGCTCCCCTGGTTGATGAGGACGGTGGTGGGTATCCCCACCGCGGTGCCCTTGCCATCCGCCGGGTACTCGGTGGTCCCGTCTGGACCACTGGTGGCGAGCACCAACCCTTCGTCCACGAATTCCGAGGCGATGTCGATCGCCGCCGTGAGCGTTCCCCCCGGGTTGTCGCGTAGATCGATGATCAGCGTCTCCGCCCCGTCTGACAGCAGCCGGCGCAGGGTGTCGTCCACCTGGCCGCCGGAGTTGGCGCTGAAGCTGTTGAGCCTGAGATATCCGACCCGATCCACCAGTCGAGACTCGACCACCGGGATTTCGATTGCTTCCCGGATGACCGACACCTCCACCCGGCGCCCATCCCGTTCCAGCGCCAGTTCGACGGGCGTACCCGCCTCCCCCCGCACCTGGGCGGTGACCTCGTCGATCGTCTTCCCGGCGATCGGCAGGCCATCGACCTCGACCACCACGTCCCCGGCGAGGATCCCGGCTCGCTCGGCGGGAGCACCGGAGAATGTGGAGACGATGACCAGTCGACACTCCGCTGAGATGATGGGACACAGACTCTCAACCTGTTGCCCAGCCGGGGCGGTGCTTTCGGTGGTGACGACTGCTCCGATTCCTTCCACCTGACCGAGTTGGTCCTGCCTGATCAGCTCGAGGGACGCTTCGTCGAAGTACGCAGAATTGGGATCGAGTTCATACAGGACCATTCCCACCAGGGCGGCCTCGACGGCTTCCTCCGCCTCGACTCCTTTGACCTCGATCGCCTGGCAGACGAGATCGAAGCCTTCGAACGGAATCGTGCAGGCAGACTCGGCCCCCGATCCTTGGGCGAACTCCTCGATGCCGCGGGTAGCCGCTGCCGCCAGTTGGGCCGGATCGACGTCGTCGACGTAGTTGGCTTCGATCAGGTCGACGGCCTCGCAGATCAGGCGATAGTCGGTGGAGCAGGCGGTGACCGGCTCGCTCGGGGCGGGCACCGGCGGAGGGGCCTGTTCGGGCGGGGTGATGCTGACGCAGGCCGTCAGGGTGGCGGCCAGCAAGGCAAACGACACGGAACGCACGCCCCTATTCAACCTGGTTCCGGGCGGTAGCCGGACGGGAGCTGGATTTGGCCGTAACGAACAGGAAGTGCTGGAGACGCTCTTGTGGGCGACCGATAGTTGGAGTTATCCATGCGAGCGAACCAATGACGAGCGCCGCCGAGACGTTCGACGAGCCGGTGGCTTCCCAGCCGGCGTCCACTTCCGTCGCCCCGACCGCGGGCGAACACCACGGCGTTGGCCGGGTGCGGTTGCTGGCGTCCCTGCTCACGGCGATCGTGATCCTGGGCACGATGGCGGCCGCCGATGTGCCCCAGCTCACCGCACCCGAAGAGGTGCTGTCGATTCCCTGGTGGGGGATGGCGGTGCTGTATTACGTGTTCGAGCTCGCCGTCGTCCATTTCCGGTTCCGTCGGGATGCCCACTCGTTTTCGGTATCCGAGATCGCCACTGTGCTCGGTCTCTACCTCGCCAGCCCAACCGCCCTCGTCATCGGTCAGGTGGTCGGTGGGGCGGCGGCCCTGATCATCAACCGCCACCAACGGGGCGTGAGGGTGGTCTTCAATGTGGCCGCCTTCGGCACCCAGACGCTGGTGGTGGCGGTGGTCTTCTTCTCCCTCGTCGATCGACAGGATCCACTGGCCCTGTCGGGCGCGTTGGGAGCGTTGCTCGGCAGCTTGCTGGCGCTCGGCCTGGCGACACTGCTCATCACCGGGGCGATCCACATGACCGGCGGTCGAGTGTCACCGGCCGAGATGGGTGAGGTGGTGGGATTCGGGGCAGTCGGGACCCTGATGAACGTGGGCCTTGGCATGGTGGCCGTGACCATCATCTGGTTGCGCCCCGAGTCGGCCTGGCTGGCATTCCTCCCCATCGCTCTCCTGTTCGTGGCATTTCGGGCCTACACCAATCAGCGCGACCAGCGTTCGCGGATCGAGTCGCTCTACGAACTCACCTTCGAACTGCACGGCTCGCCACTCCTGGAGGACGCCGCCCGGGTGGCGGCAGAAGGGATCCGCAGGCTGTTCGAGGCCTCGGCGGTGCACATCTTCCTCATTCCCGAGCAAGGCCATCTCTACGCCCTGCGAACGTCGGCAACCGCCGACCGGCCCACCGACGTCATGACACCGGTGAGTCTGCCCACCTCGGGTCGGTGGCCCGAGATCCTCAAACAATCGATGCTGCTCCCCAAACTCGGGCCCAACGATCTGCCCATCCCCGGCATGTCGACACCAGCCCATGCCATGACCGTGCCGTTGGTGTCAGGTGACAATCATGCCGGCGTCATCATCGTGGCCGACCCGCTCAGCGCCGTCAGTGGTTTCAACGCTCGCGATCTGCGGATGGCCGACACCATCGCCTCCCGACTGATGGTGTCGCTCGAGAACGGCCGCTTGGAAGATTCTCTCGCCGAACTCACCCGCCTCAAGGAGCGGCTGGAGGCCCTCATCCGCTCCAAAGATCAGTTCCTCGCCTCGGTCAGTCACGAATTGAGGACCCCGCTCACCGGCATCGTCGGGCTCGCCCAGGAACTGTCCCGTGGCAAGGGTGAATTCGGTGAGGCAGAGGTGGACGAGTTCCTCAGCCTGATCTACGAGCAGTCGAGTGAGCTCGCCAACATCGTCGAGGACCTGCTGGTGGCTGCCCGGGCCGATATCGGGACGCTCGTGATCAAGCCAGTCCGTTGCGATCTGGTGCGAGAGGCCGAAACCGTGCTCTCGACCCATGTTCGTCGCAGCGGCCGCAAGCACATCGACCCGGCGATACACGGGGAAACGGACAGCTGGGCGCTGTTCGACCCACTTCGATTCCGCCAGATCATGCGGAACCTGGTGACCAATGCCCTTCGCTACGGCGGCGAGTCGGTGTGGGTCGAGCTGGAGGATCGGGGCGAGCGGGTGGCCCTGGCGGTCGTCGACGACGGGGTGGGCGTTCCCGCCTCCTCCATCGAGGAGATCTTCGAACCATATACCCGGGCGTCGAATTCGATCATGAACCCACAGTCGGTCGGGCTCGGGCTCTCGGTGTCACGGCAGCTGGCGAGACTGATGGGGGGCGACCTCGTCTACGAGGCCGGCGAGGGATGCGCTCGCTTCGTGTTGTTGCTCCCCAAGACCGCCGCAGTCAAACGTTCCGTCGCGGGAGATCCTCAAACGGCAGCTTCTGTTTGAACTGCCCCTCTGGGATCTCGGCGCCCACCCGAAGCAGGGCGATCCTCCAGCGTGGGGAAGCGCCCAGCGCCCACCGCAGGCCGGTCACCGCCATCGCGCCTTGCTGTCGTGCCAATGGTGGGGGGGTCAGGTCGAGCACCCGCCGGAGCCGTTCGGGGATGGTGGCGGCGGCCGCCGCCGCCAGGATCCGGTACCCGGCCCGAATTGTCGCCGGCAACGGTGGGTTCTTGAGGAAGGCCATGGTTTCGTTCGCCCCCGGGGACGGGGCGAGAGATGGGTGCTCGGCCACGTAGGCCTCGAGTTCGTTCGCCGTGTCCGGCAACGGCTGAGCACCGAGCAGGGCGCCGACCGTGGTCTGTTCGTGAACGAACCGGTCGGCTTCCGGGCCGGTGAGGCGGTGCCGGCCAAACATCTGGTTGGCGACGAGGAACGAATCGGTCAGGCTGTTGTGTACCCAGGCCGCCAGTTCGGGGGTTCCCGCCGAATAGGGCACGGCTCGGTGGGAGGTCCCTCGCACCGGCGAGTGGGCGCGCCTGACGGTGGCCACGGCCGCTTCGACCTCGGGCATCGCCCCGTAGGCGGTGGCGGTCACGTAGTTCGAGGTTCGCGAGAGCCGGCCGAGCGGGTCTTCCCGATACCGGGAATGATCCGCCACCCCGGCCACCACCTCGGGGTGGGCCGCCTGGATCATGAGGGCTCGGATACCCCCGACAAAGGTGGCGGGGTCGCCCATAACCCGCCAGGTCACGGAGTCAGGCCCGAACAGCCCGGGATCTCCCGGGTAGTCGAGGGTGTTGGCGAGGGGATCGTCGGCGTGGGCAAACAGGCCGGTGGTGTTGATCACCACCCGCCGGCGCATTCGGTCGATGGCGGAACCGGGCATCGCCGGTGCAGTTTGGCCCGGCAATGCCCGAACCGGTAATCAACCGGATGGGCGGAGCCGGCCAGGGGTGATGGCGTCCAGTCGGACGTGGTTGAGATGGTCGGGCGCTTCACCCCGGGTCACCAGCGAGGCGAGGAGTTGGGCGGCGGCGGGGGCTGTCTCGATCCCGGTCCCGCCCTGACCGACCAGCCAGAAGAACCCGGGTGCCTCGGGGTCCTCGCCGATCACCATGGACCGGTCGGGGGCGAAGGTGCGCAACCCGGTCCACGACGACCGGACTGATCGGATGTCGAGGGTAGTGACCTCGTTGATCCGCTCGATCGCCATTGCGATGTCCTCCTCCCGCGGCCGGGGGTCGCCCGGCTCGACCGGCTCCTCTTCCGAAGGAGAACAGAGCAACTGGGCCCCGTCGGGTTTGAAGTAGAAGTCGTGACCGGCGCCGATGACCAGCGGCCAGCCACTCGAACCGGGCGGACCGGTCACCATGAAGGCGGTTCGCCGCATGGGTGTCAACCCGATCGGATTCACCCCGGCCAGGCCGGCGACGGCGTCGCCCCAGGCTCCGGCGGCGTCGACCACGACTCGCGCTCGTAGTCGATCCTCTCCACATGCGAGTTGCCAGCCGTCACCGTCGACGGCCAGACCGGTGACCGGCGAACTCGTTCGGATCTCGCCGTCATTGCGGCGCAAGCCACGGACATACATCTGATGGGTACCGGCGACGTCGATGTCGGCGGCGCCCGGCTCCCACAGTGCGGCTTCGATAGGACGGAGTGCCGGCACCAGGGCGGCTGCTTCCTCGCCGGTCAGCATCCGGGTGCTGGTTCCGGCGGCGGCCGCCTCCTGCTCCTGTCGGGCCAGTGCCTCCATCTGCCGGCGGGTGGCGACGGTGATCGCTCCACGCTGCTCGCCGATCAGAGGGTGATCGGCCCAGGCCGGGCGTTCGAAGATGGGTCGCGAGGCCCGGCTCAAGGGGCGGACGGCCGGGTGACCGTAGTTCTCGAGGTAGAGGGCCGCCGAGCGACCCGTCGTGTGATAGGCGAGTTGTGACTCCATCTCGACGAGCACGGTGCGGAGGCCGCTCTGGGTCAGTTCGAAGGCGGCAGACACGCCGGCGATGCCTCCGCCGATCACCACCGCATCCCACCTGTCCATGACGCCTACGCTACCGCTCGACAATTGGAGGGAGACGGTGAGGCTGCCGTCTTCGCCCGAGAGGAGCCCGAGCCCATGTTGCAGACGATCAATCCGGCGACCGGTGCGCTGGTTACCGAATACGCCGAACACACCCCGGCCGAGGTGGCCGCCCTGATCGAACGGGCCAACGACACCTTCATCCGGTGGAGGCGGACCTCCTTTTCCGCCCGCGCCGAGTTGATGATGTCGGTGGCCGACGTGCTGGAGAAGCGCAGTGCCGAGTGGGGCGAGCTGATGACCATCGAGATGGGAAAGACCGTGGCCAGCGCCAAGGCCGAGATCGAGAAGTGCGCCTGGGTCTGCCGCCACTACGCAGAGCAGGCCGAGCACATGCTCGCCGACCAGGCGATCGAGACCGGGCGGACCAAGAGTTACCTCCACCACGAGCCGTTGGGCGTGGTTCTCGCCGTCATGCCGTGGAACTTCCCGTTCTGGCAGGT
>DAIOGO010000138.1:0-7038 GCA_036745195.1 Actinomycetota bacterium | reverse complement strand
GCCTTCCTGAATCTCGGCCACACCATCGGTCACGCGGTGGAGATCCTCGCCCCGATGCCGCACGGGCCGGCGGTGGCGGTGGGGATGGTGGCCGCCGCCGCCATCTCGGAGCAACGGTACGGGTTCGACCGGTCGGGTCTGGTGGAGGTGGTGCGGGGGGCCGGTCTGCCGGTGGCAGCGCCGGGGTTGGATCGCCACGAGTGCCTCCGGCTGATCGGGCGGGACAAGAAGCGAGCGGGCGAGGCGGTGCGGATGGTCTTGCTGGAGGCACCCGGCAAGCCGGTGCTCGAGAACGTGACCGGGGAAGAGATAGACCTGGCGCTTTCAGCGGTGCAGGTTGAAGGTTGAGACCTGGAACTTGTCTCGCGCTTCTGCCCGGTCTCCGCAGGCGAGACATCGGGTAGCCTAGGGACCCGCTTCCTGGAGATCTCCTGATGGTTTCGACCAACGACGTCCGCCCCGGCATGGCCCTCGATCTCGACGGCTCGATCTTCACGATCGTCAAGTACGAACACGTCAAACCGGGCAAGGGCAAGGCATTCGTGCGGATGAAGCTGAAGAACGTCGAGACGGGCCAGGTGCTCGACCGCACCTTTCGGGCGGACGAAGACGTGACTCAGGCGATCATCGAGAAGACCGACTACCAGTTCCTGTACCAGGACGACATGGGTCTCCATTTCATGAACCTCGACGACTACAGCCAGATCACGATGAGCGTGGACGACGTGGGGGACGCCGCCAACTACCTGACAGACGGGATGACGGTGATCCTGGCCATGTTCCGCGGCAACCCGATCGGCGTCGACCTTCCCGCCTCTGTGGTGCTCGAGGTCACCTACGCCGAGCCCGGCGTCAAGGGCAACACGGTGTCGGGAGCCACCAAGGCCGTCACCGTCGAAACGGGGATGACCGTGCAGGTGCCGCTCTTCATCGAACAGGGGGAGCGGATCAAAGTCGACACCCGTACCGGCTCCTACATGACCCGCGAGTGACCGAGCCGCGCGACCTGGCGATCCAGGCCCTGTTCGAGGCGGATCTCATGGGCCGCGCCGAACTCGGCGACGATACCGGGCTGCCCGCCAAGGCCCGCCGGTTGGCCGAAGGGGTTCTCGCCCATCGAGCCGAGTTGGACCGAACGATCGAAGCATCCTCGGACAACTGGCGGGTCGACCGCATGCCGGCCGTCGATCGGGCCATCTTGCGTCTCGCCCTCTTCGAACTCCGCCATGAGCCGGCGACGCCGACCGCGGTGGTCATCGCCGAGGCGGTGCGGATCGCCAAGGAGTACTCGACGGACAAGAGCGGAGCCTTCGTGAATGGCGTTCTCGCCGCTCTGGCCGGGGCCGAACGACCCTGATCGGACATCACCGGGGCGGCGCGGTTCGAGACGGCAGAGCCCGACCCGGCGCCTGCTAGCCTCGCCGCAGTATCCCTTTAATCCGGTCCCGAGAGGCCGGGAAGGAGCAAGATGACCACCATCAGACCGGTGGCCACCTGGAGGCCGACATGCCACAGGTGATGACCGCCGATGATCTGCGACGCGCCATCCGACGCATCGCCCACGAGATCCTCGAACGCCACCAGGGAGCGGAGCGAGTGATCCTGGTAGGAATCCACTCCCGGGGAGTACCCCTGGCCGAACAGCTGGCCGAGGCCATCGACGAGCTGGAAGGGGTCAAGCTCCCGGTCGGCGAGCTCGACATCGGCATGTACCGGGACGATCTGGGCAAGCGCCCCAACACCCGCCTGTCCCGCACGTTGATACCCGTCGACCTGACCGGCGAACAGGTGGTGCTGGTGGACGACGTCCTCTACACGGGCCGGACGGTACGCGCCGCCCTGGATGCACTGCTATCGCTCGGCCGGCCCGCCAGGGTCGAGCTGGCGGTGATCGTCGATCGGGGGCACCGCCAGTTGCCGATCAGACCCGACTACGTCGGAAAGAACCTCCCCACCTCCCACGATGACCGGGTGTTCGTGAGATTGCCGGAAGTGGATGGGGAGGCCGGAGTGTGGATGCTGACACCGGGGGAGGAACAACGATGACCAAACACCTGCTCACCACCGTGGGAATGGAGAGGGCCGAATTGGAGGGCTTGCTCGACTCGGCCAACGAGTTCTCGGCGGTGCTGCAGAGGGCGATCCCGAAGGTGCCCGCACTCCAAGGGCTGACCGTGGCGACCCTCTTCTTCGAGGCATCCACCCGGACCAGGCTCTCGTTCGAACGGGCGGCCAAGGCGCTGTCGGCCGATGTGATGAGCTTCGCCCCCTCGACCTCCTCACTCTCCAAGGGAGAGTCGCTCAAGGACACCGCCCTCACCCTGAAGGCGATGGGGGCCGACATCATGGTCGTCCGCCACGGAGCGACCGGCGCCCCGTGGCGGGTGGCGGAATGGACGGACTGCCCCGTGGTCAACGGGGGAGACGGAGCCCACCAGCATCCGACCCAGGCGCTGCTCGACTCGCTAACCATCAGGAACCATTTCGGCAAACTCGACGGCCTGCGCATCGGCATCGTCGGTGACATCCGACATTCACGGGTCGCCCGTTCGGATCTGTATGCCTTCGCCGCCCTCGGCGCCGAGGTGACCCTGATCGCCCCGCCCACGCTGCTCCCGCTCGACGTTACGGGCTGGCCGGTGAAGGTCTCGACCGACCTCGACGAGGTGCTCCCCGAGCTCGATGTGGTCTACCTCCTCCGAGTCCAGATCGAGCGGGGCGGGAGCACGGTGTTCCCCTCCCTCCCCGAATACGTGACGGGCTACGGGCTCACCCTGGAGCGATTCTCCCGGCTCCATCCGGACGCGGTGGTGATGCATCCCGGTCCGATGAACCGGGGAGTGGAGATCGCCCCCGAGATCGCAGACCACCCGCGCTCGCTGGTCCTCGACCAGGTGACGGCGGGGGTGGCGGTGCGAATGGCAGTGCTGTTTCAGCTCGGAACCGGATTGGTGAAATCATGATCGTCATCAAAGGTGGGCTCGTTCTGACCCCGGGAGGCATGGTGGCGGCGGACGTCGCCATAGAAGACGGCCGGATCGTCGACATCGCTCCCGACATCGAGGCGGTGGGAGAGGTGGTGGAAGCATCCGGGTGTTACGTCGGGCCCGGTCTGGTCGATCTCCACGTCCACACCCGCGAGCCGGGCCAGGAGTGGAAGGAGACGATCGCTTCCGCCTCGCAGGCGGCGGTAGCGGGAGGATTCACGGCCATCGTGGCCATGCCCAACACCACCCCTGCGATCGATGCCGGCCACATGGCCAGGTTCGTGACCGACCGCGGCCGGCAGGCGGGCCTGTGCCTGGTCGCTCCGGCCGGAGCGATATCGCTCGGACGTCAGGGTGAGCACCTCGCCCACCTCGACGAGATGTGGGAGGCGGGCGTGCGGATCTTCACCGACGACGGCGACACCGTGAAGGACGCCGGCCTGCTCCGCCATGCGATGGAGTACCTGGTGGGGAGGGGCGGCATCATCGCCCAGCATGCCGAGGATCCGGGTCTCGCCCGGGGCGGGCAGATGCACGAAGGATCGGTTTCGGCCCGATTGGGGATGCGAGGGCTCCCTGCGGCCGCCGAGGAGATCATCATCGCCCGGGACCTGGCGCTCGTGAGGCTGACCGGATGTCGGTACCACGTCCAGCATGTGTCCACCGCCGGATCGGTGGAGTTGGTCCGGTCCGCCAAGGAACAGGGTCTTCCGGTGACAGCGGAGGTCACTCCCCATTCGCTCACCTTCGACCACGAGATGGTCATGACCATGGACCCCGATTTCAAGATGTACCCGCCGCTGCGCACCCAGGCTGACATCGAGGCATTGCGGGCCGGGTTGATCAGCGGTGTGATCGATGCCGTCGCCACCGATCACGCGCCTCACGCCGTGGCCGAATGCGAGGTGCCCTTCGAGGAGGCCCCCCGGGGCGTCATCGGCCTGGAGACGGCGCTGGCGGCGGTCATGGCGGCAGTGGGGCCCGACCCGGAGTTGCTCTTCGAGCGGATGTCCATCGCTCCGGCCAGGATCGCAGGGCTGGAACGGCATGGAAACCGACTCGAGGTGGGACAGCCGGCCAACCTGTGCGTGATCGATCCGGCTCGCGAGTGGGAGGCAAGCGGCTTCCGATCGCTGTCGCTCAACAGCCCGTGGAAGGGACAGACGATGCGGGGTCAGGTCGTGTCGACCATCTTCGAGGGACGCCAGGTCCACCAGTTGGTCAACTCGTGACCGAACCAGGCCTGCTCGTCACCGCCGATGGAGCGGTCTTTCGAGGGACATCGGTCGGCGCCGGGGGGATGACGGTGGGTGAGGTCGTGTTCAACACCTCGATGACCGGTTACCAAGAGGTCATCACCGATCCCTCCTATGCCGGCCAGGTGGTGGTGATGACGGCGGCCCACATCGGGAATTACGGAGTGAGCGAGGAGGACGCCCAGTCGGACTCGACCCATGCCGCCGGGTTCGTGATGCGCTCACTTTCGCTCAAGGATTCCAACTGGAGATCCGAGGGGAGCTTCGCCGCCTACCTGCGCGACCGCCGGATGGTGGCGTTGGCGGAGATCGACACGCGCCGGCTCACCCGACACATCCGCGACCGGGGTGCGCAACCGGTGGCGATGGGTGCCGGATTCGGCGAAGCCGAGTTGCGGGACGCCGCCGCTGCCGCCCCGCGCATGGAAGGTCAGGATCTGGCGAGCGGAGTCTCGATCTCGGTTCCCCAGAATCACCCTGCCACCGGACCTCGCCGGGGATCGGTGGTCGCCGTCGACCTGGGACTCAAGCGGGACATCCTCCGTCAGCTCACCGCCGCCGGTCTCGAGACGTTGGTGGTGCCCGCCGCCACCGCTGCCGGCGCCATCCTCGCGGAGAAACCTGACGGCGTCTTCGTCTCGAACGGCCCCGGCGACCCCGAACCGCTCACCGCCACCATCGAAACCCTGCGCGGTCTGCTCGGCCAGGTGCCGGTGTTCGGGATCTGTCTTGGCCATCAGGTGCTGGGCCTCGCCCTGGGGGCGAGAACCTACAAGCTGCCCTTCGGTCACCACGGTGGCAACCACCCGGTGAAGAGGCTCTCCAGCGGACGGGTCGAGATCACAGCCCAGAACCACGGTTTCGCCGTCGACCTGTGGTCCTTGACCGGTGAGACCGCTCCTCCCCGACAAGGCCTGGTCGGGCCCGAGTTGCTCCCAACCGAGGTCCACTCGACCTTTGGGGCACTGGTGCCGACCCACCAGAACCTCAACGACGGGACCCTCGAGGGGTTCTCCTGTGTCGACGTCCCCGCCTTCGGCGTTCAGTACCACCCAGAGGCCGCTCCCGGCCCGGGTGACGCCGGATACCTCTTCGGCGAGTTCCTCGACCTGATGGGGGTGGGCGGCTGATGCCGAAGCGCACGGATCTCCACTCGATCCTGCTCATCGGGTCTGGTCCGATCATCATCGGGCAGGCGTGCGAGTTCGACTACTCGGGGACCCAAGCCGCCAAGGTGCTCCGCTCCCACGGCTACCGGGTCATCCTCGTGAACTCCAACCCTGCCACGA
Organism: Actinomycetota bacterium; assembly: GCA_036745195.1. Classification (GTDB taxonomy): domain Bacteria; phylum Actinomycetota; class Acidimicrobiia; order Spongiisociales; family ZC4RG35; genus JBFHRE01. Next base: position 1,506 of record DAIOGO010000138.1, on the reverse strand, counting down.
TCATGACCGACCCCGAGTTCGCAGACGCCACCTACATCGAACCGGTCACCGCCGAGGTGGTGGAGCGGATCATCGCCAAGGAGCGCCCCGACGCGGTGCTTCCCACCCTGGGCGGCCAGACCGCCCTCAATGTGACCACCCAACTGGCCCGAAAGGGAGTGTTCGAGAAATACGGAACCGAGCTCATCGGGGCGGGTCTCGAGGCGATCGATCGGGCCGAGGATCGTGGCCGCTTCAAGCAGACCATGGAGGAGGCGGGCCTGGCGGTGCCGAGGGCTGGTTATGCCCGCTCGATGGCCGAGGCGGTACGAGTGGCCGACGAGATCGGCTTCCCGATCATGATCCGGCCGTCCTTCATCCTGGGTGGGGGTGGCACCGGCATCGCCGCCGACCGCGAAGAGTTCGTCGAAAAGGCCCGGCACGGGCTGGCGACCTCCCCGGTGGGAGAGATTCTCGTCGAGGAGTCGGTCTACGGCTGGAAGGAGTTCGAGCTCGAGGTCATGCGGGACTGCAACGACAACGCAGTGATCGTGTGCTCGATCGAGAACCTCGACCCGATGGGGGTTCACACCGGCGACTCCATCACCGTAGCCCCCATCCAGACATTGTCCGATCGTGAGTATCAGGCGATGCGCGACGACGCCATCGAGGTTCTGCGCGTGATCGGCGTCGCCACCGGCGGCTCCAACGTCCAATTCGCCGTCGACCCCCTCACCGGACGCCGCCTCGTCATCGAGATGAACCCCCGGGTGTCGCGATCCTCCGCCCTCGCGTCGAAGGCGACTGGGTTCCCGATCGCCAAGATCGCCGCCCTGCTGGCGGTGGGTTTCACCCTCGACGAGATCGCCAATGACATTACCGGAGCAACACCTGCCAGCTTCGAGCCTGCCCTCGACTACGTGGTGGTCAAGGTTCCCCGCTTCGACTTCGCCAAGTTCCCCTCGGCGCCGCGCACGCTGGGCACCTCCATGAAGAGCGTGGGGGAGGCGATGGCGATCGGCCGGAGCTTCCCCGAAGCGATCCAAAAAGCGCTTCGTTCGATGGAGCAGGGGCGTTTCGGGCTCAACGCCGACGCCGGGGAGGAGACCGTCACCGGGCTGGACGACGAGACGCTGTGGAACGACATCGTCACCCCGACCCCCACCCGGATCTTCGCCGTGGCGGAGGCGCTGCGAAGGGGTTGGGAGGAAGCGCGGGTGGCGGCGGGGAGTAGATACGACCCGTGGTTCGTCTCCCAACTGGGCGAAATCGTCGCCATCCGACAGGAGCTCGATCGCCGGGGCATGTCGGGTGACGCCATCCGACTGGCGAAACGATTCGGCTTCGCCGACCGCCAGCTCGCCCATCTCTGGAAGCGCTCCGAGGGGGAGGTGCGAGCGATGCGCCTGGGGGCGGGGGTCAAGACCACGTTCAAGACGGTCGACACCTGCGCCGCCGAGTTCGCCGCCGACACCCCGTACATGTATGGGACCTTCGAAGAAGAAGACGAGGTGATGGCGGCCACTC
>DAIOGO010000137.1:0-7055 GCA_036745195.1 Actinomycetota bacterium | reverse complement strand
GAGGTGTCCTCCTCGGAGCCCACCACCAGGAACACCCCCTGCAACGGTATCCCGAGAGGAAGGGCGTCAGTCGTCTGCGAGCCGAGTTCGGCCGGCTCGAACCTGGCCACCGACACCGTCGCCGCCGGACCCGGCCAGATCGCCGGCAGGAGCCAGGCAACACCGAGGATCGCCAGGCCCAGCACCACAACCAGAACAGGCGCTACCAGGCGGGGGCGACCGTGCGATGGACTCATCGCCTGGTCAACCCCGCACCGCGCTTCCCCATTTCCGGGGTCTCGCCCCAACCCCCGCTCCGATGCAAGATGCCCGCTTGGAGCGGCCCCGACCGGAGCGGTCTGGGTAGAGTCGACCTGTGAACGAAGAGAACAGAGTCCCGGTCGATCCAGACCAGCTGAGCGGTATCCCCCTCTTCGCCGATCTCGACGACGACGACCGCGCCAGACTCGCCGCCACCCTCTCGGAACGAAATGTCGAACTCGGCACGGTCCTCGCCACCGAGAGCGAGATCTCGAGCCGGTTCTTCGTGATCGCCGAGGGCCGGGTGGCCGTCACCGCCGGGACGGGTTTCGTCTCGATTCTCGGGCCGGGCGACATCCTTGGTGAGATCGGCTCGATGCGAGGGCCGAGGCGATCGGCCAACGCGGTAGCGATCACCAAGGCACGACTGCTCACCACGATGTCGTGGGATCTGAGAGACCTCGCGGCGGAGATGCCCGAGTTGGATCGACGATTGAACGAGGTCATCGACCGCCGCCTGGCTGAACTCGAATCCGTCGACCCCGCCTGAGCCCATCTTCTGGGGGCTAAGGACTCACCGATTCGAAAGGCGTCGTCTCGCTCAGGGTGTGGAGCGGAACCACATCTCGTCGATATAGAGCGAATCACGGAACGTGTCGCCGCTGGTGGCCCGATTGGCATCGACCGCCCGGACGTACACCGTGCCACTGAGATTGGCAGGGACCCCGACCTGGGTGCCCGACTCCGTCGTCGTAGTGATCGAGGTCATCGGGATCCAGTTGGTTCCGTCGGTCGAATAGGCGAAGTTGAACGCCTCACCCGAGGTGTATCCGCGCAGCGAGAACACCATCGAAGAGCCTGGTGTGACCACAAAGGTCCAACGAACCTCCATCCAGGTGGCCGTGGTCTTGTTGTGGGCCTTCTCGCGGAAGCGGAGGAAGATGTTGTCGTCGGTGTAGGTCGAGGCCACTGTGCCGGATACGAGCGAACCCAACACGATGGTCTGGGACTGGGCGAAGAACTTGGCCGTGCCGTCGTTGACCGTGACGGTGACGGTCGCCGGGCTCGACTCGAGGCTGCCGTCCCAGGCCCGATAGGTGAAGGTGTCGATCCCCACGAACCCGGCGTTCGGGGTGTACTCGACCCCACCGGCGAAAAGCGTCACGACGCCAAAGGAAGGCGTGGACAGACCGGTGACCGTCAGCGGGTTGGCCTCGACGTCGCTGTCATTCGAGAGGACGTTGATCGTGACCGGGGTGTTGAAGGCGGTGGTGGCGGAGTCGTTCTGCGCCACGGGGGCGTCGTTGACCGCGTTCACAGTGACGGTGACGGTGGCCAGATTCGAGGGCGCCAGGCCGTCCGAAGCCTGATACGTGAAGCTCACGGACCCGTTGGAGTTCAGCGCAGGGCTGTAAGTCACAGTGTGGTCGCCGTTGACCGTGGCACTGCCCGAAGCTGGTTGGGAAGCCAGTTGCACCGAGAGTGCCTGGCCATCCCCGTCGGTGTCGTTGGCCAGCACCGTGATCACCACCGGGGTGTCCTCCAGGGTGGCGGCGGAGTCGTCCCCGGCCACCGGCACCTGGTTGATGCCCGTGACCGTAACGGTGACCGTCGCCGTATTGGACGTGAGGGCGCCGTCCCATGCCTGGTAGGTGAAGGTGTCCGTCCCGGTGAACCCGGCGTTGGGGGTGTACAGCACCCCTCCCGGCACCGGGCCGACGGTTCCGTTCCCGGGCGAGGAGAGACCCACCACCGACAGGGTGTCTCCGTTGCCGTCGGTGTCGTTGGCGAGCACGTCGATGGTCACGGCGGTCTCCAACGAGGTGGCCGCCGAGTCGTTCCCCGCCACCGGAGCGAGGGGCGGCGGCGGGCCGCCGATGTCCGGGGCGGTGACCTCGAACAGCTTCCCGTCGTTTTCGGTGGGAGCGTTACCGTTGTCGACCGCCCGATCCACGATGTAGAAGTTCATCGTCCCGGGGGAAACGGTGGACGGGGCGACCTCCAGACCGGAGATGTACTTCAGACCGGTGATCCCATCGAGCGAGAAGGTGCGGATCAGCGAACCGGTCAGCGAGATCTCGAAGATCTGTTCGGTCGCACGTGCCCCCACGTAGAGCGTGCCCCGGCCGGGAGCCGAGGCGAGACCCTCGAAGTCGGTGGGGCCGAGGTGGCTGATGTCGAACTGGGTCATCACATCGTTGCCATTCCCGAACACCCCATCTACCGGGTCGACCCGGTAGATCTCGCGTCCGACCCCGTCGAGGAAGAACAGATCTCCGGTGGTCGATTCCATTGTCGGGTCCTCGGTGTCGGTGCTCCCGAAGGCAGAGGCACTGATGAATGTCACGATGTCGTCGCCCGTTCCGAAGGTGCCATCCGTACCCCGTTTCACCACGAACACCTTCCCGGCGTTGTCATCTGAAACGAACAGGGTGTCGGAAGCCGGGTCGTAGCCGGCTCCGGTGGGCTCCCTGGCGTATCCGCCGTTGGCGGCGAGGGGTCCCCACAACGTCCCGGTGCCCTGCACCGAGCCGGTCAGAGTGGTGCGCCACAGGTTCACGTTGTTCCACCCCGCCCCGGTCACTTCTTCGACCTCGGAGTCGACCACCACCAGTTGGCCGGTCGTCGAGTCCCAGGCCACCCCGGCCGGGTCGGGAGAGCCGGGTATCCAGGCCGAAGTCGCGGTGGTCCTGACCAGCGAGGCGGTTTCGGTCGTGGCCATGGCAACCGCAGTGACGGAGAGCGATGCCTCTGTCACCGCTCCCGAGGCGAGCCGGCCGCCGGCATCGGCGATGAAGAGGTTGGTGGCGGCGGGGTCGTCGGTCGGGTCGGAGGTGGGGGCGAATGTCATCGCCACCGGCTCGACCACCTCCAGCGTCGCCAGGTCGAAGGTCGAGCGAACGGCTCCGTTCGGCTCGAGAGCGTGAAGCCGGCCGGTCTCCGGGACGTAGGCGTAGAGCAGACCGTCGGCAGGGTTGGTGGCGATCATCCGCGCCCGACCGCCGACCAAGGGATCGATCCTGGCGGGAACGCGGGTCGGGTCGGAGAGGTCGATCACCTCGATGACGCCGTCGGCCAGTACCAGCCATGCACCGGAGTTCGGATCGAAGGCGGCGCTTTCGGCCCGCGCCAGGCCGGGGGTGACGATCCTGGTGGTGGCGATCCCACTCGACCGGCGGGATCGGTCGACCTCGAGGCGGGCGGCGCCGTCCAGGGTCACAAGCCGATGGCTGCGGGGGTCGAAGGCGAGGGTTGCCGGATTCTCGATCGAAGCCAGACGGAAGGTCCCCAGCAGGTCCTCGTCGAAACCCATCCGGCTGATGACGGTCTGGCCGGACCCGGACCCGGCCACCAGAAGTTCCCCCCTGACCGAGTCGAAGGCGATGCCAGCCGGCTTACGCATCCCCAACTCATCGGTGTGCACCCGGCGCACCTCCTGGGCGGGACGCACCTCTTCGAGAGAGCCGGCCGGCACCGTCAACGGCGCGGCGACCAGCACGAGGAAGGCAGATACGCCCACCATCAGACGCTGCAAAAAACGAATGCCCACTCTCCGGCCTCCCATCCATTACCCCATGGATGCCCCAGCACCCACTCTGCATGGTACAGGCCGGTGCCTCCCACCGCCAGGAATGTTCTGGCAGTTGTTCAGGAGATACGCCGAGTCCGTGAACCCGGCGTATCACCTGCTCGGAATCAGCTGCCCAGCGGTCTCAAGATCACGGTGAAGGCGCTCCGCCGGTTCTCCTTGGTGCTGGCCGAACCAGAGGCGGTGGACGTCCCCACCGCACCTGCGGCGAGCTGGACGTGGTCACCCGCCAGTACCCGATTTCGGTCGCTGTTGGCATGCCCGACCTGCTCCGACCACCGCTCGAACACGCCCGGGGGCGGAAGGTTGAACCCGACGCCGATCTCGGTGGCAGACGAGCCCCGCCAGCCCCACAGCCGCACCACCATCGCATTCCCCACGGGTGAAACCGCATCCGGCGCAACAAGGGTGGAGGTTCCCGAGGCCGAGGCGGCCCAGGCGACGATCGGGTTGGTCGTGCTCACGCCCGAATAGGCGCCGATCCCGCCCGCCATCCGGCCGGCATTGGTGTTCTGGTTGAACTGGTAGGAGGCCGGCTCGCCCGTTGCGGCGATTTTGAAATAGACGCTGTGGTTGGCCTGATCGCCGGGAATCGTCCCCACCAGGGTCCAGCCGGCCGGCACCGTGAGGTTGGGCGTCGCCCCCCGGTACCGGATCTGGGCCAGGAGGAGATCACCGGGCTGAACACCGGTGGGAGCGGCGATGGTGAGTATCGAACCCTTGGCCCCGGTCAGAGCCGCCGAGGACGAGGACCGGAACACGGGTGCGGGGAGCACCTCGGTCACGGTCACCGAGACCGTCGCCAGATTGGACTGCAGGGCGCCATCGGAGGCCCGGTAGGTGAACGAGTCGGGCCCCAGATACCCGGCGTTGGGGGTGTAGCGCACCCCACCCGCGACGAGTTCCACGGTCCCGCTGGTCGGCGATCCCAATGACACGACAAAGAGCGAGTCGCCGTCGGGGTCGGTGTCGTTGGCCAGCACCGGGATGGTGACGGCGGTGTTTTTGCCCGTCACCGCCGCGTCGCCGACCGCCACCGGTGGATCATTGACCGCGGAAACCGTCACCGTGACCGTGGCCAAGTTGGACAGGTTGACGCCATCCGAAGCCCGGTAGGTGAAGCTCACCTGCCCCTTGAAATTGAGCGACGGCGCGTAGGTGACGGTCTGGTCGTTCGTGTTGACCACTGCCGACCCCGATGAGGGTTGCGACGCCAACTGGACCGTGAGCGGCTGACCCTCGGGGTCGGAGTCGTTGCCCAGCACCGCGATCGTCACCGCCGTGTCCTCGAGGGTGGTGGCCGAGTCGTTCCCGGCGGTTGGCGCCAGGTTGGGGGCGGCGACGGTGACCGTGACCGTGGCGGTGTTCGACTCGAGAGCACCGTCCGAGGCCCGGTAGGTGAACGTGTTGGTCCCCGTGAACCCGGAATTGGGAACGTATCGAACGCCGCCGGCCACCACCGTGGCCGATCCGTTGGCCGGCTGGGTCAAACCCACCACCGACAGGGTGTCTCCGTTGCCATCGGTGTCGTTGGCGAGCACGTCCACCACCACATCAGTACCAGGGGCGGTGGAGGCAGTGTCGTTCTGGGCGACGGGCGCAACGTTGGCGGCGGGGCCGCCGACGTCGGGCGCCCACACCTCGAACAAGCGTCCGTCGTTCTCGCTCGAGTTGGCTCCGTTGTCGATCGCACGATCGACGACATAGAGGTGCATCTCGCCGCTCAGTGTGCTCGATGGGGCGACCTCCAGACCGGAGATGTACCTGAGACCGGTGATCCCCGAGAGCGAGATCGTGCGGATCAGCGAACCCGTCAAGCCGATCTCGAAGATCTGCTTGGTTGAGCGTGCCCCGACGTAGAGGGTGCCCCGTCCAGGAGCGGAGGCGAGACCCTCGAAATCGGATGGTCCGAGGTGGCTGATGTCGAAATGGGTCATCACGTCATTACCGTTCGCGAACACGCCGTCGACCGGGTCGATGCGGTAGATCTCCCGCCCGACCCCGTCGAGGAAGAACAAATCTCCGGTGGTCGACTCAAAGGCGGGATCCTCGGTGTCGTCGCTCCCGAACGCCGAGGAGCTGATCGAGGTCACCAGGTCATCGGCCGTGCCGAACTGGCCGTCCGGACCGCGCTTGATCACCCAGATCTTCTTGGCCGAGTCGTCGGACACGAACAGCGCGTTCGACACTGGATCGAACGAGGCTCCGGTCGGCTCCCTCGAGTAACCGCCGTTGGCGGCGCTCGGTCCCCACAACGTCCCGGTACCCACCACCGACCCGGCCCGGGTGGTGCGCCACAGGTTGACGTTGTTCCACCCCGCCCCGGTCGTCTCGTCGACCTCGGAGTCGACCACGACCAGTTGATCGTCGACGGAAACCCAGGCGACGCCGGCCGGGTCCGGCGAGCCCGGCGTCCACGCCGAGGTCGGCGTGTCGCGGACGAGGAGGGCGGTGTCCACGAGGGCGAAGGCGGTGACAGTGCTCTCGAGGCTGATCTCTGTCACTCCACCCGAGGATCGGGTGTCGCCACCGTCCGCTACGAACAGGTTGAAGTCACTAGCGGCATCGGTGCTGTCCGACGACGGCGCAAACACCATCCCCACCGGCCGCCCCATCTCTTGCCCCTCGACCCGATAGCTGCGACGCAGGGTGCCATTGGCGTCGAACCCGCGCAGGGTGCGGCCGTGCCGGTCCAGCACGTAGACGAACCCGTCCTCCGGGTTGGTGGCGGTGAGGCGCGCCCGCGGGCCGGAGACCGAAGGGCTCGACCCGAGCAGGTCCTCGTCGAATCCGACTCTGTTGGCGATCGTGCCGGTGGCCCCCTCCTCGTAGACGACGAGACTGCCGCCCGAGTATCCGATCCCGACCGGTGCGCCGATCCCGAGGTCGTCGGCGAACACCGTGCGCACTTCCTGCGCGACGAGATCTCCCGATACCTCGGCGGCGACTCCTGTTCCAGCGGACCCGGTGACCAGACCGAGAACTACGCCGATCGCAACAAATCCGTTGCCCAATCTTCGAGCGACCACCCCAGGCCTCCTCGCTTCGGCCCCGGCATTCGCAGCCCCGCCCCAGAGGGTATCCCCGCGAACCTCGTTTCTTCGGTAATGGAGCGGCCGGCGCGGTCCCTGATACATCCAGGCGGATCCGTCTCCGGAAATCTCGGGCGCATTGAGCCTTCGTTGACCAAGTGCTGATGCGCCGAAGACCCGCCTACCTCGATGCT
>DAIOGO010000136.1:1788-7207 GCA_036745195.1 Actinomycetota bacterium | reverse complement strand
AGCAGTTTTCTGCCATCTCACCACATAAAGTGCCGGGTCTTGCGGCTGACGCCCGGCAACGGTCCGCAGGGCGGGACAGGGGTTTTCGTCGCGGCGGTCGGGCGGTAGTTTGCTGCGATGCGCAGGCTCCTCCTCGATTTTGGCGGTGTGGTGATCCGGACCCCATTCGAGCTGCTGAATCGAGTCGGTTCACCCGCCTGGTACGGACCCTTCGGTCCCGGCGTCGACCCGATGTGGGAGAGCCTGCAGCGGGGCGAGATGACCGAACGCGACTACTGGGATGAGCGGGCCCGCGAGGTGTTCCCCGATTCGCCGGATCCGGTTCGCGACCTGATGGGCGTGTTGTTCGCTCCACCCGCCTCCGAGGTGCGCAGGCCGGAGGTGACGGCTCTCCTGGCCGGAGTCGACCGGCCGGCGGTCCTGACCAACGACCTCGGCCGGTTCCACGGGCCCGAGTGGCTGGAAGAGATGGAGGCCCACAACCTCTTCGATCCGCTCATCGATCTCTCTCACACCGGCTTTCTCAAACCGGCGCCCGCGGCGTTCTCGCGGGCATTGGAGATACTCGACGAACTCCCCTCCCGGGTCGTATTCGTCGACGACCAGCCGCACAACGTGGCGGGGGCGCGGGAGATGGGCCTGGTCGGCGTCTGGTTCGACGTGACCGACCCGGCAGGTTCGGTGGGGCGAGTCCAGGAGGCCCTTGGGTGAAGGCGCTGCTGTTCGATCTCGATCGCACCCTGATCGATGTCCAGTCGTTCACCGACTACGCCGCCGCCCTCTCCGAGGTCGAGGCGCTGATCGGGAGTTGGGCCGATCCCCCCACCCCTCCCACCGGGTGGGACGGCCCCACCCGTCGCTGTATGGGTGTGCTGGTGGCGCTCAGTGACGACCACCGATGGGAGGCCGTGTCCCGCCTCATCGAGGGGCATGAGATGGTGGCGGTGCTCCGTTCGCGACCGATGCCCGCGCTGGACGAGGCAATGAAGAGGGCGGTCGGATTGCCCTGCGCCGTCGTGACCCTGCTTCCGGACACCGTGGCCCGGATGGCGCTGCGCCTCCACCGGGTTCCGATCGAAACCGTCGTTCCGAGGAGAGCTGGGCGGAAGCCGAAGCCCGCTCCCGATCAGCTGCTGGCGGCATGTGCCCAGCTGGGGGTCGAGGTGTCCCAGGCGGTGATGATCGGGGACTCGACATGGGACGAGCAAGCGGCGATCGGAGCAGGCTGCCGGTTCGTGGGTGTCACCAATGGAGGGCCCTCCGAGTTCTCCCCCACGACCGCCGTCGCCGGTGACCTGCTGGAGGCAGCCGAAGTGGCCATCGGGTTGTGACCCCCCGAGGCCGGCCGTGGGGGGCGGGCCTAGCATCGATCGGTGGCCCTGACCTATCGTGACCTGCTCGCCCTTCCCGGAGGACGAAGGCGAGTCTTCTTTGGCCTGATCGGTCGGGCTCCGACGTCGCTCTTCTCGGTCGCCTTGCTCCTGCTGATCGAAGAGGTGACGGGGTCGTATTCGCTGGCCGGCGTCGCCACCGCCGCCTTTGCCCTCACCCTCGCGCTGGTGGCGCCCGGCGCCGGTCGGCTGGTGGACCGTCACGGGCAACTCATCGCAGGCCGCAGCCTGGCGGTGGTATCGGCTCTCGCCACCGCTTCCATGGTTCTCTCGCTCGGCTCGATTCCAACCTGGCTCACGGTCGGACTGTGCGCGGTGATGGGAGGCTCCTTGCCGCTGGCCGCCACCTATGCCCGCACCCAGTGGTTGACCGTCACCGATTCGACCGAACGGGTACTGGCCGTCGAGTCCGTCCTGGACGAGGTCAATTGGCTGGTCGGTCCCCCGCTGGCGGCGGTTCTGGCCAAGACCGCCGGAGCCGCCCTTCCGGTGCTGCTCGGATCGGCCCTCTCGCTCGTCGGCATCTTCGGCATCACCTCGGGCGGCGGCGCCCTCGGGCCCCGTCTGGCTGACACGCCTCGTCACCGGGGCCCGGTGGTGGCGTGGGAGGTGATGGTGGTCGTCCTGTGGTTCGGAATGTGCATGAATGCCATGACGGTGGTGGTGGTCGCCTATGACGATGTTCTCGGTGGTGGCTGGGTGCCCTGGTTCTTCGTGGTCAACGGGATCGCCAGTCTCGTCTCGGGGCTGGCGGCCGGACGGTTCCTCTTTCCGGGTGGGCCGAAACGAGGTATGGCGGCCTTCGCCGTCATCTACCTGTTGGGGATCGTCCCGCTGGTGGTGGGGAGCGGCGTGGCCTGGTTCCTGATCGCCGCCTATACCGCCGGGATCGCGGTGGCGCCGATCTTTCTCTACGCCAACGCCCAGATTGCCCTGGCCAGCCCCGAGGGCCGTCGCACCGAGGCGTTCGGGATGCTCGCCGCCTCGGTCGGCATCGGCCTCGCCATCGGGGCGGCGCTGGGCGGGTATGCGGTGGATCGGCTGGGTGCCGCCGACGCCCGTTGGGCGGTCCTCGGGTTGGCGATGGCTCTGGCCGTCTCCGGTCAGTACGCAATCAGACGGTGAGGATCGTGGCTGGTGAGAGACTCAGCCGATGCCGCGTAACCCGCCGGCATCGAGGTGGAGCACGCTCCCGTGCATGATCGCCGCCTCGGGCGTCAGCAGCATCTCCACCGCCCAGGCGATCTCTTCGACGGTGGGGAGCCGCCCCAGGCTGTTGTGGGCGGCGTATTCGGCCCAGACCGTCTCGAAGTCAACGCCTCGTTCGGTGGCCACCGCCTCGACGATTCGGCGCAACCGAGGGGTGTCGGCAGGACCGGGGGCGATGGTGTGGACCGTCACCCCCTTCGGCCCGTAGAGGAGAGAGATCTGCTTCATCAGGTTGAACAGTCCGGCGTTGATGGCGCCGGGTCCCGCCTCGTGGGCTCTCGGCTCCAGCCCGAGGGTCCCGGCAAAGGCGACGAAGCGGGATCCGGAGACGAGGTGGTCGCGGACTGCGTGGAGCACCCGCACGGTTCCTCCCAGTTTGACGTTGGCCCCCACCGCCAAGAGGTCGGGTTCGATGGTGTCGACCGACCCCCGCACCGGCAACCCGACTGCGAGCACGACCATTGCCAGCGGACCGTCGACACGATCCCTGATCTGGGCGATCGAGGCATCGGCGGCGATGTCGGCGGCACAGGGCTCGACATGTTGGTGGGCGGCTGCCAGCGACTGGAGCCGATCCCGGTCGCGAGCCACCGCCACCACTCGCATCGGCCGGCCCGCCAGGCGGGCTACCAGCGCCGACCCCACCGCCCCGCTGGCTCCCACCACCACTGCGGTCTCCATCAGCTGCACCTCCATCGTCCGCCGGCTACGCAATCTCCGACCATGTCGATCACCCGCCGTCTGCCACTGCTCATCGGCGGCTCATGGGAGACTCCACCTGATATCCACGGCCCAGATAGTCGAAGCCTCCCAACTCGAGGCGCTGGAGCGAAGGGTCTTGGGGCGAGGCGTAGTAGGCGCGGATCTCGCGGATGAGCCCGCTCGGCCGGTCGAACACATACCACTCGTCACCTCGCAGCACCGTGTCGGTGAACGTCTTGAAATGGGTCCACTCGATGGCTGCCCGGGCGGTGATCGGGTCACAGATCACCTGGTCGACCGTCCACACCGACCCGAGCATCTCGACCGCGCCTGCCCACCTCCGGCCGATCGTGTCCGCTCCCAAGAACGGCCCTTCGTACATACCGGGCGGGAAATAGTGGACGGCATCGGGCGTGAAGAAGGCGGCCACCGAGTCGGCGTCGCCGCTGTTGCAGGCGTCGAAGTAGCCCCGAATGGTGGCTTCCATGCCGGAGGCGGTGAGCCCGTCTCCGGAGAGGGCGGCGGCACCGGCCTCGGCGATCGCCCCGTCCTGATCTTCGCTGGCGCCGCTGACTCCGATGGCTCCGACCAGCACCCCGTCCACCAGGAGCGGGACTCCTCCGGCCACCGGCATCAACCGGTTGTTCTTGCCCAGCGCCTCGAGGGTGGCGCGGTCGGGAAAGGCGGTGGACCACCACCCGGAGGGTTTGCCGAAGGCCGCCACCGTCCACGCCTTGTCGGTGGCGATGTCGAGGGAGAGCAGCGGCGACCCGTCCATCCGGGTGAAGGCGACCAGGTTCCCGCCCGGGTCGAGCACCGATGCAACGATCGCCACCCCCAACCGCCCGGCTTCGACGATCGCCCCGTCGATGGCGGCGATCGCCCCATCCATACCGATCACGTTCCGGTTGAGACTCACGGCCACGGTGCCTCCTTTCAGGCGAGTTGGAGCAGTTTGCGCAGGCGGTCGATCGACCCGTCCGGGTCGGCGAGGTCGAAGAAGTGACCGGTCATTCCGACCGCCTCCGCCCCCCGGCAGTTGACCGGCATGTCGTCGACGAAGACACAGGTGATGGGCGGGTGTCCGATCGAGGCGGCGGCCGCCAGGTAGACGGACGGATGCGGCTTGCGGTGAGGAAGGGTGGCCACATCGACCACAGCCGCGAAGAGCGGTCGGGGTTCCCACTCCTCCCACCAGTTGGCTCCCATCCACTTGCTGGCATCGTTGGTGAGGATTCCCTGGGTTCGCCCGGAGGCGTGGATCTGATGGACCAAATCCCAGGTCCGGGGGCGCTGGTGCAGGTCCCAGTCGACGTCGGTACGAGGGTCGAACTCGATCCCATGGGCGCGCAGTCGAGCGAGCAGGCGCGTCAGGTATTCGGCCTCTTCGATCCTCCCCTCGGTCATGTCTTCGTAGTCGGGGTCGGGCAGGTCACCGGTCGGGCCCAGCGGGATCGACGGCCATCCCTCCTGGCGCCCGATCTCGACCATCACCTCCGTGAAGTAGCGATTGAACACCCCGCCCATGTCCCAGATAACCGCCAGGTCGTTCATCGGTCCCGCTCCCATTCCCGGGCATGCTGGAGCATCATCTCCCGCACGGACAACCGGGGGGTCGGGTCAGGAAGGTCGACGAACACCTCGTCGTCGATCACCTCCACCGGGTAGCCGGGGAGTGTCCCTTCACCGCCGGCGTGTATGCCGGAGGGGAGCCGGTAGCGCCAGAAGTGGAGCGGGCATATCAGCACACCGTTGTGGATGATCCCGCCGGCGAGCGGGGACTCCTGGTGGAGGCAACGGTTCTCGAACGCCACCACCGCCCCGTCCACCCGCGCCACCACCGCCCGACCATCGGCGAGAGCAACACATCGATCGTTGGGGATCTCCGAGATCGACCCGGCAGAGACACGCATCCCGCCAACCTATCCGAGTCGTTCCTCCCTCCGGACCCCCGTTCCCGAGCGCGGGACGCGTGCGCCGTGCGTCATGCGTCCTGCGCATTGCGCATTGCGTCTTGCGTCCTGCGCATTGCGTCATGCGTCTTGCGCAGGTCCAAGGTCCAGGTTCCATGTCTTGAACCTTGAACCTTGAACTTTCAACCCTGATCGTTGATCGTT
>DAIOGO010000136.1:0-1688 GCA_036745195.1 Actinomycetota bacterium | reverse complement strand
TGATCGTTGATCGTTCTTCGTTCTCACTCGAACTTGACGACCACTGCTTTCGATTCTGTGAAGAACTCGTACGAGTAGTCGCCGCCTTCGCGGCCGATCCCGGAGTCCTTGTAACCCCCGAATGGGAGCCGCAGGTCGCGGACGAAGAAACAGTTGACCCAGACGTTGCCGGTCTTCATCTCCCGGGCCAGGCGGTGAGCGGTATCGAGGTGTTTGGTCCATACCATTCCCGCCAGCCCGTAGGGGGAGTCGTTGGCGATGGCCACCGCCTCGTCGAGGGTGTCGAAGGGCATGATCGTCGCCACCGGCCCGAAGATCTCCTCCCGGCACACCCGCATCGAGTTGTCCACGTCGGCGAAGATCGCCGGCTCCACGAAGTTGCCCTTGGCCAGTTCGCCGGTGGTGATCCGGTTGCCGCCAGTGAGTCGCTTGCCGCCTTCCCGTTCGGCCAGGTCGATATAGGAGAGCACCTTCTCCATGTGCTCGGTCGACACCAGCGGTCCCACCCGGGTGGCCGGGTCGAGCGGATTGCCTACCTTCCAGGCTTCGATCCCTTCGACCATCCGGGCGCAGAACTCGTCGTAGATCGACCGTTGGACGATGATCCGCGATCCGGCCAGGCACACCTCGCCCTGGTTGAGAAAGACACCGAGCAACGAGCCATGGACGGCGGCGTCGAGATCGGCGTCCGAGCAGACGATCGAAGGCGACTTGCCCCCCAGTTCGAAGGAGAGCTTCTTGAGGCTCCCGGAGGCCGCCGCCATGATCGCCTTGCCGGTGTTGGATTCGCCGGTGAAGGTGACCGCCGCCACGTCGGGGTTGCGGGTGAGGGCTTCGCCCGCCGCCTGTGGTCCGAACCCGTTGACCACGTTGAACACCCCGTCGGGCACCCCCGCCTCGGCGACGATCTCGGCCAGGATCGAGGCGGTGATGGGCGACTGCTCGGCGGGTTTGGCCACCACCGTGCATCCAAAGGCCAGCGCCGGAGCCACCTTCCAGGTGAGCAGCATCAGCGGGAAGTTCCAGGGGGAGATGGCCGCCGCCACCCCGATCGGCTCGCGCAACTCGTAACCGAAGGTCTTGTCCCACGGCTTGTCGTACGAGCGGGTGCCGACGTGTTCGGCAAAGTCGGCGAAGAAACGGAAGTTGTAGGCGGCTCGGGGCACGTCCTTGCCCCGGGCGTCCGAGATCGGCTTGCCCATGTCCCGGGTCTCCCACTCGGCCAGCTCCTCGGCGCGGGCGTCGATTCCGTCGGCCACCCGAAGCAGGATCGCCTTGCGTTTGGTGGGGTCGAGACCGGCCCAGTCGTCGAAGGCGTGGCGGGCGGCGGCCACCGCCCGGTCGGCGTCGGCGGCCGAACCCTCCGCCACCGAGGCGATGGTCGTGTTGTCGATCGGGGAGGTCGACTCGAAGGTCTTGCCGTCGAGCGAGTCGACGAACTTGCCGCCGATGAAATGCCGGACCTGTCTCATGTCTGTTCCTTGGCCCTGGCTCGTTCTTCTCGCACCACCCGCATCGGCTTGCCCGCCACTCCGTACTGGTGCTCTTCCATCTCGTAGACCATCACCCTGACGGTGTCGAGATCGGCTTCGAGCGAGTCGGCGATCGCATAGGACACGGCGGTGATCATCGACTCGATCTTCTCCGGCGGACGGCCCTTCATGAGGTTGATGTAGACGAGGGGCATG
>DAIOGO010000135.1:0-7234 GCA_036745195.1 Actinomycetota bacterium | reverse complement strand
GAACGAAGTTTGATCAGGCTCAGGGTGCAGGTGACAGGTTCCAGGACTTTGAACCTGCAACTTGAAGCGTTGGACGGGAGCGGGCCGCTCGGGCTCTCCCCTCCAAACGCCGATCGCCGGGTGCCGGTCGCTGACCGGGCTGCTGGGCGCCCTACTCACCGGACGGCGGCCTGGGCGTCACAGAGTCAGAGTACGAATCCGACCGCGGCGCCGCCTTCGGGGCGGTTGGCGGCAAAGACACTGCCACCGTGGGCCGCCACCACATGCTCGACGATGGCCAGACCCAGCCCCGAGCCGGGGGTGGTGCGAGCCGCATCCGACCGGTAGAACCTCTCGAAGACGTGGTCGAGGTCGGCGGGTGCAATACCGGGGCCGTCGTCGAGAACCGTGACCCTGGTCCCGGCGAGGACGATCCGGATCATGCCATCGGGGGGGCTCCATTTGACGGCGTTGGAGACCAGATTGGTGAGCGCCCGGTCGATCTGGCCCAATCGCCCCTCCACCTCGTCCCCCTCCCCCTCGACCTGGATCGGCACGCTGGTGCGACGGGCAAAACGATCCGCCACCCGCTGCGCCAGGTCGCCCAGATCGATCGAGGCGGTCGGCTCATCGGAGTGACGCACGTCGGTGGCCAGATCGACCAGTTCGGCCGACAGCTCGGCCAGTTCGTGAACCTCGGCCACGGCCGCCCCGACCAGTTCTTGGCGCTGCTCGGGGGTGAGGCGATCGAAACTCCGCTGCAGTGTCTCGAGATTGGTGCGCAGGGCAGTGAGTGGAGTGCGTAGCTCGTGTGAGGCGTTGGACACGAGGCTCTGCTGCTGACGGCGCGAGGTCGCCAGCGAGTCGAGCATCGACTTGAAGCTGCGAGCCAGAGCCCCCACCTCCCCGGCCGCATCGGTGTCGAGTTCGGCGTCGAGCCTCTCGGTGCGGGCCACCTCGCCGGCCACCTCGGACAGGTGCCGGATGGGCCGGGTGGCACGCCCGGCCAGCGCCCAACCAATCCAGCCGGCCGCCACCGTTGCACCCAGCCCGATCACCAGCAGCCGCCGGATGAGGACACTGACGGCCCGGGCGTCTCGGGTGATGTCGATCCCGATCTGGACGAAGCCGTCCGACCCCCGCACTTCGATGCGACGGCTCACGACCCGATACAGACGATCGTCGACCTCCTGGCTGGCCAGCAACACCTGGTCACGCTCCGGAAGGTCGGAGCGGAGACCGGGGTCGTTGGGGGTGGCCAGGACCACCTGGCCCGACGGGTCGATCACCCGGACGATGGCATCGAGGTCGGTCACGCCGCCGGGGCGGGTGACCGGGCGCAGCGCCCGAAACGGCTCATCCACCACCGACTGGGCTCGCTGCAGGAGGTCCTCGTCGACCTGGTTGCGGAACTGGCGGGCGGCGAGCCCGAGCGTGGCCGCAATCGAGAGGCCGATCGCCACCGCCGCCACCGTTCCCAACGTCAGAGCCCATCGCCAGCGCAGGCTCATCGTTCCCTCGCCACGTACCCGACCCCGCGCACGGTGTGGATCAACCGGCTCCCACCCGAAGCCTCGAGTTTCCTGCGCAGATAGCCGACATACACCTCCAGCGGGTTCGACGACGTCTCGAAGTCGTAGCCCCAGATTCTCTCGTAGATGACACTGCGGGGCAGAACGATGCCGGCGTTCATCAGCAGCAGTTCCAGCAGATCGAACTCGGTCTTGGTCACCTCGATCTCGACCCCGGAACGGGTCAGTCGCCGCCCGTCGGGATCGAGCTCGAGATCTGCCAGCCGGAGCCTCGTGTCGGGAGGCGAGAGCGAGCTGCGCCGGAGCAACGCCTTCAACCGGGCGAGCAACTCGTCGAGCGCGAACGGCTTGACCAGGTAATCGTCGGCGCCCGCCTCCAATCCCGCCACCCGATCCGAGATCTCGTGCCGGGCGGTGAGCATCAGAATCGGAATCCGGTTGCCCTCCAGTCGCAGCTTGCGGGCCACCTCGAGCCCGTCGAGCTCGGGCATCATCACATCGAGCACGAGGGCGTCGATCGAACCAAGCCGGGCCACCTGCATCGCCTCCCGCCCGTCGGCGGCCACCACGACCTCGTACCCCTCGTACTGGAGGGCGCGGGCCAGGGATTCGCGCACCCCCCGGTCGTCTTCGGCGATCAACAAACGGCTCATCCAGGCCGAGGGTACGCCGCCAAGCCCCGGGGGCCGCACCTTCTCAGCGCTTTCTCAGGAGGCGAAGAGAAGCGGCAGCGTCTCGCCGGCGGAGCCGGCGAGGACTACGTCGGCCAGATCGTCGGCTTCGGTGGGCCCGAGATTGACGATCACGAACCGGCCGGCTCGCACGGCCGCCATCAGGGCGAACTCGGCCGCCGGGTACACCGAGAGGGTGGTGCCGACCGCCACAACGGCATCGGCCTCGGCGGCGAACCACGACGCCTTCGTCAGTTCCCGATCCGGCAGCATCTCGCCGAACAGGACGGTGTTGGTCTTGAGGAGGCCACCACACGCCAGGCAGTGAGGGTCCGGGTCTCCGGAGTCCACCCTGCGCAGCACCGTCTCCGTTTCCCACCGGCCATGACAGCCGAGGCAGACCACCGACCTCACGTCGCCGTGAACTTCGGCCAGGGCCGCGTCGGGCAGACCGGACTTGCGATGGAGCCCGTCGACGTTCTGGGTGATGCAGCCGATCATCCGACCGGAATCCCACAGGGCCGCCACCGCCCGGTGACCGGGGTTGGGCTCGGCATTGGAGCGGGCACCCCACAGTTCACCGCGGGCGTGCATCTGCCAGCTTCGGACCCGGATGTCGCGAACGTCCACATACCGGTCGATCGTGAAGTCATCGGGGTCGACCTTGCTCCACAGCCCGTCGGGACCGCGAAAATCGGGGATACCGGACTCGGTCGAGAGCCCGGCGCCAGTGAAGACGAGGATACGGGAGGAAGCCTCGAGAAGGGATCTCGCCCGCGCCAGCTCGGCGGTGCTCACCGCCGAATCCTCAGAGTGCGGCCGGCAACCGGTCGTCGAGAAGAGCCTCGAGCTCGGCGACCAAGGCCCGCATGTCGAGCGCGAAGTCCACGATGTGGTTGGGCAGCCCAGCCCCGTGCTTGCTGAGGAATTCGTCGACGAGGACTGTCCTGGTTCCGGTCTTTTCGACTGTTTCGGTCATCTCGTCATCTCCTGGCATCGGTCTCAACGCTACCGCATGGCGTTGCGTTCCCTATCGGCAGGATACCGCCGATGTTGAGGGATGCGACATTCATCGGTGCAGACCGGGGTCCTGCTGGCTCATCCGGGTCCTGATGGTGAACACCGAGTCACCGGCCAGGACGCCTCCCCTTCCGAGAAGACGCCCGTGCTGCCAGTTCGACAGACCCAGCTCCGGACGGTCGAGGGCGTACTGCCCATCCACCCAGCGGGTCATGCCGTCACCAACGAATGGAGCGTCGATGGCGGCGAAGAACCAGTCTTGTTCCGCCGGATCGTCGGAGACGAGACTCGCCACCAGACGAGGGGAAAGCCGGTTGAACAGGTCGACCGACTCCTCCAACCCATCGACCAGCAGCAGAGTCACCTCCGGGCTCTCCTCCCACTCCCACTCCCGACCCGCCTCACCACGATCGATGATCTCGGTCATCGGTTCGCGGACCGGGCCGCCCGCCCGGGCCACCTCGACCGGATCCCACCATCCGCCCGGAATCATCGACGCCAGGTCGGCAGTCACGTGCAGTTTGGGGTGGGTGCCGCGTCGCTCTGCGGCGGCGGTGAGCGCCTCCAGAAACGGTCCGATCAGCTCGTCTGCCCGTGACCGCAGGATGCAGCAGGTGTTGAGGGTGTTGCACACCTTTCGGTCGAGCGAGTTGACGGCCAGGGAGCGGAAACGCGCCGGGTCGGTGTGCTGTGAGGTCATCAGCCACGCCCCACCGGTGCCATGGAGGCTGACCGGGACGCCCGCCTGCCTGGCCACGGAGCCGAGCTGGGACACGGCCGGACCCGAGCCCCTGGCCACGGCCAGCGCAAGCCGCCGGTCACCGAACAGGGCCCAACCGGAGGCGCGTCGCGGGCTCTCGACCAGCGCCGCCGCCCCGGCCGGCAGACCGGCTCGATCCAGCGCCGGATCGAGGGCGTGACGGACGATCGCCTGGGCGGTCCCGAGGGCATCCGAGCCGATCCGGAACACGACCGTGTTACCCGACCGCAGGACCCCGGTGGCATCGGCAAAGACGTTGGGCCGGCCTTCGAACACGAAGCCGACCACGCCGAGTCCGGCTCTGACCTGCTCGACCCGCCAACCTTCGTGGGCGATCGACTCCACCACGCCGTTGCGACCGCCGGGAAGCTCCGCCCACAACCGGAGCCCGGAGATCATGTCGGATCGCATCCGATCCGAAAGAGCGAGCCGGGTGGCCGATCGGCCGTTGGCTCTGGCCCGCTCCACATCGAGAGCATTCGCCTCGGCAATCGGGGCGAAGGAGTCGTCGGCCTCCAGCAGCCCGGCGAAGTGCCGGTAGAAGGCCGAGATGTGATCGTCGGGAACCGACCCCATCCGGCCGAATGCCGCCACCGCTCGATCGACGGCGCGACGGGCGGCGGCGGCCTCGGCGGCGGGAACATGGAGAAGGTCACCTGTCTCCTGTACGACGATCAACTGATCGCCGGGCTGGAACGCCTCGGCCAGTTCATCGGAGACGCGGGTGAGTCGATCCCCTCCAAAGGGGATCGACATTCCGGGCTGGAGACGCTCGAGACGATCGGCCACAGAACCAGGGTAGGCCTGCCGCGAAGCACGGTCGCAGGCCTACGCTGGGACCCGATGGCTGTCATCCGCCGGTTGGCCGACTCCTGTATCACCGTCACCACCCAAACGGGGGTGACGCTGATCGATCCGGGTTTCTCGACGTTCGATTCCGGGGAGATCGACCTCGCCACGATCGGGGACGTCTCCCGGGTGCTGGTGACCCACGAACACAGTGACCATGTGAAGCCGGAGTTCGTCAGTTGGTTGATCGATCGACGGGCGGACGTGACCGTCCATTCCAACCAGGCCGTGGCCGATCTGCTTCGTGGCCACGACATCGGGGTCATCACCGACAACCCCCCGGGCGTCACCGCCGAGGATGTCCTCCACGGGATGACTCCGGCCGGGACATCGCCCCCCAATCGGAGCTACACCGTCGAGGGCCTGCTCACCCACCCCGGGGACAGCCAGGAGCCAACGCTGACCGCCCCGGTGCTCGCTCTCCCGTTGCTGGCGCCGTGGACGTCGACCACGGCGGCGGTCGCCTTCGCCCGCCGTCTCCGCCCCCAGATGGTGATCCCGATCCACGACTTCCATCTCGGCGCCGGCGGCCGGCAGTTTCTGGCGTCGATGGCGGCCGGCGCACTGAAAGCCGACGGCATCGAAGTGGTGCCGCTCGGATGGGGCGAGAGCATCGAGATCTGACCGGCCGCGCCGTTCCGGAAAGCACAGATCGGGGCGTCGGTAAGCTGAGTCGGTAGACACCAGGAGACCAAGTTGTCCGAGTATCGAGCACCTCTCGCCGACATCGATTTCGCCCTTCGTCACATCGCCGACATCGAACGAATCTCGAAGCTGAACGGGTTCCAGCACGCCGACCTCGAGGCGGTTTCGTCCGTTCTCGCCGAAGCGGCCCGTTTCTTCTCCGAGGTGATCGCCCCCACCAACCGGATCGGCGACGAGATCGGCTCGGTCCTCGACGAACAGGGCGCCATCCGCACCCCACCCGGGTTCAAGGAGGCGTACAAGAAGTATGTCGAGGCCGGCTGGGCCGGGGTCCACATCGCCGAAGAGTGGGGCGGCGGAGGGTTCCCCTACTCGGTGGGACTGGCACTGCAGGAGATGTTCAAAGCGTCGAACATGGCCTTCTCCCTGTGCCCGCTCCTCACCCACGCCGCGATCGAGTCGCTCATCGCCCACGGGTCGCCGGAGCAACGCGCCACCTATCTCGAGAAGCTCGTCACCGGCGAGTGGACCGGCACGATGTGTCTCACCGAACCGCAGGCAGGATCCGACGTCGGCGAGATCATCACCAAGGCGGTACGCCAGGATGACGGCGCCTACCGGGTCTTCGGACAGAAGATCTTCATCACCTGGGGTGACCAGGACCTGACGGACAACATCATCCATCTGGTCCTCGCCAGGACCCCGGGAGCGGCTCCGGGGACGAAGGGGATCTCGCTCTTCATCGTTCCCAAGTTCCTGGTCGGAGCCGATGGGAAGCTGGGGGCGAGGAACGACTACAAGATCGTCTCGATCGAGCACAAGCTGGGCATCAACGCCTCACCCACCTGCGTCGTGTCGTTCGGTGATGCCGGTCAGGGGGCCATCGGTTACCTGGTCGGGGAAGAGCAGCAGGGCATGAAGTACATGTTCACGATGATGAACACGGCCCGGGTGGGGGTCGGCATCGAAGGGCTCGCCATCGGCGAAGGGGCGTATCAGAAGGCGGTTTCATACGCCCGCGAACGCCGCCAGGGAAAGGTGATCGGGTCTTCGTCGGCGGAGATGGCTCCCATCATCGAACACCCCGATGTGCGCCGAAACCTGGCCACGATGCGGGCCTACAACGAGGCGATGCGCGCTCTGCTGTATCTCACCGCCGCTTCCGCCGACCTGGCCCGCCACGGGGAGACCGAGGAGGAAAGAGCCTCCGCCTCCAACCGGCTCGCCCTCCTCACCCCGGTGGCCAAGGCGTGGTGCACCGATCTCGGAGTGGAGGTGGCCTCACTGGGGATCCAGGTCCACGGCGGGATGGGGTTCATCGAAGAGACGGGCGCCGCCCAGTTCTACCGCGATGCCCGCATCGCACCGATCTACGAAGGAACCAACGGCATCCAGGCGATGGACCTGGTGATGCGCAAGCTGCCACTGGAGAACGGGGCCGTGGTCGGTTCGCTGCTGAGCGAGATCCAGGCCACGATCGCCGAACTGCCCGACTCGCTGGGCGAGGTGCAGGAGGCGCTGGCGGGAGGGCTCACCGCCCTGGCGGCCGCCACCACCCACCTGGGAGAACGGTTGATGTCGGGGGCATACGAGGACGCACTGGCCGGGGCCACTCCCTATCTGCGGATGATGGGGACGGTTCTCGGCGGATGGCTGCTGGCCGGCGGGGCGATCGTCGCCACGCGGGAAGCCGCCGTCGCGAGCGCCAACCGGGACTTCCTGCTCGCCAAGATCGCCACCGCTCGTTTCTACGCCACCCAGATCCTTCCCCAGGCCGC
>DAIOGO010000134.1:5238-7292 GCA_036745195.1 Actinomycetota bacterium | reverse complement strand
CGATGCACCGCGCAACGTCACCTTCCCGGTGACCATCACCGACACGGCCGGACACACCAAGGTGTTCGAGTTCACCTGGACGGGCGTCGTCGAGAAGGAGTTCTGGGCGGAGCAGAAGTACGGATCCTGCTCGGAGAGCCCGGCATACGACGTGTTCTACGGCCAGGGAACCCCCGGCATGGTTGTCGAGATCGGTTCCCCCTACGGCTCCGGTCGAACCGTCATCGGTGACGGCGGCAGCTGGGACATGAAGGTCTTCTTCGAGACAGCACCGGTCGGCGAGACCTTCGAGGTGGTTCTCGAGACCTCCGGTGGCCATCGCAAGGTGTTCGCCTTCACCCGACTCGAGGGATAAGCCGCCGGTCCAGGCGGGTGGGGCCATCCGGCCCCACCCGCTTGCCCAACCCGACCCGGTGCGCTTGTATCAACGCATGCCGAGGGTCACCCCGCTGCTTCGCAAGTCCGCTCTGGTGGGAGCCGGGATCCTCATCGGTGAAGGCCTCCTGGCCATCGCCGAGCCGGTGCCTCAACTCGAGGAGTTCGACGCCAGCGGGTCGATCGGCTCGGGTCCCATCGTCCGCTGGCTGGCCCTGGGCGACTCGACCACCACCGGACCGGGTCTGGAGGGGCCGGATGATCTGTGGATCCGCCAGCTCGCCCGCCGCTACTCCGACTCCTTCACCATCGACATCGTGTCACTGGCGGTGGGCGGTTCCACCACCGCCGACGTGCTCGGAAGCCAGATCCCGCTGGTCGAAGGTCACTTCGACATCGCCTTCGTGGCCGCCGGATCGAACGACGTGTTGCGGTCGATCCCGGGACCGGTCGTTCGCCGGAACCTGGGCCGCATCGTCGACGCCCTCGAACCGAGCGCCGACACCATCGTCCTGATGGGAGTCGGCGATCTGGGGACCATCCCCCGGCTCCGCTGGCCGTTGAACACCGTGATCACGTTGCGGGGAGCGTCGATCGACCGGATCACAAACCGGGTGGCGGCCCGCACCGGCGCGGTCAAGGTCGATCACTGGCAGTTCCGCGACCACTTCGACGACCCCGCCGTCTTCTCGATCGATCGGTTCCACCCCACCAGCGACGGGCACCGGGTCTGGGCCGACGCCGTCGATCTGGTCGTCGCTCCGCTGATGGATGCTCGAGTCTGAGGCCCTCGCCCGGCTGGGGACCGCCCGGCTCGGTCACCTCGCCACCGTCCGATCCGACGGATCTCCCCACCTGGTGCCGGTGGTGTTCGCCCTGCTCGGGCGGCGCCTGGTGAGCCCGATCGACCACAAACCAAAGCGCAGCCTCCGGCTCGCCCGCCTCGACAACATCCGCCACGAGGAGAGGGTCACCCTGCTGGTCGACCATTTCGAGGAGGACTGGACCAGGCTGTGGTGGGTCAGGGTCGACGGGACCGCCTCGATAGTGGAGTCGATCGACCCGATAGCGGTGGCCGCCCTCACGGATAAGTACCCGCAATACCAGAGCACCCCGCCGACCGGAGCGGGGATCGCCATCGAGATCGAGACCATCAGCGGATGGTCAGCTTTCGACTGATCGCACGCCCAGCTCGGTGGCCAACACCCCCACCGGCACGTCATGGGGTTCAACCGGGATCACGTCGACCAGCCTTCGCTCCAGGGTCACCCCCACCTTGATCGCCGCCGGAACGGTGGGCAGCAACTGGTCGTAATAGCCCTTGCCCCAGCCGAGGCGATTCCCGTGCCGATCGAAGGCGAGGCCGGGGACGAGCACGACCCCGACCGCGGCGGGATCCACCACCGGAGCATCGGGAACCGGTTGCTCATACCCGAACCGGTGACGCTCGCGGGGAGCGTCGAAGGGATGGACGGTGAGCAGGCCGCCCGGCGGGGTGCGGGTGGTGGCGAACCGGTGGCGGTCGACGGTGGCCTCCACCACCCGCTCGGCCGGCAACTCGCCGGGCATCGACAGGTACACCAGAACGAGAGTGGCGGGCACCGTCCGTAACCACTCGGCCAGGCCCGAGACAACCAACTCCGACTCCTCGGGTGAGGGCGGCGCCAGTTCGAGCGCCC
>DAIOGO010000134.1:0-5138 GCA_036745195.1 Actinomycetota bacterium | reverse complement strand
GGGCCATGCGTTCGCTGGCCTCCATCCCCAGGACTCTGATCACCCTGCTGTCGGGTCTGGTGGCCACGATCGTCATCGCCTCGACCATCATCGTGATCGCCTGGTTCAAGCCGAACAGCCCGCTCATCGACCGCCTCACGAGGGCGTGGTCGAGTGCCTGGCTGATCCCGGCCGGTTGTTCGCTCGAGGTGAGCGGGCGTGAGCACGTCGATCGCACCGTGTCATACGTGGTCGTCGCCAATCACCTCTCCAACTTCGACGTGATGATCTGCTTCCGGGCGATCCCCCTTCCGATCCGTTACCTCGCCAAGAAGGAACTGTTCAAGATCCCGTTGCTGTCGATGGCGATGCGCTCGATCGGGATCGTCGAAGTCGACCGTCAGGCCCGGGGGGCGGCGATCGACTCGGTCAACGCCCAATCGGCCCGGACCATCGCCCTCGGCGATTCGCTCATCATCTATCCGGAAGGCACCCGCAGCCGGTCCGGGAACCTCCAGCCCTTCAAGAAGGGCGCCTTCACGATGGCGGCCGCCGCCGGAATGCCGGTTCTGCCCGTCACGATTCACGGCACCTGGGAGATGTGGCAACCGGGGAAGAAGACGATCCGCCCGGGCGTGGTGACGGTGGTGATCGATCCTCCCATCGAGACGACCGGGCTGGACCGGGACGGGGTGGAGCGGTTGCGGGCCGACACCTACCAGCTGATCTCGGAGCGCTTCGAACAGTTGCGCTCGCAGGCAGCCCTCGTCTCCCGGCCGGCCGGCACTCAGTCGTAGATGCCCGCCAGAAACGCCTGACCACCGTCGACGACACACAGGAAGGCACCGGCCGAGGTGACGATCTGATACCGATCCACCGCCTGTTCGCCCATCCACCATTTGCGGCTGAGCCGCCACGGCCCACTCCAGGTGAGGATCGGCTCCCATCGCGACCCGAGACGCACCCGGACGGGTAACCCTTCGTCCCACTCGACCTCCAGTGGTCGCGGTTCGGGCGGAACCAGGCTGGGGGCGGGAGCGGGGGTGGAACCCGGCCAGGGAGCGGAGGAGTCGGGAGGGGGGGTGTCCTCCCCCCACCGGAACCACCGGATCCGCTCCGAGGGCATCCGGCCACCCCGGGGCGCCGCCTGCACGACCGCCGCCGGGTCGAGGAGGGTCTGGGCCCTGGCCAGGGCCCGCTCCGCTTCGATCCGGGCGGAGGTGTCCTCGAAGAAGGCCATCTGACGTCCACCCCCGGACAGGTCGGCGGGATCGAGTTTGAGCCTGATCACACCACCCCGGATCTGACCGGATTCCAACCAGGCGCGCAGTTGCCACCAAACCCGGTCGGCCAGCGCCCCTTCGGTGAACGGATCGAGGGATCGCCACACCCTGAGCCGGGACTCGCCCCCGGCCGACTCGATCTCGATGGTCATCCGGTGGGGAGCGATGCCTTCCTTCCCCAGCCGGGTCATGAGGGTGGCCGCTGCCGCCCGGGCAGCGAAACCGGCCTGGTCGAGGGTCTCCAGTGGTTCCTCGAATCGCAACTCCACCGCCGTCTCGGGAGGGATGGGGCGGGGATCGAGCATTCGGTCCTCCCCATGGGCCAGCCGGTGCATGATCAGGCCGGGGGCGCCAAATCGAGACGCCAGGGCTTCCCGGGGCAAACCGGCCAGTGAGCCCAGGGTGGTGACCCCCAACCAGCGAAAGGTGGCGACCATGCTCTCGGCGTCGGGGCTCTCCCCCATCAGACTCGAGATGTCGAGATCGTTGAGAAAGCGGCGAGTGTCGCTCACCACCATCGGTGTCCCGGGAGTTGCGGTTCGCGCCGCCCAGGTGGCGGCGAAGGGGCCATCGGCCACTCCGATCCGGGGCTGAAAGAGGTCGAGCTTGGCGGCGACGATCTCGACCACCGGTTCCTCCCCGCCGTAGTAGCGGGTCGCCCCCGACAGCGGCACCAGAGCCATCCCCGGCTCGACCACCTCCACCCGGGGGATGATCTCCTCGATGGTCGACACCACCAATTCGAACCGTTGCCATTCCTCGGCCAGATCGCGTTCGAGGACGACGGCTCCCGGACAGAGCATCTCGGCTTCCCGCCGGGGCATCCCCGGCTCGGCGCCCTGGGTTCGGGCAGCCGGGGAAACGGCGGCGATCCGGCCGTCGGCTGCCACCACCAATACGGCTTCAGCCGGCGGCGTGCTCCGGTTGCCCAGCGACCAATCCGGGAACAACACGCACAATGTTCGCACCATCGTCCTCCACCTCGATCCGGCGGGTGAGACCCGCCACCCCTCGACCCGACGCCTCCATCACCAGGGTCCGCGACCCCAACGACCCATGACCTCGATCGTTGCCGCTCCAATGCACCTCGAGCGGACGAAGCCGGAGATGGGCGATCCCGGCGGGAAGACCTCCCTCCACCGGTCTCAGACCGATCCCCACCTGCCGCGCCCTCACCAGGGCCCCCAATCTCCTCAGATCTTGCTCCCTGACCCCGGCGGGGACTTCGGCGTAGATCGCCTTCACCCCTTCGCACAGCGCCGCCATCACCTTGGCCCAGACCCCCGCATCAGGACAGCGCACGATGACCAACCGATCAGGATCGACCCCGGTTTCCCAGGCCGCCTGAGGCGAAGCCCAACCCCGGACATCGACCACCACCACCGGTGCCCGCAGGGAAGGTCCGGCCAGCATCCGGTACCCGAGACGGGTGAGCCCATACCCGGGGGGGCCGGACAATTCGACCGGACGGCCTGGTTGCAGCACGAACGGATCGAGTGAAGTCTCCTGGAGTCGGGTCGAGAGATCCCAACGGTCGATCACGAAACGCACCTCTATCGGGCACCACAGCCTATCGAACATATGTTCGATGTCAAGAGGCGAGGATCAGGCGCGCCGTTCCTCCAACTCTTCCAGGGTCTTGGGCCAGTCCTCGCCCAACAGACGCGACAGGGATCGATCCGCCAGCAACTTCCCACCGGTCTGGCAACCCGGGCAGTAGTTGGTCTCATTGTCGGCGTAGACGATTCGTTGCACGCTCACCCCACACCGGGGACACGGTTCGCCGTACTTGCCGTGCACTGCCATCTCCGGTCGAAAGGCGGTCACTTTGACCGGCCAGCCGTCGCCCACCTCGGCCCGCAACAACTCGGTCCACTTCGACAACGACGTCCGCACCGCGTCGTGGAGCCGCCTGATCTCGTCTTCGGTGAGCCGGCCGGTCAATTTCACGGGCGAGAGCCCCGCCTCCCACAGGATCTCGTCGGAGTAGGCGTTGCCGATGCCGGAGAAGATCCGGGGGTCGGTCAGCGCCCGCTTGAGGGTCCGGTTCTCCGACCGCAACGCCTCGGCGAACCCGGCCAGGTCGACTTCGAGGGGCTCGACTCCACCTCGGTTCTCCCCCGCCGCGGTGGCACCATCCGCAAACACCCAGATCCCTGCCCGCTTCTTGGTGCCTTGTTCGGTCAGGACGAGAGTCCCGGTGGGGAAGTCCCAGGCCGCCAGGCCGACCTTCTTGGGAATCGGTGCCCCCGGTGTGTCGACCCACTTGAGCCTGCCGGCGATCATCAGGTGGATGACGACGGCGAGGCCGCTGTCGAGCGACAGGACGATCCGCTTACCGATCCGGCCGACCCCGGTCACGGTGGCACCGGCGACCTCGGTGTACGACGGTTGGTAGGTGCGCAACACCGCCGGCGACATCACCCGGAAGCCGAGCACCCGCTCCCCCACCACCCGGCGCTCGAGTGCCTCCAGGTAGACGACGATGTCCGGTAGTTCGGGCATTTCCCGAGGCTACCGGCCGGAACCGCTCAGTTGAACCCGCGTTGATCCTGCTTCAGGGCGGTGTCGATCGAGACGGCGGCGGCCACCACCAGCGACCGCAGCGGCTGCGGGACCGCCCCGTGGATCTGGACCACGTAGTTGTCGGCGGTGGTGAACATCGTCTTCGCCAGGCCCTCCCAGGTCTTGGTGATACGGGCGATCTCCGATCCGGCCGCATCCTCGATCCGGAAGTTCCACGCTCGCCAGTTCTCCGCCTTGATCGCACCCACCCGGCTCCCACCGATGTGCAGGCCGAAGTTGATCTTGCCGATGACGTTCTCTTGCGAGATCCGCCCGATCTCGGCGCCGGAGCCGTCGCTGACCAGGATGTTCGAACGCAGGATCTTCCGTGGTCTGACCAGTTGGAGCACCAGAGCTCCGTTGGCGTTCCGCAGCTCGTAATGGTGGGTCAGGTACTGGTCGACGTCGAAGACCAGCCGGACCGCCTTCTTGAGGGCGCTCTGACCGGTCTGATTGACCGACCCGAGCCTGGTCCCGGCGGCGTCGAAGATCCCGTACTGGGCGGCGAGTTCGATGAGCTTCGCCTTCTGGTTGACCACCAGCACCGGCTCGGTGAACAGCGTCCCCCCGCCAGGGGTCACTCCCGAGAGACCCGCCCCCGAATACCCGCTACCACCCACCTGTGCCGCGATCCGACCGGGGTCGTCCTCGGCCCCCACCACCAGGGCGGCATCGAAGCGATCGAGCCCGTCGACCGGGTCGGTGCCGGTGTTTCCCTGGTCGGACACGTGTTCCGTCCAGCGAGTCCCGTCCCAATAGCGCAGTTGATGACGGCGGGTCGGATCCGCGTACCAGGCAGCTTCGGTGCTCATCCGCCCGATGATCGTGGATCCGGCCGGTAAAAGCCAGGACCCGGACCGGGGCTGCAATGATGGCCTCGTGACCACCACCGTCGTCTACACGGATGGAGCCTGCTCCGGCAATCCCGGTCCCGGCGGCTGGGCCTGGGTGGTTCCGGGTGGACAGCACGACTCGGGCTCGGAGCCGTCGACCACCAATCAACGCATGGAACTGCGGGCGGCGCTCGAGGCGATCACCAACCTCCCCCGCCCACTGGAGGTGTTCAGTGATTCCACCTATCTCGTCAACTGTTTTCGCGACGGATGGTGGAAGGGCTGGCTGCAGCGCGGTTGGGTCAACAGCCAGAAGAAACCGGTGGCGAATCGCGACCTGTGGGAGCCGATCATCGCCGAGTTCCAGAAGGGTCACATCAGCTTTCGTTGGGTGCGTGGCCATGCCGGCGACCGCTGGAACGACGAGGCCGACAAGCTGGCGGTGGCGGCCGCCCAGAGGGCCGTGCTGGCGGCTCCC
>DAIOGO010000133.1:0-7355 GCA_036745195.1 Actinomycetota bacterium | reverse complement strand
GAGCGAGCTCGAGTCCCTGGGCGGTCCAATCGACCAGGTGCTCGATGCGTTCGGGCGCTACCGGCTGCTCGTATTCGACCGTGACGCCATCACCAGAGGCCCGACCGTCGAGGTGGCCCACGAGGCACTGCTGACTCGATGGGACCGGTTTCGAGGTTGGGTCGACGAGGCCCGTGAGGATCTGCTCGTCGCACGCCGGCTGGAACTCGCCGCCGGGGAGTGGGCCCGATCGGGGTCCGACCCGAGCTTCCTGATGCGCGGCGGCCGCCTCGAGCAGGCTGAGGTCTGGCGTGACACCGCCGGTATGCCCGTCGGCCAGATCGAGGCTGCGTTCCTGGCGGAGAGCCGCTCGGTGGTGGACCGGGATCGCCTCCGATTGGCTCGGATCCGGCGCAGGGTGCTGGTTGGTCTCTCGGCGATGTTGGTGCTCGCCGTCGCCTTTGGATCGTTCGCCTGGTTCCAGCGCGGCGTCGCCCGGCAGCGCACCCTCCAGACCCGAATCCAAGAGCTTGCGAGCGAGGCGAGGCTGGCGATCGACGAGGATCCCAACCTCGCCATCAATCTCGCCATCGAGGCCTATGAACTGGCCGCCAGTCTTGACGCCGAAGTGCCAGGAGAGGTGGTGTCGCTGCTGCAGACCACCGTTCAGTCCTCGCGTATGCTCGCCATCCTGCCATTCGGGTACGCCGCTACCAGGTGGAGCCCGGACGGCTCACTGCTGGCGGCCGTATCGGATACCGCCCCTTCCGAAGTGATCATCCTCGAGTCCGACGCGTTCCAGCCGGTGTCCACCTTCGATGCCGGCGGCCCGGTGGGTGCGGTCGAGTTCATCGACGCCGAACGGGTCGTAGTCACTCACTGGGACAACGCGGATGACGACTGGCCCAGTGCGGCCGCAGCGCTTCCCCTGGCGACCATCTACGAGGTCAGGAGTGGCGAGGAGCTGACGACCCTCGCCGGCGAGTGTTGTGCCGCGACTCTCTCCGTGAGCCCGAACGGGCGATGGCTGGCAGTTGCCATCCCCCCTCGGGACGGTGAACAGAGGACCGAGGTCTGGTCGCTCGACCAGGGCACCCTGGTCGAAGAGTTCCCCGGGCTTTGGCTTGGGGCATGGGGCGCCGCCGACGGCGAGTTGGTGCTCCTCGACGAACAAGGCGGGAACCTCGTCGTAACGTCACTCGGCTCGGGGTCCCCGCCGAGGGAAGTCGCCAGCCCGCTCGGAGTGCCCAACCATGTCTCGGTCGATCCCGGATCGGGGCTGTGGGTGGTAACGAGCCAGGCGGCCCGGGCCACCGTGGTGATCGATCCGAGCGACGGTCGGGTGGTCTCGCGCACCAACGCCTCGGGCGTGTTCTCAGCTCAGTTCACCCCCGACGGTGCGAACGTCATCCTTCACGGGAACGACGACAGGCTCATCGTGACCCCGCCCACCGGCGAGTTCGAGACGTCGATTCGAGGCGTTCCGGGTGGCGCCCCGTACGTCGACATCTCGCCAGACGGTCGGCGGGTCGCCGTGACCACCTGGACGTTGGAAACCGTGCTGTTTTCGCTCGCCCCCGAGGGTCCGGAGCAACTGGGTTCCTACCCGACCCAGGGACTCATGCGTGACTTCGTGTTCCCGGATGGCGACGAGACGCTGTTCGCCTCGCAGGCGGCAGATGGCGAGGGTCGAGTGGTCTTGCGAACGCCGACCACCGTGATGGCCGAAAGCGGTGGGTTTCGCGCTGTCCCGTGGGTGTTGCCGATCGTCAGCCGCTCGGGGCTCGTGACAGGGCTGGGCACCGACGGGTTCGGACGGGTGGTAGACGTCACCTCTGGCGAGATCGTGCTTCAACTCGACGACGAATGTGGCTACTTTCCGGTTGCAATCGACGATGCCGGCAAGCGGGTACTGATCGGGGGCGGCGAAGGTTGCCTCCCGGAGGGCACCGGCCGGGTGCTCGACATCCGGACGGGGGCCAGTCTCGTCGAGTTCGGTGCCCCGCCGCTGACCGGAGCGTTCGGGCCGGCGGGGACACCCGCCGAGGACCTTGTCCTGGTCAATCACGACTTCACGCGGATCGAACTGATCGACACCACCGATGGCTTGGTCGTCGGCTCGATGGTTGCGCCGGGAAATGCCTTCGTGCCGGTCTTCTCCCACGACGGACGTTACGTGTCGTGGGGCAGCCAGAATGGGATCGCCACCGTGGTCGACGTGCAGGCGGTCCTGGACGGGAAGACGATGGACGAGGCCATCGTCTTCCAGCGCTCCGTGGAAGGAGGGCCGGTCCACGTGGTCCTCGCCCACGACGGGCTGGTCGCAACGTCGCACTCGTCTCAGTTGATCCGCGTCTGGGAGCTCGACAGTGGCGAGGCCGTGATGGATCTGCCCGTGAAGAGCACCACGTTGGTGAATATCAGGTTCTCCGAAGACGGACGATACCTCTGGTACACAAGCGGTCAGGGAGAGCTCCACCGGATGCCGATGGACCCTGAGGAGTTGGTAGCGCTGGCTAGGGCGAGGTCGCTCCGAGGCTTCTCCGCCGACGAGTGCCTGCGGTTCCGGCTTGGCGAGGAGTGCCTGTCGCAGAAGAGCGCCGAGTAGTCACACCCACCGCCGGTCGAATTTCAATGTGATGTCGAGATCGCTCTCCGAGGCGAAGGCCGAACTCAAGTCCGTGTCGGCTGGCCTGTCCTCTTGAAGCCATCGGAGAGCACCGGGGACGGAATCGAACTGGAATCCAGGCCCCCACTCGGAACCCGCTTACTGATCGTGCTGACCGGGAGCCCGCATGGCAAACCGCTTGCCGAATCCACCGCACCCGCCTGGCGCTCACCGATATCCTCCCGCCACCGGCAGTCGGGAATTCGGCGTGACGCAAGCAGAAGAAGTAGTCAGGGAGCTGTTTCTCACTCCCGGCGGGCGGCAGGATCCCCATCCCTGGTACCACCGGCTGCGCGAGATCGCCCCGGTCCATCGGAGTGAGGTGGTGCGGGCCTACATCATCACCAGCTACGACGAGGCCCGGGCAGCCCTGCGCGACCCCCGCTTCGAAAAGCGCTATACCGACGTCCTCGACTCGATCTCGGACCATTGGAGGGATCGACCTGCGGTCGAGTGGCTGTCCGAGACGATGCTCCAGGCCGATCCGCCCGCCCATACCCGTCTGCGTCGCAAGGTGGTGCGGTCCTTCACCCCCCGCACGATCGAGGCGCTCCGCCCGAAGGTGAAGACGCTCGTCAACCGGCTGCTCGACGAGTACGCCGCCACCGGCGGAGGCGACCTGATCGAGCGGATCGCCCTGCGCCTGCCGATCGAGGTGATCTGCGAGCTGCTCGGCATCCCGACCGACCAAGGCTGGTCGCTGCGGGAACCGACGCTCGCCCTCACGGCCACCCTCGAGGTCGCTCCCACCTCCCTCCAGCTCGACGCCGCCGACCAGGCGCTGGGGGCGATGTACGAGGTGCTGGGCCCGGTGCTCGCCGCCAAACGCACCCAGCCCCAAGACGACCTGCTCAGCTCCCTCGCCAACGACCCCGACGACCCTCTCACCGATCGTGAGCTGCTCAACCTGACCGCCTTGTTGTTCGTGGCCGGTTTCGAAACCACCACCAATCTGATCGGCAACGGTGTGCTGGCGCTGCTCGACCAGCCCGACCAGTGGGACTTGCTGCGTGAGCGCCCCAATCTCGCCTCCGCCGTCACCGACGAACTGCTGCGCCACGGCGGCACGGTCCAGCTCGTCAGCCGGGTGGCCGTCGACGACGTCGCCTTCGGGGACGTGGTCGTGCCGGCCGGCTCGTCGGCGTTGGTGGTCATTGCCGCCGCCAACCGCGACCCCGCCCGCTATCCGCACCCCGACCTGTTGGACTTCACCCGCACCGACATCAAACAGCTCTCCTTCGGTGGCGGTATCCACCTGTGCCTGGGTGCCGCCCTGGCCGACATGGAGATCACCGAACTGTTTGCCGAGATGGGACGGCGCTTCGAACGACTCCAACTCGGCGGACCGCGGCCCCTGCATCGCGACCGGATCGGTCTGCGGGGCACCGATCAGCTCCCGTTGCGCCTCGACGGCTACACCTCGAGTCCGGGTCCGGTGACCCAGGTCCGCCCCACATCCGACCTGGGCTGGCGCGAGACGTACCGGGCCGGCCTGGAAGCCGAGGCCGTACCGCTCGATGCGGCCGAGGTGACGGCGAGAGTGAGCTTGTTCGCCGGCATCCCGCTGTTTGCCGCCTGCACCGAAGCCGAACTGGCCCGCCTGGCCGCTACTGCCCTCCCCATCGCCTTCGACCGGGGAGACGTGATGATCGCCCAGGGCAGCGAGTCATCCGAGGCCTACGTGGTGGTGGAAGGCTCGGCCACCGTGATGGTCGACGGGACCGTCGTCGGGAAGGTGACAGCCGATCAGATCGTCGGTGAGCGGGGACCGATCGAAGGCAAAGCCAGGGCCGCCACCGTCACTGCCGACACCCACCTGCTCGCCCTCGCCATCTCCCGCGACCGCCTCGCCGAGGTGATGACAACCAACCCCACCGCCGCCGCCCACATGCGGGGTATCACCGCCGCCATGTACGGGTGAAGGGGGTCGCCACCACCCACCCTCCCCCAACCGAACGATCGGTTCGGTGGGGGCGAGGTAGTGTCGTTCGGCAGCTCGAGAGAAGGAATCGTCAACCGGGAATGGAGCCACCCATGGCAACCGAGGACCGCTACCGGCCGCTGTTCGAACCGCTGCAGATCGGGCCGGTGACCGCTCCCAACCGGTTCTACCAGGTGCCGCACTGCACCGGTATGGGCCACGCCCTGCCGCAAACGCTGGCGGCGATGCGCGGGATGAAGGCCGAGGGGGGCTGGGGTGTCGTGTGCACGGAATACTGCTCGATTCACCCCTCTTCCGATGACCAACCGTACCCGTTCGCCTCGATGTGGGATGAGGGCGATGTCCGCAATCTGGGGCTGATGGCCGAGAAGGTGCACGAGCATGGAGCGCTCGCCGGCATCGAGCTTTGGCACGGTGGCAGCGCAGTGGCCAACCTGGCCTCGCGCCAACCCTCCATCGGCGTACGGTCCATGCCGAGCCGCACCGAGCCGGTCCAATCTCGGCGCATGGACCGCCGCGACATCCGCGAATTGCGGCGGTGGCATCGGGACGCGGCGCTGCGTGCCCGCCGGGCGGACTTCGACATCGTCTACGTCTACCCCACCCACGGTTACCTGCTGTGGGAGTTCATGTCGCGGACCCTTAATGATCGCACCGACGAGTACGGCGGATCGCTGGAGAACCGTCTGCGTCTCACCCGCGAACTCATCGTCGAGACCCGCGAGGCGGTCGGTGATCGCTGCGCGGTGGCGGTCCGCTTCTCCGCCGACGGGAACGGTGACGAACACCTCGATGTCGAGGAAGCGCACGAGGCCCTCGCCATGCTCGGCAGCCTGCCCGACCTGTGGGACCTGGTGGTGGCCGACTACTTCAACGACGAGATGGCGAGCTCACGATTCCAACCGGAGGCCGCCCTCGAAGCCAAGGTGGCGCATGCCCGCGCCCTCACCGGCAAACCCGTGGTCAGCGTCGGCCGCTTCACCTCGCCCGACACCATGGCGCGCCAGGTGCGCAGCGGCGTCCTCGATTTCGTCGGCGCGGCACGTCCTTCCATCTCTGATCCCTTCCTGCCGAACAAGATCCGGGAGGGCCGCCATGACGAGATCCGGGAGTGCATCGGGTGCAACATCTGTTACGCCCAGGACAGTCGCGGCGGGGCGCTGCGCTGCACGCAGAACCCGACCATGGGCGAGGAGTGGCGGAGCGGCTGGCATCCGGAGAAGGTGCCGGCCGGCGACGGCGGCACGGTGCTGGTGGTTGGCGCCGGTCCGGCCGGCCTGGAAGCGGCAATGACCTTGGGCAGACGCGGGTTCACGGTGGCGCTGTTGGAAGCATCCGCCGAGCCCGGTGGACGCGTCAGCATGGAGAGTCGCCTGCCTGGGCTGGCCGAGTGGGGACGCGTCCGGGATTACCGGGTGGGACAGATCAAACGGATGAAGAACGTGTCGGTCTATCTCGGCAACCGGTTGAGCGCTGCCGACGTCCGCGACTTCGGCGCCGACCACATCCTCATCGCCACCGGCGCACGCTGGCGCGGTGACGGCCGGGGCAGGTCCTTGGCTGGGGGGATCGGCGACCTGGACGTCGACCGCGTGTTCACTCCGGATGACCTGATGGAGGGCAGGGTCCCGGGTGGGAAGGTCACCGTGTTCGATGACGACGACTACTACATGGGGGCGGTGCTCTCCCTGCTGCTGACACGCACCGGCGCCGAGGTCAGCTATGTGACCGCCCAAGGCGTGGCCGCCTCCTGGAGCGCCTACACCGGTGAGCAGGAGGCCACCCACAAAGGGCTGCTTGCTGCCGGCGTGAACGTCATCGTCAATACCCTGGTCTCGGGATTCATGCATCGACAGGTCGACCTCACCGGTGTCTATTCGGATTCGCGCTCGACGCAGGAGGCCGATGCGCTGGTGCTGGTGACCTCCCGCCAGCCCAACGACGGGCTGTACCGTGAACTGGTCGGAGAGGATCCCGCCGAGAGCGCAGGTTCGGTAGCGGTCTCGGTCGAGGCCATCGGCGACTGCGCCCAGCCGGGGCTCATCGCCCACGCCGTGTATTCAGGTCACAAGGCTGCGCGGGAGCTTGGCTCCGACACATCGGCTTCCATCCTGGCGCGGGACCGGCTGGTCGTCTGACAGCCCGTTGTGGATTCACGTCCGAGCTGTCAGAGGCGAAGGGCGGTTGAACCCAACCAGAGCAGGAGTCCGTGCGCGCCGGCGCCCCAGGGCGCGTAGAGCACAGTCGGACCGTGCCCCCCCTCCCCCCTTCGGGGTACTCCCCCCTGCGGAGGGAGAGACAAAACCCGACACTGGAAAGCGGGTCGCGGCCTTTTGGCCCCTCTCTTAGGGAGGCCCCTCGTTGGGGGGTGCCGGGGGGTCATCCCCCTGCAGTCATCACAGGCCGGAGACGGAGGGGGCACTTGGCGACGGCGCTCATGACGCGTCAGACCACCATCGGACCATGCCCCCCTCCCCCCTTCGGGGTACTCCCCCCTCCGGAGGGAGAAACTGAACCGGATGCGGCCTTGGGGGGTGCCGGGGGGTCATCCCCCTGCAATCAGCCCAGTCGGACCGTGCCCCCCTCCCCCCTTCGGGGTACTCCCCACCAATTGACATAGGAGAGCCCTACGGAGGGAGAGACAGAACCGGCTTCGCCTGTCACCTGTCACCCGTCTCCAGTCACCTTGTACCTTCAACCTTGTACCTTGTACCTTCTACCTTGTCCCTTCTTCCTTTCAATAACCTCACAACCCTGAAGAGAGCC
>DAIOGO010000132.1:0-7476 GCA_036745195.1 Actinomycetota bacterium | reverse complement strand
GGTGTTGATGATCGGGCGCTTGAGGGTGGTCTCCAGCCCCACCTCCTCCTCGAAGAAGTCGGCTCGCTGGGTGATCTGGTAATCGGTCGGGTCACGACCGTTCTCCGAGCCGACCTTGCCCGCCCCGGTGAAGAGTTGGCGGGTGACGAGAAAGGTCGTGGCGTACTTGATGACCTGGCCGAACGGGGTCTGGCGCTCGAGCAGGTAGTTCTCGTGGGCACCGTAGGAGTTTCCCTTGCCGTCGGAGTTGTTCTTGAACAGGCGCAGCTCCTGCGGGGAAGGAAGGGTTTCCTGGGCGCGCCGCATGGCGGCCAGCATCACCCGCTCCCCCGCCACGTCGTGGAGGGCGGCCTCCCGGGGGTCGATGGTCTCCGGTCCCGAGTACTCGGGATGGGCGTGGTCGACATACAGCCTGGAGCCATTGGACAGCACCGCGTTGACGAGCGCCGAGTCGGGATCGGACACCCCGAATCCTTCGTGACCGAAGCCGCGGGCGTCCCTCCCCGGGGTCTCCTCCTCGTGGGACCACTGCACCTGGACCCGCTGTCCCGGATAGGAATTGACCACCAGCGCCGAGGCGAGGGCTGCGTTGAAATCCGGCTTGTGCCGAATGATCACCCCGTACTCGGTCTCGGTCCCGGTGACCTTGGTGAGGGCCATGGTTCAGAGATACTGACCGGTCGAGACGCCTTCGACCATCCGGCTCTCGCCATCACCCTGGACCAGCGTCCGCACGTACACGATCCGTTCACCCTTCTTGCCCGAGATCTTGGCCCAGTCGTCGGGGTTGGTCGTGTTGGGGAGATCTTCGTGCTCGCGGAACTCCTGGCGGATCGCCTCGAGCAGGTCGATTGTCTTGATCCCGATCGAGCCTCCGGCGATCTGTCGCTTGATCGCGTCCTTCTTGGCCCGTCTGACGATGTTCTCGATCATCGCCCCCGACGAGAAGTCCTTGAAGTACAACACCTCGCGATCGCCGTTGGCATAGGTGACCTCGAGGAAACGATTGTGGTCGCCTTCGGAATACATCTGCTCGACCACCTGGGCGATCATGACATCGATGTGTTTGCGCCGATCGCCGTCGTGGGCCGCCAGTTCCTCGGGGTCGAAGGGAAGCCCTTCGGCCAGATAGATGCCGAATATCTGGCAGGCGGCTTCGGGGTCAGGACGGTTGATCTTGATCTTCACGTCTAGGCGCCCGGGGCGGAGGATGGCGGGGTCGATCAGATCCTCCCGGTTCGAGGCGCCTATCACGATCACGTTCTTGAGCGATTCGACCCCGTCGAGTTCCGACAGCAGCTGAGGAACGATCGTCGACTCGACGTCGGAGGAGATCCCGGTGCCCCGGGTTCTGAACAGCGAATCCATCTCGTCGAAGAAGACGATCACAGGCACACCTTCGTCCGACTTCTCTTTGGCCCGCTGGAAGATGAGACGGATCTGACGCTCGGTCTCACCCACCCACTTGTTGAGCAGCTCGGGACCCTTGATGTTGAGGAAGTAGGAGCGGGCGTCCGGCCGCCCCGAGCGGTTGGCCACCGCCTTCGCCAGACTGTTGGCCACCGCCTTGGCGATGAGCGTCTTTCCGCACCCGGGGGGACCATACAGCAGGATGCCTTTGGGCGCTTCCAGGTCGTATTCACCGAAGAGCTCGCGATGGACGTAGGGGAGCTCTACCGCGTCCCGGATTGCCTCGATCTGGTCCCGAAGCCCTCCCACCTGCTCGTAGGTGATGTCGGGCACCTCCTCGAGCACCAACTCCTCGACTTCGGGCCGGGCCATTCGCTCCATGACCAGATTCGATTTCGGGTCGATCCGGACGTGGTCGCCGACCCGGATCAGCTCGGTGACGAAGTCCGACACCGACACCACCAGTTCCTCGTCGGCCCTCGCCATCACCACCAGGCGTCCATCCTCGAGGCGGTCGCGCACCTGCACCACCTCGCCCAGGATGTCGAAGGTCCGCAGGTCGATGATGTTGAGACTCTCGTTGAGCAACACCTCCTGGCCTTTCTGGAGTTGCTTGACCTCGATCGTCGGCTGGGCGGTGACCCTGATCTTGCGATTGCCGGTGAACACGTCGACGGTGCCGTCCTCGTTCACGCCCACCACCGTGCCGAAGTTGTTGGGCGGAGTGGTCAACTTCTCCACCTCGGCCCGCAGCACACCGAGTTGTTCCCTTGCCTCCTCGAGCACCTTGGAGAGTTTCTCGTTGCCCGACAGGGCACGATCGAGGCGAGCCTGTGTCTCGGCCAGTTGCTCCTCGAGTTGGCGGACCCGCCCGGGCGCATCCGCCAGCCGCCGCCGAAGGGTGGCCACCTCGGCCTCCAGGGCGGCGACGGTCCGCCGCCACTCGCTCGCTTCTTCTCGTTCTTCGCCCAAGATGGCTCCTCCTGGCTCGAGCCGGCTCCTGGTCCAGTATACGAACCGGGTGGCTTTTGAAGAGGACCACCTTCGGGTCCCCTCCCTGAGTAGCCCGTCGGCCTCCTCCGGTCCGCAGTGCTCACGACCCCGGCCGCCCCCTGGGCGGGATGTCAGCTTCCTCCGGGGTGATCGTTACAATCGGTCGAACACCTTCCAGGAGTAGCGACATCATGAAAGTTTGGATCGACCAGGATCTCTGCACGGGGGACGGCCTCTGTGAGGAGATCGCCCCCGACGTGTTCGTCTTGCTCGACGACGGCCTCGCCTACGTCCGCGAGGGCGACAAGATCTATGCGTCGGCCAAGGGCAACCCGCAGGGGGCAGCAGGTCTCGCCGTGGTTCCCGCCGGGCAGGAGGACATCACGATCGAATCCGCCGAAGAGTGCCCGGGCGAGTGCATCTTCATCGAACCCTGAGGTTCACGTACCGAGTGCTGGAAAGGCGGCCTCCGGGCCGCCTTTCTCATTCCTCCTCGCCCGACCCGAGGGTCAGTTTGCGGGCGACCACCACGAACCCGGTGTGACCGATCATCCGATGGTCGGGCCTCACCGATCGACCGGAGATGTTCCAGGTGCGGTGGAGCGTCTCGAACACCTCGATCTCGGTGTAGCCGGGCTCCAATACCTCGACCAGGGTCTGGATCTGTGGCACGGTCGGCAGATAGGCGCAGAACACTCCTCCTCCCGGCTGATGGGCGAGCGCCACCCGGGCAGCATGCCAGGGTTCGGGTAGATCGAGCACGACGCGGTCCGGGCACTCCCCGGCCATCACCTCCTCGACCTCGCCCGCCCGGAAGTCCAGGTTGGGAGGAATCGCCCCCAGCCAGCGGGTCACGGTCTTGATCGCCGTCGCCTGATGATCGGGGCGGCGCTCCACCGAGATCACTCGGCCTCGATCCCCCACCGCCCGCAGCAACCCGAGGGTGAGGGCGCCGGATCCGGAGCCTGCTTCGAGCACGGTCATGCCCGGGCCGATGTCGGCCCAGATCAGGATGGGACCGATGTCCTTGGGGTAGACGACCTGGGCTCCCCGGGGCATCTTGACGATGAAATCGGCCAGGCGGGGACGGAGCACGGTGAGCCGCCCTCCGGCTTCGAGGGTGATCCCCTCCTCCCGTCCGATGATGTCCGAGTGCGGGACCTTTCCACGATGGGTGTGGAACTCTCCTCCGGCTTCGAGCCTGACCAGGTAACGACGCCCCTTGGTGTCGATCAGAAGAACGGATTCACCCGCTGCCAGGAGGCCGCTCATCGAGCGACAATCTCGAGTGTCACCCGGCGCAGATGACAGAAGGCACACACCTCGCCGGTAGTCGGCTGGCCGCACACCTCGCAGGAACGCAGTTCGGGCGGCGCCATTGTCGCGAACGATGCCTGGCCTCGCTCGAAGAACCCGGTCAGGAACCGGGTTTTGAGACCCGGCGACTCCTCCTCCAGGGTGTCGAGCCATTTCTTGTATCGATTGATGGTGTTCCCTCCCGCCATCGGGCACTCCTCGACCTCGTAGTCGATTCCCTGCAGGATGGCGTAGGCAGCGGTTTCACGCTCGGCCACCCTGATCAGTGGTTTGACCTTGCGGGCCAGCCCCCCCTCGGTGGCGGGAAGAACCGGTCGCTGGCGAGCCAGATATTCGGTCTGCCACCCGAGCACGTTGGCAAAGAGGGTGGCGGCCTCGTCGTCGAGGTTGTGGCCCATCACGAGCACGTCGTAACCGAGGTCGTCCGCCGCCTTGTTGAGCAGATACCGCTTGCTGAGACCGCAGGCGGAACACGGGCTGCGCCTGCCCGCCCGGGCTGCCTCGGGGACCCCAAATCCTTGCTCCTCGGGGAGGTCCACCACCCGCAGCGTCAACCCCCGCCCCTCGGCGAAGCGCTGGGTCAACTCCAGACTCTCCGAGCTGTAGTCACCGATCCCGAGGTGCAGGTAGACCCCGTCGACGGCATATCCCAGTGTGGTGAGGATCGCCCACAGGGCCAAGCTGTCCTTCCCCCCGGACACCCCCAACAGCAGGCGGTCGGTGGGCGAGAACATACCGTGATCGTGGATGGTTCGCTCGACCTGGCGATGGATGTGCTCGACGAAGTGAGAGCGGCAGAAGGCGGCGTTGTGCCGCCGCACCTCGATGACTGCACCCTGGCGGCAGATCCGGCATTTCATCGGCTCAACCTCCCGAGATGACAGGCCGCAGTTCGACCACGTCCTCTTCCTTCAGCACCGCGTCGGGGGTGAGCAGTTCGTCACCCCTGATCACGAGAACCGACTCCCCGACGATCCCCATTCGATCGAGCAGCTTGCGGACGCTGTTGACTCCGTTCACCTCGACCTCGCGGCGCGGCTGGCGGAGGATGACCTTCACTGGAACCCGGCCACGAGAGCGGCGCCGACCGAGAAGACCATCCCGATGACGACGATCCAGATGACGAGGCGAACCATCCGTTGATTCATGCGGGTACCGTAGCCCAACTCCCGACCGGAGCCGAAGAGCCATGCGCATCCCTTTTCCCAGCAATCTCGCCACCGACGGGGTGGCCCGGGTGTGGCGCGGGCTCCGCCAGGGCGACCAGCGCGGCTTGCTGTTGGGAGCCGCCATGCTCGCCTTCTCCTGGCTGCGCGAGTCGCGCGGGCCGGAACGGACCCTCATCAAGCGGATCGTCCTCCCCGCCGGGGAGAGCGTCGTGATCCGGAACGGGCCGGGCGAGCCACTCCACCTCGACCTCGAATGAGGCAGGTGGGCGGTGTCGGTCACTTGACCCGATAGACCTCGACCACGGTCTT
Organism: Actinomycetota bacterium; assembly: GCA_036745195.1. Taxonomy (GTDB): domain Bacteria; phylum Actinomycetota; class Acidimicrobiia; order Spongiisociales; family ZC4RG35; genus JBFHRE01. The sequence goes on along the minus strand of DAIOGO010000132.1, from coordinate 2,278 downwards.
GCCAGGCCGGTTCCGGCGCTTGCCGACCATGAACGCCAGCGCCACCACCGCCACGATGGCCACGCCGGCAAGAACCGCCGTGTTCTGCACCGACTGCTTGGTCTCGCCGATCGCCTCTTCGAGTTGACGGGCCTTGGCCTCGATCTGGTTGCGGTCGATCATTTCCGTGAGATCCTCCATCCGATCGTCCCCGCCACGGCCAGGCACGAGAGGGTCGTCAGACCCCTGGCCAGCACCACCCACCAGTCCCCTTCCGGCAGAACCTGGCGGTAGAGGGCGTAGAAACCGAGACCGCCGAACAGGGCCGCCACCGCAAAGATGGCGCCGGCCCCGATCCCCATCCCGGCCGCCCGGCCTAGGCGTTTGGCGGGTTCGACCGTCTCCTGCCGCAGGTAGTCGCGCGACATCGTGAAGAGTTCGGTGACGATCTGGGGGATCTCCTGCGGCTCCGGCATGGACGGCAAGGCTACACCATCGATCCATCGGGCTCCCCCTATCCTGGCCCGCTCATGGTTCGCCGCACCCGACGACTCGACCTGCTCAGCCCGGAACGGCGCTTCGACCTCCTGTGGGGCGGTCAGGCAATCTCCCAATTCGGCGATTATCTGGCCTTCTTCGCCGTTCCCCTGTTCGTCGCCCACCTGGCCAACGCCGCCGGCGACGCCAGTTCGAGCGAATTGGGGGTCTGGTACGCCCTCGACGCCGCCCCCGCCGTCGTCCTCGGCCTGTTGGGCGGGGTGTTGATCGATCGGGTTCGGCTTCGAGGGCTGATGATCCTGTCCGAAGTCGGGCGGGCGGCCGTGTTCTTCATGCTGGCGGCGGCCGCCAACCCGCTCCCGGCCCCCGGCAGCCGCGAGGGCCTGGCACTGCTGTTCGGAGCGGCCTTCGCCTTGGGGACACTCGGCACCACGTTCAACAACGCCCTCTATACCCTCGTCCCCCAGTTGGTGCCGGCCCGCAAACTGGCATCGGCCAACGCCCGGCTCTCCGCCAGCCAGAACCTGGCGTTTGCACTCGGACCGGCCGCCGCCGGTCTGCTCGTCGTCTGGGCAGGATTCTGGCTCGCCTTCTTGATCAACGGCCTCACCTTCGTCGTGTCGATCGCGGCCCTGCTGCTGGTCGGTCCGGTGCCGCGCCCGTCCGCCGGTGAGCGGGGCCGGATCGTCGATGACATCGTCAATGGCCTCAGGTACGTGTGGATGGAGCCTCGTCTCCGGGTCACGACCTTGGCGGCCGCCGGCGCCAATCTCGTGATCGGGTTCATCGACGCCACCCTCGTGCTCACCGCCACCACCGTGGTCGGGGCGAGCAAGGACCAGGTGGGACTGATCTACTCGTCGCTCGGGGTGGGGGCGATCCTCGGTTCGCTGGTGGCGCCCTCGGTCGTCCGCCTCCTCGGACTGGGAAAGACACTGGTGGTTGGTTTCGTCTGCTTCGGTCTCGGCCTGACCCTGTTCGCCAACATCCCCTTCGGGATCCTCGGGCTCGGCCAGGTGATGGTCGGTTGGGCCGGGCTGCAGTTGTTGAACGTCCCGCTGATGACCATCCGCCAGCGCTTCACCCCCCATGTGATGCTGGGACGGGTGCTCTCGGCCACGAGGGCAGTCGGCTGGGCGAGTCTCCCGCTGGGGGCGCTGATCGGGACAGCGGTGTCCGACGGGTTCGGGTTGTTCACCCAACTCGCCCAGCGAGCTCCGCTGCTTGTCTTGCTGATCGGGCTGAGCCTGGTGCCGACGGTGGTCTGGCGTAACACCAAGGACGCCCCCGCTCCCCGATTACGGGAGGCACTGCCATGAGTCGGATGCCGGTCGAGGTCGTTCGATCCACCCGCCGGCGCAAGACGGTGTCGGCCGAGATCCGTCAGGGAGTGCTGGTGGTGCGGATCCCGGCTCGCATGTCCCGCTCCGACGAGCGGATGTGGGTCGAACGCATGCAACATCGGCTCCAGTCGGCCCCGACGGCCGCCGGCGATTCGGATCTGATCGAACGGGCATCGATGCTGGCCGACCGTCACGGGCTGCCGATTCCGTCGTCGGTGCGGTGGGCGACCCAGACCACCCGGTGGGGCTCGGCCACCCCGCTCGACCGGTCGATCCGTATCAACCGGCAATTGCAGCACCAACCCGACTGGGTACTCGACTACGTGCTCGTGCACGAGATCGCCCACCTGGAGATCCCCGACCACTCTCCCGAGTTCTGGGAACTGGTGGCTCGGTATCCGCTGGCCGAACGGGCTCGGGGTTTCCTGCTCGGCCTGGAATCGGTCCGAACCGGCTGA
>DAIOGO010000131.1:0-7558 GCA_036745195.1 Actinomycetota bacterium | reverse complement strand
ACCCGACCCGAGACCCATTCGTCCAGGGTGCGAGCCCCGTCTTGCCGGGCCACTTCCCGCCGGTCCACCTCGGATACGATCCGGGCCTGGATGTTGCGGAGGCTCGAGATGGATCGTTCGCATTCGACCAGCAACTGTTCCAGACCATCGGTGGACATCCCCCCGATATTCATTTCGGTTTGCGCTGTTGTCAGCGTCGTGTTCATGGTGCCACAGTATCGAACATATGTTCGATTGTCCACCCGTTTCTGAGAAATTTGGTGATATTGGACGATAATTGGAGAACATCTGTCGCCAGCCGCTCGAGCCCGCACGAAGCGCCCAGCGTGCTTCGCTTTCGGCGCAGAAGACGGCAACCCAAGCATCCCTCGGCACGTTCCGGACGACCTTCAGTGCAGCGAACCGGAGCATCACGCCAGCGAACTCGCCCGCCCGCCGAGATCGGCCAAAGCAGAGAGCGTTGCCTTCGGTGCAAGAGACGGCGCCGCGGATGGCCCCATGACGGTCGGCCGAGCCACGGTGGTTCGCCTTCGGTGCAAGAGCCCGCAACCCGGGATACGCACTGACGGTCGGCCAAGCTACGCCGATTCGCCTTCGGCCCGAGAGCGGCACACCGGTTGCAGGGTTGGGATACCAGCCTCGATGAACGGACCGAGGCTGATCGGGTCCCCCGGGGACAGGAGGACCTCGCGGCCGGTGGCGACCCGCCCACCACCACGCCTACGATCGTTCGGTGGCCATCATCGCCCCGTACGGAACCTGGTCATCGCCGATCGACGCGGCGGATGCGGTCGCCGGGCTGATCGGATTCGCCGAGGTGGCGGTCGACGGGGAGTGGCTCTACTGGCTGGAGACGCGGCCCTCGGAGGCGGGGCGCCAGGCCCTGGTCGGGCGTGACGGTTCGGGCTCGATCGCCGATCTCACCTCACCCGACTTCAATGCCCGGACCCGGGTTCACGAATACGGGGGAGGGTCGCTCACGGTGGGCGGCGGTCGGGTGGTGGTGTCCGGCTTCACCGACCAGCGTCTGTACGAGATCGCCGATGGGCACGCCACCCCGATCACACCCGAGCCTCCCCGCCCGGCGTCCGAACGGTACGCCGATGGCCGGATCCTGGCCGACGGCCGTCTCGTCTGTGTACGCGAGTCTCATCCGGCCGAAGGGGAGGCCACCAACGAGGTGGTGTCGGTGCTCGATGGTTCGGTGAGTGTGCTGGCCACCGGCCGCGACTTCTACGCCGCGCCCCGTCCCAGCCCGGCCGGTGACCGGCTCGCCTGGCTCGAGTGGGACCACCCCAGCATGCCCTGGGACGGCACCGAGTTGTGGGTGGCAGACATCGGCGGGGAAGGGCTCCTCAACCAGCAGAGGGTGGCCGGAGGTCCGGACGAGTCGGTGTTCCAGCCGGAGTGGGCGCCGGACGGCTCGTTGGTGTTCGCCACCGACCGCACCGGTTGGTGGAACCTTCACCGGTGGGACGGGTCGGCGGTCTCATCGATCCTCGAAACCGAGACCGACTTCGGCGACGCCGCCTGGGTGTTCGGTCGCACCACCTTCGGGTTTCTGGCCAACGGCCGGATCCTGGCGGGCATGTGGAAAGACGGCATCCACCGGCTGGGCGTCATCGATCCCGATGGCACCATCGAGATGCTGCCCGATGAGCTGACATCACACGAGCGGCTCGTGACCGATGGCGTCTCGCGGGCCTGGTTCGTCGGGGCGGGACCGGCCACGCCCACCGGTCTCTTCCAACTCGATGTCGACCGCCGGTCGATGACGGCTGTCCGATCCAACCCGTTGCCGGCGCCGTCCTCGTTCATCCCGGCTCCCCGCATCATCTCGTTCCCGACCGGGGAGGGCGCCCAGGCGCACGCCGTGTTCTACCCGCCCGCCAACCCCGGCTTCCAGGCCCCGTCCGGCGAACTGCCGCCGCTCATCGTCGAGGTCCATGGCGGTCCCACCTCGCACGTCTATCCACGTTTGTCGGCTGGGATCCTCTACTGGACCAGCCGCGGCTTTGCGATGGTGGACGTGAACTACCGCGGCTCAACCGGGTACGGGCGTCGGTTTCGCCAAGCCCTGAACGGCAATTGGGGGATCGCCGACGTGGAGGATTGCCAGGCCGTCGCCCGCCACCTGGCCGAACAGGGCGAGGTAGATGGTGCCCGGATGGTGATCACGGGTGGCAGCGCCGGCGGGTTCACCGCCCTCGCCGCGCTGGCCTTCGGCGACGCCTTCAGCGCCGGGGCCTCGTATTTCGGCATCGCCGACATCGAGTTGCTGGTCGCCCACACCCACAAGTTCGAGTCGCGTTATGTCGACAGCATGATCGGCAACGACCCCGAGGAGATGCGGCGTCGCTCGCCGCTCTACTCGGCCGATCGGATCACGGTGCCGGTGATCCTCTTTCAGGGTTTGGAGGACCAGGTGGTGCCACCCGAGCAGGCCGAGGCGATCGCCGCCGCCCTCGAAGCCAACGGCGTCCCCTACGCCCACATCACCTATGAGGGCGAGGACCACGGCTTTCGCAAAGCCGAGAACATCGTCCATAGTCTCGAGTCGGAACTCGGGTTCTATGGAAGGGTGTTCGGCTTCCGCCCGGCGGGGGACATCCCGGCGGTGGCGGTCGTCGGGATGCCCGGCGGGTAGCTCGGACGTGACGGGAGTGCACCCATGAAGGTCGTGGTGGTGGGCGCCGGGTTCGCCGGTCTGATGGCGGCCCGGCAGCTCCAGCGGGCGGGGCACGAGGTTTTGGTGCTGGAGGCGCGGGACCGGGTGGGGGGTCGGGTCTGGTCTCAGCAACTCGACCCGGATGATCCGCGGACGGTCATCGAGCGAGGCGCAGAGTTCGTACTGGCCGGCTATGACGTCATGCGGTCGGTCATGGACGAGGTCGGTCTCGAACTGGTTGACATGGGCATGTCCTACTACGTCCGCGAGCCGCGGGGGGTGTCCGCCAGCCATGAACAGGTGGCCGAGTGCGCGGCGGTGGTGGCCCAGGCGGCGGCGACCGCCGCCCCCGGCACGTCGCTGGCCGAGGTGCTGGCCGAGGTCGCCGGCACCGGGGTGAGGCCCGAGGCGCTGGCCGCCTATCGCTCCCGGATCGAGGTCACCAACGCCTGTCCGGCGGAACGGCTGGGGGCAGGTGCGGCAACCGACGTCACGATCACGTTCGAGGCCAAACCCTCGCATCGCGTCGCCGGTGGCAATCACCGGGTGGCCATCGAACTGGCCGCCGGTCTCGGTCCGGCGGTCCGGCTGGGTGAGGTGGTCCGCCGCGTGGTCCACGGGCCGGACGGCTGCCGGGTACAGACCGCTCGGAGTGAGGTGGAGGCCGCGGTGGTGGTTCTGGCCACCCCGATGGCAGTCACCCGCCGGCTGCTCTTCGATCCGGCCCTTCCGTCGTGGAAGACCGAAGTATGGAGTCGGGCCGGGATCGGTCAGGCGGCCAAACTCCACATCCCGCTCGTCCCGGGATCGGCGGATGCACCGTGGTCGGCGGTGCAAAGCGTGCCCGAGCGTTTCTGGACGTGGACCTCCCTCGACGCCAGTGGGAGAGTCCAGCCGGTGTTGCACTGTTTCGCAGGCTCCGAGCCTGGGCTCGATGAGCTCCAGGTCGAAGCGGGGCCACGAACCTGGGCCCAACGGGCGGCCCGGCTTCGCCCCGACCTGGCGCTGGATCTCGACCGGGCGGTGGTGACGACCTGGGCCGACGAGCCGTTCTCACTGGAGGCCTACTCGGCGCTGACGACCGACTGGCGCCCCGGCGATGACGAACTGCTGCGGCGGCCGGTGGGCACGCTGCATTTCGCCGGCGAGCACACGGCCGGTGATTGGGCAGGTCTGATGGAGGGTGCCTTGCGGTCCGGCGCCAGGGCCGCCGAAGAGGTATTGACCGAATCCGGTTGACCCGGTTCGCCGGAAGCTCAGACCGATGCCGACCACTGCATCCGGGCTGATTGCGTGGTTGTATTCGTCCGTCGCGACGGGAGGACGATATGACCCAGCTCAACGTCGGCAGAGAGGTCGAGGCATCCGCCGATGCGGTCTGGCGGGTCGTCACCGACCTCGACAACTCACCTCAGGTGATTTCGGCGATCGGTCGGGTCGAGCGGCTCGACGGTAAGGACGGCTTCGGTGTCGGCACCCGCTGGCGGGAGACCCGGCAGATGTTCGGCAAGGAGGCGACAGAGGTGATGGAGGTGACGGGGGTCGACCCCGGTCGCGCCTACACCGTCGAATCGGACGCCCGGGGCGCCCACTACAGCTCGATCATCACTGTCGAGCCACTCGGTGAACATCGCAGCCGGTTGTCGATGACGTTTTCCGGTGAGCCGAAAGGGCTGGTGTCGAAGTTGGCGGCGGCGGCGATCGGCAAGCTGTTCGAAGGTGCGACCCGCAAGGCGTTGCAGTCCGACCTCGACGACATCGCCGGTGCCGCCCAACAACGCGGCTGAAGAGGACCCGATTACATTTCCAGCCGGCGCATCACCTCGGTCGAGTCGATCACCGGGTGGATCTCGAAGTGGGCCAGGTCCCGCCAGGCCTCCATCCAGGACTGGAACAGTGACGGATCCTCTGTCTCCATCAGCTGGAAGCAGGTGGTGTAGGCGCCGTCGTCGACGATCCAGCTGTCGATGAAGCGGAGACCGTCGGGGAGCATCCGCCCCCGTTCGGCGGCCCGGGCGTAGACCGGCCGGGCGCCATTCGTGAACTTCTCGACCACCATGAACCGGCTCAAGGCTCACTCCGCATAGACGAACCAGCGCGGGAGCGGTGGGCACCGACCGAAGTCATGATCGAAACCTATCGACCGCAACGATGAAGCGGGGCCCGTTCGGGCCCCGCTTCATTCTCGAATGGACTTCTGCCGTCAGCTACAACCCAACGAGTTCCCGCAGTTGAGGCACTTGTAGCAAGAGCCGTTGCGGACGGTGATGTGGCCGCAGATGTCGCAGAGTGGGGCGTCGCCCATCATCTCGCTCATGGCCGCCTGCATGCTGGCGGTGCCGGCGTCACGGGAGCGGGTGGCGCCCGACGGAGCCGGGGCCGGCTTGGCGGTGACCGGGATGGTGGCGACGCTGGCCCGCACCGGCGCCTCGGGGGCGTTGACCGGTCCGTCGACGAAGCGGGCGGCGGCCTGGACGGCATCCACCTCGGTCTCGGCGACGGCATCGGTCAGGTCCAACTGGACACCGGCCTCGACCGCCAGGCCCTTGGGGGGCTCGGCCAGTTCCATGTCCCGGGTGGGAGGGACCTGGGCGAGTTCGTCGCGATGGAGGTACTCGACCCCCAATGCCCGGAACACGTAGTCGATGATCGAGTTGGCCATCTTGATGTTGGGATGTCCCTCCACCATGCCCCGCGGCTCGAAGGTCTGGAACGTGAACGTGTCCACGAACTCCGACAGTGGCACCCCGTACTGGAGGCCCTTCGACACCGCGATTGCGAAGCAGCTCAGGATCCCCTTGAGGGTCGCCCCCTCCTTGGCCAGATCGATGAAGATCTCGCCCAGCGTCCCGTCCTGGTATTCACCGGTGCGCAGGTAGACCTTGTGGCCGCCGATCCTCGCCTCCTGGTTGTACCCGCCGCGACGGGACGGGAGCAGGAAGCGGGGCGGGCGCAACCCCTGGGCGTAGGCCTCGGTGGGGGACATGCCGGCCGGGATGTGACCCCACAGGACCTGCTTGTCGGCTTCGTGGGCGGCGCTGATCTCCTCGGTCTCCTCGTCGGACTGACCGTCGTCGGACCCGGACGACAACGGCTGGCTGGCCTTGGAGCCATCCCGGTAGAGGGCCATCGCCTTGAGCCCCAACTCCCACGACAGCCGGTACGACTCCTCGATGTCCTCGGGTGTCACCTCGTTGGGCATGTTGATGGTCTTGGAGATGGCACCGGAGATGAACGGCTGCGCCGCCGCCATCATCTTGATGTGGCCGGTGTGGTGGATGAAGCGCTCGCCGTACTTGCCGTTGCGGTTGGCGGTGTCGAACACCGACAGATGCTCGTCGCGAAGGTGGGGGGCGCCTTCGATGGTCTGACGACCACAGATGACATCTCCCGCCTCACGGATCTCGGTGTTGGTGAACCCGAGCGCCCGCAACAGATCGAAGTCCCATGAGGTGTATTCGTCCACCTCGAAGCCGAGCCGCTGCAGAGTCGCCTCGCCCAGGGCGAAGACGTTGAAGGCATGCTTCAACTCGAACATGGTGGGGAGGCTCTTCTCCAGTTTGTCGATCTCCTCGTCCCGGAAGCCTCGCTCGATCAACGACTGGCGGTTGATGTGGGGGGCGCCCTCGAAGCTCGAGGTTCCGACGATGAAGGTCACGATGTCGTCGATCTGCCCGTCGTCGTAACCGAGGTGGCGCAGGGCGGGCGTGACCGACTGGTTGACGATCTTGAAGTAGCCGCCACCGGCCAGTTTCTTGAACTTGACGAGGGCGAAGTCGGGCTCGACCCCGGTGGTGTCGCAGTCCATGAGCAGTCCGATCGTCCCGGTGGGGGCGAGCACCGTCGCCTGGGCGTTGCGGTATCCGTGCTTCTCGCCCAACGAGAGGGCCAGGTCCCAAGACTCCCTCGCCGCCAGCAGCAGCTTGAGCGGGGCGAGCGTCTGGTCGATGCCCATGACGTGGCTGGTGATGCCCTCGTACTCCTCGGCGGCGGCGTCGTGGGCGGCCCTCCGGTGGTTGCGGATCACCCGCAGCATGTGGCCGGCGTTCTCCGAGTACTTGGGGAAGGGCCCCACCACCGATGCCATCTCCGCCGAGGTCGCATAGCTGTACCCGGTGAGGATGGCGGTCAATGCCCCGGCGATCGCCCGGCCCTTGTCCGAGTCGTAGGCGATTCCCTGCTGCATCAGCAGCGAGCCGAGGTTGGCGTATCCCAGCCCGAGCGTCCGGTAGTCGTAGGAGCCCTGGGCGATCTCGGCCGAGGGGAAGTGGGCCATCGTCACCGAGATCTCCAGCACGATCGTCCACAGTCGGATGGCGTGCTCGTAGGCGTCGATGTCGAAGGCGCCGGTTACCGGGTCGTAGAACTTGATCAGGTTGAGCGAGGCCAGGTTGCAGGCAGTGTCGTCGAGGAACATGTATTCCGAGCACGGGTTGGAGGCCTTGATCCGTCCTCCCGCCGGGCAGGTGTGCCACTCGTTGATGGTGGTGTCGAACTGCAATCCCGGGTCGGCGCAGGCCCAGGCGGCGTCGGCGATCTTGCTCCACAGGTCACGCGCCTTGACGGTCTTGCGAACGCTGCGATCGGTGCGGTTGAGCAGATTCCAGTCGCCGTCGTCGATCACCGCCTGGATGAAGTCGTTGGTGACCCTGACCGAGTTGTTCGAGTTCTGACCCGACACCGTCAGATAGGCGTCGCCGTTGAAGTCGGCGGGCAGCCCACCGGCCTGGATGAGGATCCGGGCCTTGTCCTCCTCGTGCTTCTTCCAATCGATGAAGGTCTCGATGTCGGGGTGATCGACATCGAGGATCACCATCTTCGCCGCCCGCCGGGTGGTGCCACCCGACTTGATCGCCCCCGCCGCCCGGTCACCGATCTTGAGGAAGCTCA
>DAIOGO010000130.1:0-7566 GCA_036745195.1 Actinomycetota bacterium | reverse complement strand
GCCTTTTCATCATCCTGACCGTTGTCTCGGCCGTCGTCGACAGTCGGCTCGACGCCAGCAACCCGCTGCCGACCGCTGCCCGTTCTGCCTTCTGGGCTCTCAATTTCATCTGTGTGGCGATCGTGTACGTGGTGTCGACCAGCCACTTCGTCGGACAACGAAACAGATTCCGTGACCAGCTGAGAGCGGAGCAGGCGACGTCGGAACGCCTTCTTCTCAACGTGCTGCCCCCGCAGATCGCCCAGCGCTTGGGTGCCGGGGAGAATCCCATCGTCGACGAGCGATCGGCGGTGACGGTGCTGTTCGTGGACATCGTCGACTTCACCCCGCTCTCGCGGAGCGCACCGCCCACCGAGGTGGTCGCGGTCCTGAATCGTGTCTTCAGCGAGATCGATGAGCTAGCGGACAGATTCGGGCTCGACAAGATCAAGACGCTTGGCGACGGGTACATGCTGGTGGCCGGTGCCACCGAGCCGAGAGCCGACCATGTGGTGGCGGCGCTTGACATGGCGCTGGCGGCGCGCGACAGGCTTGCCCGGCTGGATCTGGCAGGGGTGCCGATTCGAGTTCGGATGGGACTCGACACCGGCCCGGCCATCGCCGGCGTGGTGGGGCACAGCCGGTTCAGTTATGACGTGTGGGGTGACACGGTGAACACGGCCAGCCGAATGGAGTCACACGGTCTGCCCGGGGAGATCCATGTGACCGGGCGGGTACGCGATCTCGCGTCTGACCGGTTCGAGTTCTCCAGTCGAGGGTTGATCGACGTCAAGGGTCTGGGCGAGATGGAGACCTTCGTACTCGCCGGCCGTCGCCTACAGAACGACCGTGTCCCCGGAGCGGAATACGGTGGGGCCGTCCGGCCCGAAAACGTGGACCGAACCCGGCCCGTAGACCGTCCATGAGTCGGGCCCGCCATGTAGGGCGGTGTTCTCGTCGATGCCGACGACGGTGAGGCGACGATCCCGGAGGTGGGCCATCGGCTTCATCATCTTGCCGTAGTGGTCGTAGTGGGGGAGCACGGTGATCCCTTCGACCATGGCCAGACCGGCGGCCTGCGAGGAACGAAACGCGGGAAGGGCGGCCGACATCGCCATCGCCCCCGCCGAGCATCCGGCCACCGCCGTCCCGCTCCTCCACGCCGCCACCACGGCGGCCCACAGTGGTGTGTCCTTCAGGCTCGACACGAGGTGGGCGGGGTTCCCCCCGGACAGCACGACCATGCCCGCTCCGGCGATCTCCCCGGCGAGCCCGGGATCTTCGGCACCGGTCCGGTCCAGGACCGGGAGGGTTTCGACTGCCGCATCGATCGAGGCAAAGTGGGAGACGGCCAGCTTCGACCAGTACTCGATCCGCTGATGTCCCTCGAGGCCGGCGGCAGTGGGGAGGTGGATCACTCGTCGAGGGCGGCCCTCCAGCAGAATTCGGTCGAGGTCTGCCATCACTGGCAGGAACTCCCCGCTCCCGAGCAATGCCAGCGGTCCCGGGTTCGTGTGGTCTGGTGGAAGACCGGTTTCCATTCGGAGCAGGGTATCCCGACCGGGACTCCGGCTTCGTTTCCAAGGCGTATGGTTGGAAGTTGGCCGACCTAGCCAGGGAGCGTGGGTTGGTTGACGAGGGAGTCCGATTGGAGGGGTCCCTGGCCCCGGAAAGGTGGGAACGCAGTGCGACTACGAGTGATTGTCATTCTGGGTTTGATTGTTTCGATTGTGCTGGCCGCGGCTGCCCCCGGGATCGCCAGGGACAAGCCCTATTCGTCGGCCACTCTGAAGGCCGAGAAGCTGCTCAAGCCTTCCGAGCTGGTCGAACCCGCCATCACCGGCCAGACCGCCGGCAGTGGATTCAACAAGAACAAGATCATCGGGTATCGCTGTGAAACCGGTACGGGGAACCCGGCGGCGTATGTGGACATCTCGTGTGCCGAGGCCCCCGATGAGTTCGGTGATTTCGGCCCGGACAACGAGCTGGCCATCGCAGTGGATCCATTGGATGGGGACCACCTCTTGGCTGGCTCCAACGACTACTTCTACCGGTTCAACAGCGCAACCGGTGCGCGTCAGGCATTGGTTCCGACCGGGTTCTTCACCTCGTTCGATGGTGGCGTCACCTGGGTCGACGGCCAGATCCCTTTGCGGACGGGTAATGGCGGTGGGGACCCGGCACCGGCGTTCAACGCCGCGTTCCCGACCGATGGTCGGTCTCTGGCGCTGATGGCCCAACTCGAGAATGTCGGCGGCAATGGCGGGCCCTATGTCTCTCAAGGTGATGTGTCTGTGTCGCGCTCGACCGATGGCGGCATCACCTGGTCGGTGCCGGTGACCGTCATGAAGGGAACCGGAACCGGAATCGGGCCGGCCAATCGGGCGGTGTTCTGGGACAAAGAGTGGATCGCGGTCGACAACAATCCGTCATCTGACTTTTTCGGCCGGATCTACGTCACCGCCACCCGGTTCCTCAACGGGCTGCAGGGGTCGTATGCCGAGTCACCCATCTACCTGAGCTTCTCGGACGACGGTGGTCTCACCTGGTCCACCCCTGCGGAGATCTCAGGATCGAATCCCACCTATTGCACCTATCAGGAGACCGGGCCGACGGCCGAATGTGATGAGGATCAGGACTCGAACCCGGTGGTGGCACCCGACGGGACGGTGTACGTCTATTTCTTGAACTCCCAGAACGAGGCGGCATGGGAGGGGTCGTTCGACTTCGACGGTCAGATCATGGTCGTCAAGTCGACGGACGGCGGCGCCAGCTTCGCAGCGCCGGTCCCGGCCGCCCAGGTGGAGGACGGTGGATACGACATGCCATATTCGGTCCTTGGCCGTCAGACCATCTGGGGCCATCAGATCCGGTGGGCCTCCTTCGGGAACATGGCCATCGACCCGTCCGACGCCGATCACCTGGTGGTGACCTGGAGTGACCGCGGTGCTCCGAACCTCGCCGCCACCGACGGCTGCTACTACACGATCCCGCGCACCGCAGCCAACAACTACGACCCGTGCGGGGCAGGACCCGGAGCGGTGGTTAGCATCTACAAAGCCGAGTCGATGGACGGCGGAGCCACCTGGGGTCCGAGGACCGCGGTCTACTCGACTGGCAATCACCAGTGGTTCCCGTGGGCGGGGTTCAAGTCGGATGGCACCCTGGTCGTGGCGTTCGACCACGACACCACGCCCGCTCCAGCCGACACCTTCCAGCATGTGCTGGTGGTGGGCGGTGCCGCTCCGATCGTCCTCGGCCCGCTGGAGAACATCGATGTGTCGGCCACCCACTGGGCCGGTCAGTACACGACCGCCTGGCCGACGATCTGTGGACCGGCCGGTCCAACGGCAGGAAAGGACTGCAACGCCTTCCACGGTGACTACACCGGGTTGGCGGTAGGTCCCGACAATAGGGTTCACGTGGTGTGGACCGGTCTGAATGCGCTGGTGACGACTCCCCAGATCGACTTCTACACCGGGAGTTTCCATCAGGGCTATCGCCAGGACGCCATGTACGCCCAGCGCTGAGCAACGAGGTGTGTCTGGTGTGGGTCCTCGGTCTGACCGGGGGCCCGCACCCCGTTTGCCGGCGGGGCGCTTCCCGTTTGTTAGCTTGACGTCATGGATGCAGTGATTCGGATGTCGGGTGCTCGCAAGAGTTTTGGTGCCACCCAGGCCCTGGATGGCCTGGACCTCGAGGTCGGCCAGGGAGAGATCCATGGTTTTCTCGGTCCCAACGGGGCGGGAAAGACGACCGCCATCCGCATCCTGCTCGGGCTGTTGCGGGCCGACGGGGGCACGGTGGAGTTGCTGGGGGGCGATCCCTGGCGAGACGCCACCGAACTCCATCGCCGGCTGGCCTACGTGCCGGGTGACGTCGCCCTGTGGCCCAACCTGACCGGGGGAGAGGTGATCGATCTGCTCGGCAAGATGAGGGGTGGGATGAACCCGACCCGCCGGGCGGACCTGATCGAACGGTTCGACCTCGACCCCACCAAGAAGGGCAGGGCCTACTCCAAAGGAAACCGGCAGAAGGTGGCGCTCATCGCTGCCCTCTGCTCCGATGTGGAGTTGCTCCTGCTCGATGAGCCCACTTCCGGCCTCGACCCCTTGATGGATGCCGTCTTCCGCGACTCGATCGCGCATGAGCTCCACAACGGCCGCACCGTCCTCCTGGCCAGCCACATCCTCTCCGAGGTGGAGGCGATGTGCGATCGGGTCAGCATCATCAAGTCGGGCAGGACGGTCGAAACCGGCACCCTCGATCAGCTGAGGCATCTCACCCGTACGACCGTATCGGCCGACCTCGCCGGGCCTGCCACTGGACTGGCGGAGCAACCGGGGGTGCACCAGCTGACGGTGGACGGCGACAGGGTGGAATTCGAGGTGGATCCGGATGCACTCAACGGGGTTTTGCGGCGCCTCACCGAGATCGGGGTGCGGAACCTGACAAGCCATCCCCCGACCCTGGAGGAGCTCTTCATCCGGCACTATCAGGACGGCGCCGGAACCCCCTCCCGACGATGAGAGAGCTCGCCGGGACCGGCCGGCTTCTTCGCCTGATCGTCCGTCGCGAGCGGATCGCTCTGCCCATCTGGATCCTGGTGCTGGCCTCGCTCCCGGCCGGCACCGCCAGTGCCTTTGCCGCCCTCTATCCGACCGAATCCGAACTCACGAGGGCAGCTACCGCCATCGGCGGCAACCCCGCCTTCGTGGCCTTTTTGGGACCGGTGTACGCCCCCACGCTCGGCGGTCTCACCGTCTGGCGGGTGGGTGCCCTCTCGGCGGTCATCCTCGGCATCATGAACGTGTTGACCGTCACCCGCCACACAAGGGCCGAGGAACAGGCCGGCCGGCGGGAATTGCTGGGCTCCACTGCCCTCGGGAGACACGCCCCCCTCTTTGCGGTCCTACTGGTGGTGATGGTGGCCGACGTCCTGATCGGCCTGGCGGCGGCCGCCGGCCTGGCGTCGGCCGGGCTCGCCGGCCCGGGTGTCGCCGCCTTCGGCCTCTCGCTGGTAGCCGCCGGTTGGCTCTTTGCCGGGGTCGGGGCGGTGGCCGCCCAGATGTTCGAGAGCAGCCGGACCGCCAACGGCCTGGGTGTGGCGGTTGCGGCCGGCGCCTTCTTGCTGAGAGTCATCGGCGACGCCGGATCGTCGAGCGGGATCGGCTTTCTCGCCTGGATCTCGCCGGTGGGGCTCGTCCAGCGGGTTCGACCGTTTGCGTCTGAACGGTGGTGGATCCTCGGACTGCTCACCGCCATCGCCGTGGTCTTGATCGGCGCCGCCCAGGCCATCTCGGCCCGGCGTGACGTCGGGTCCGGGGTCTTTGCCTCCCAATCCGGCCCCGCCCAGGCGTCGGCCTCGCTGGCATCTGCCTTTGGGCTCGCCCTCCGACTCCAGAAGGGGGTGACGGCGTCGTGGGTGGCCGGGTTCGCCCTGTTTGGGTTCTTCATCGGGGCGGCCACAGAGGGGTTCGCCGATCTGTTGAACGAGAACCCATTCCTGCGCGAGATCATCGAACAGGTGGGTGGGGAGTCTGCGGTGAGCGACGCGTTTCTCGCCTCGATGTTGACGGTGTTCGGGATGATGGCGGCGGCCCATGGCGTTCAGGCGACCGCCTGGCTGCGCACCGAGGAGATCGAACAGCGGGTCGACCCGCTGCTGGCCACCTCGACCGGACGGCTTCGGTGGATGGCCAGTCACGGTCTCATCGGGGTTCTGGCGCCGATCCTCGATCTTCTGGCGGTGGGAGCGGCCGCCGGTCTCTCCTACGGGGCGGCCGTGGGTGACATCGGTGGACAGGTCCCGCGCCTGATCGGAGCGGCCCTGGTGCAACTCCCGGCGGTGTGGTTGCTGGTGGGCGTGGCACTCCTTCTGTTCGGTCTCTTCCCCCGGCTGAGCGGGCTGGCCTGGGCGGTGGTTGGGCTGACGGCGTTCCTCACGTTGTTCGGTGTTGCCTTGCGCTTCCCACAGTGGCTCCTCGACGTCTCCCCTTTCAACCATCTCCCCAGGGTGCCTGGTTCGGCGGTTACCGCCGAACCGATGGCCTGGTTGCTGGCGCTGGGGGCGGTGGTCACGGCCGTTGGGTTCTTCGGTTTCTCGCGACGCGACGTCGGCTGAGACGCCTCGAGAACCACCGTTGGCCGGAGTCCGGTAGCGTTCGGTGAAGAGCCAGCAAGGAGCGTTCGTGTCCGGTTCGAGCCACACCTCGGGAGTCGCCCACCCGCCGCTGCTGGCAGAGACGATCGGCGCCAATCTGGAGCGAGCGGCGATGGGAAACCCCGACCACGAGGCGCTGGTGGTGCCCCATCAGGGGGTGCGCTGGACATATCGCCAATTGTGGGAGCAGGTCGACACGGTGGCCCGGGCGCTGGTGGCGCGAGGCTTCGTCCCCGGGGACAGGTTGGGGATCTGGGCTCCCAACTGTTCCGAGTGGGTTCTGGTGCAGTTCGCCACCGCTCGGATCGGAGTGATCCTCGTCAACATCAACCCCGCCTATCGCACCCACGAGGTCCGCTACGCCCTCTCTCAGTCGGGTTGTCGGGGGGTGGTGGCGGCTCCGTCGTTCAAGTCGAGCGACTACCGGGCGATGCTGGAAGAGGTTCGTCCCGACCTGCCCGACCTCGAGCAGGTGGTGTTCCTCGACTCGCCCGAGTGGGAGACGCTTCTGGCCGAAGCCGTCTCGGTGGCACCCGAGGCGGTGCAGGCCATCGCCGAGCGGCTCAGCCCGACCGATCCCATCAACATCCAGTACACCTCCGGAACCACCGGGTACCCGAAGGGAGCCACCCTCAGCCACGCCAACATCCTCAACAACGCCTTCCTGGTGGGGGAGACATGCCGCTACACGGCGGCCGATCGGGTCTGTGTGCCGGTGCCCTTCTATCACTGTTTCGGGATGGTCATGGGGACACTCGGCTGTGTGACCCATGGGGCCACCATCGTGGTTCCCGCCCCCAGCTTCGAGCCGGCGGCCACCCTGCAGGCGGTGGCAGACGAACGCTGCACCAGTCTGTATGGCGTTCCCACCATGTTCATCGCCATGCTCGCCGAGCCCGGGTTCGAGACCTACGATCTCGGTTCGCTGCGTACCGGGATCATGGCTGGCTCTCCGTGTCCGATCGAGGTCATGCGCCAGTGCATCGATCGGATGCACATGGGCGAGGTGACCATCGCCTACGGGATGACCGAGACCTCGCCGGTCAGCACTCAGACCGCGGTGGACGATCCCCTCGACAAGCGCGTCTCGACGGTGGGCCGGGCGCATCCCCATGTCGAGATCCAGATCGTCGATCCGCAGACGGGAACCGTGGTGGAACGGGGCCATCCGGGCGAGATCTGCACGCGCGGGTACTCGGTGATGATCGGCTACTGGAACGACCCGGAACGCACCGCCGAGGCGGTCGACGCCGACGGTTGGATGCACACCGGCGACCTGGGGGTGATGGATGCCGATGGGTACGTCAACATCGTGGGACGGATCAAGGACATGATCATCCGGGGCGGGGAGAACATCTATCCGCGCGAAATCGAGGAGTTTCTCTTCACCCACCCAAAGGTGCGAGACGTCCAGGTGGTGGGTG
>DAIOGO010000129.1:0-7567 GCA_036745195.1 Actinomycetota bacterium | reverse complement strand
CGGGCGGCGGAGATGGGTCCGGTCGGGGCGGTCATGGCGATGAGGTTGACCATTTGCGGCGGCCGGATCAAGGAATGCCGTATCGTCGGCGGATGCCGTCAGCGCGAAGCGAGTGGGAAGACCTGCCGAAATGGTGGCAAGAGGAACTGGCAGGTGATCCCGCCTACCAGGAGGAGGTGACGCCACTGATGGTCGATCTCCTCGACCCGCCGGCCGGAGCAGTCCTGCTGGACGTCGGAAGTGGTGAAGGGCGACTCATGCGCACTTTCGGCTCGGATGTTCGGAGAATCGTCGGCGTCGACCTCCTCCAGGACCTGCTCGTCGCCGCCCCCCGACCGGTCATCCGGCTCCGGCTGCCCGGGTTGGAGTCCCTCCGAACAGCTTCCTTCGATGGCGGCTATGTGTGCCTGGTCCTGGAACACCTGCCGGAGGAACGCCCTCTGTTCGAAGAGCTGGCACGGGTGTTGCGCGCCGGCGCCCCGCTGGCAGTGGTCGTCAACCATCCGGTATTCACCGCCCCCGGTTCGGCGCCCATCCAGGAAGTCGACGAGATCCTATGGAGGCCGGGCAGCTACTTCGAGCGCGGGTTCAGCGATGAGCCGGTCGGGGGCGGGACCGTCCGCTTCTACCACCGGCCGATGTCCGATCTGCTCACCTCGGCGGCAGCGGCCGGTTTTCGACTCGAGCGGCTGGTCGAGGTGGGAGTCTCCGACGCCCAGATCGAGAGAACCCCGGTCCTCGAAGGGCAACGCCACATCCCCCGCTTGCTCGGCCTGCGCTGGACGAGATCCTCCATTTGAGGGTGTGGGCTGTCGATAATCGACAGGTGGTCAAGCCGCCGTTCGCCTGGTTCCTTCGTCTGTGGGCGATTGCGGTGCTGGCGCATGTCATCGGCAACCCGGTCGCCTGGAGGGGCGAACCGCTCGGTTCGCCGCTGGGAACGGCGGCGTTGTTGCTGGCGTTGGTGGCGATTGCGGTCATCGCCCGCCCTTCCCGGCTTCTCGCCGGGGTAATGGCCGTCCTCACCGTGGTCGTGGTCGTCCTCGAGGCCCCGTTCCTCGGCAACCACTGGCTGGTGGCCGGGTTGGTGTCGATCCTCCTCGCCTTCGCCCTGCTGAGAACCGACCCGTGGGCATCGTTCGCCCCCGGCGCCCGCGGCATCCTCATCACCTTCTATTCGTTTGCGGCCTTTGCCAAGCTCAACCGGGGGTTCTTCGATCCGACCGTGTCGTGCGGGATCACCTACGCCAATCAACTGCTCGGTTCCTACGGTTTGCCGCCGATCCCGGCCGGCGATTGGCGAGCGGTGGCGGTGGCGGCCGCCACCGCGTTGATCGAGTTGTCGGTGCCGGTTTTGCTCGTCATGAAGAAGACCCGTCGTTACGGAGTGCTCCTCGGGTTCGTGTTCCACCTGTTCATCTCATTCGACCTCGACCAGCACTTCTACGACTTCTCGGCCTTGTTGGTGGCCTTGTTCTCCCTCTTCCTGGCCGACGAGGTGCTGGAGAGGTTCCCGGCTCCATTGGCGATGCGACCTCCAACCCAGGTGGCGGTCGGTGGCCTCCTCGCCCTCTTCGCCCTCGCCAGCGTGGTTAGTCCCAACGCATCGACCGTTCGATTGCTCCAGACCGGAGTGTTCTTCTTGTGGATTCCCTGGGGTCTGTTCCTGATCGCACGCCTCTGGCGGCTGGTCCTGAATCCGGAGGCCGGTCAGGCGGCGTGGGGGCGTCTTGGCTGGGTGGGTGGTCTGTTGGTCGCCGTCACGGTGTTCAACGGTCTCACGCCGTATCTGGAGCTGAAGACGGGGTACGGATTCAACATGTACGCCAACCTGGTGACAGCCGACGGCCGATCGAACCACTACCTGATTCCCCGCACGATTCCGCTCACCGATGCCCAGCGCGACCCCTACATCGTTCTCGCCTCCGACGACCCGGGCTTACACCAGTACGTGGACAGCGGGTGGGCGATCACTGAACCGCGATTGCTCGACTACCTGGCGGATCACCCGACTTCTTCGGCCACCGTGACAAGGGTGGTGGGCGGAGATCAGCAGGTACTGACCGGTGCCGACGGATTGGCACTCCCGTGGTGGCGTGACAAGTTCCAGCTGTTCCGGGCCATCGATCTCAACGACCCTCCTAGGTGCCAGCTGGTCTGGCTGGCGGCCAAGTAGCGAGTCCTATGTGCCCTACCGGCCGATTCCCTGGTAGCGGAAGCCGAGACCCCGCATCTGGTCTGGGTCGTAGAGGTTTCTCCCGTCGACCAGAACGTCGCCGGACATGCTCGCCCTGATCCGGTCGAAGTCGGGGTTGCGAAACAGGAGCCATTCGGTGGCGACCGCCAGGGCATCGGCTCCGGTGAGGGCGTCGTAGGGATCGGTGGCGTAACGGACCCGGTCGCCGAATCGATTGCGGGCCGGTTCCATCGCCTGCGGGTCGAACACCGCCACGGAGGCGCCTTTCTCGAGGAGGGTGTCGACCAGATCGATGGCGGCGCTCTCGCGGATGTCGTCGGTCTCGGCCTTGAAGGCCAGACCCCAGACGGCCACCTGCTTGCCCTCGACCTGCCCGTCGAAGGCCTTCTTCAGCTTCTTGTACATCCGCCGGCGCTGCCGGGTGTTCACCTTGTCGACGGCCTTGACCAGATTCAGCTTGGAGCCGTGCTCGTCGCCGGTTCGAATCAACGCCCTCATGTCCTTGGGGAAGCACGACCCGCCGTACCCGGGACCGGGGAACAGGAAGGCCGAGCCGATCCGGCTGTCGCTCCCCAGTCCTCGCCGGACTTGGTCGACGTCGGCGCCCAGCGTCTCGCACAGGTTGGCGATCTCGTTCATGAACGAGATCCGGGTGGCGAGCATGGCGTTGGCGGCGTACTTGGTCAGTTCGGCCGAGACGTTGTCCATGAAGATCATCCGGTTGGAGGTCCGCAGGAACGGGGCGTAGAGACGCTCGACGACCGGTCGCCCGAGGGGCGAGTCGAGCCCGACGATCACCCGGTCGGGTTTCATGAAGTCGCCCACCGCCGCCCCCTCCTTGAGGAACTCGGGGTTGGAGCAGACCGTGAACAGTTGATCGGTCTGGCGCTCGATGGTCTCCCGGACCTTGGCGGCGGTCCCCACCGGCACCGTCGACTTGATCAGGACGACCTTCTCGGACGTCATGTTGCGCCCGATCGTCTCGGCCGCCGACAGCACGTACTGGAGATCGGCCGAGCCGTCCTCGCCGGAAGGAGTGCCGACGGCGATGACCACCACCTCGGCGGCGGCGACCATGGCATCGAGGTCGGTGCTGAACCGCAGCCGGCCGAAGTCCTCGTTGCGCTGCACCATCGGTTCGAGACCCGGCTCGAAGATCGGGATCTTGCCGTTCTGGAGCCCGGCGATCTTGCCTTCGTCCGTGTCGACGCATACGACGTCGTTGCCGGTCTCGGCCAGGCAGGCCCCCACGACCAGCCCGACATACCCGGTCCCCATCACCGTGATTCTCATCCAGCAGCCTCCCAGCCCAACTCTCTGACCCCGAGCAGGTTATCGCGTCGGCCCGGGCCGTCGAGAGCCTGGTTCTGGTTCGGGGCGGGGGCACGTACCATCCGGCCATGCGCCGGCCCCCCACCGCCGAGATACCCGATGCGCCCGGGTCTTACCTGTTTCGGGACCGAAACGGGCGGGTGGTGTACATCGGGAAGGCCAAATCGCTGCGCAAGCGGATCGGGTCGTATTTCTCGCGGGATCTCCACCCCCGCACCCAGACGATGATCGATACCGCCGAGACGGTCGAGTGGATCGTCGCCGACTCCGAGGTGGCGGCGCTGATGCTCGAGTATTCGCTCATCAAGCAGCATCGGCCCCGATTCAACGTGAGGCTGGTCGACGACAAGTCATACCCGTACCTGGCCATCACCCGGGGGGACGAGTGGCCCCGGGCGCGGGTGATGCGGGGTGCCAAGCGCAAGCCCACCGAGTATTTCGGTCCTTACGCCCATGCCTACGCCATCCGCAGCACCCTCGACCAGCTTCTCCGTACCTTCCCGGTTCGCACCTGCTCCGATGGCGTGTTCCGGCGTCAGCAGGCCCAGGGGCGCCCGTGTCTCCTGTTCCACATCGAGAAATGTGTCGGGCCCTGTATCGGGGCGGTGGAACCGGACCGCTACGTCGAACTGGTGGATGGGCTGGCCGCCTTCCTCAGGGGCGACACCGATGGGATCGTCGAAGACCTCGAGAAACGAATGTGGGATTCGGCCGGTCGTGAAGACTTCGAACAGGCCGCCCGCTTCCGGGATCGCCTGGAGGATGTCCGCCGGGCGATCGAACGTCAGGAGATCGTCACCGATCGGCGCGAGGATTTCGACCTGCTCGCCCTCCACGGTGACGACCTGGAGACATCTCTCCAGGTCTTGCACGTGAGGAGGGGAAGGGTGGTGGGGCGTCTCGGGGCGATGATCGACCGGGTCGAGGAACTGACCGACGCCGAATTGGCCGAGTCGGTGATCAGGGACCTGTACATCGACGAAGTTCCCCCACCGCTGATCGTGGTGGCCGAGGAACCGGCCGACCTCGAGGCAATGCGGGTGTGGCTGGCGGAGCGACGGGGGAGCGCGGTCGAGGTCAGGGTGCCGCAGCGGGGCGCTAAACGCCGTCTACTCGAGAACGCTCAGGTCAACGCCCGGGAGGCGTTCGGGCGTCACCGCCTCAAGCGGCAATCCGATCACAACGCCCGGGCCCGGGCCTTGCGCAGCCTGCAGGAGATCCTCGAGTTGCCCGAGGCGCCGTTGCGGATCGAGGCGTTCGACATCTCGACTCTGCAGGGCACCAACACGGTGGCTTCGATGGTCGTGATGGAGGACGGGCTGCCGCGCCGGTCCGATTACCGGCGATTCAAGATCCGCACCGTCGAGGGCCAGGACGATTTCGCCTCGATGGAAGAGGTCATCTCGCGCAGATTCCAGAACTACCTGCGGGAGATGAACAAGCCGGTCGAGGAGCAGACCCGCTTCCGCTACCCGCCCACCCTGGTCGTGATCGACGGCGGGCCTGCCCAGCTGGGCCGGGCCACCAAGGCGATGGCCGACGCCGGCGTCTCCATCCCGGCGATCGGGCTGGCCAAACGACTCGAGGAGGTCTATGTCCCCGGTCAGGCCGAACCCATCCGCATCCGCCGCGATGCCGAGGCGTTGTATCTGCTCCAGCAGATCCGGGACGAAGCCCATCGGTTTGCTATCACCTACCACCGGTCGATTCGCTCCAAGTCGATGCTCGACTCGATTCTCGACGAGGTGCCCGGGATCGGTCCCACCCGCAAGAAGACGTTGCTCAAGCGATTCGGCTCGCTGACCCGGCTGAAAGGCGCCACCGAGGAGGAGATGGCGTCGGTTGTCCCGACCGCCGTCGCCTCCCAGCTCTACGCTGCGCTCCACGGAGGACACGATGGCCAGGAGCAGTAGGCCGGGAGTACTGATCGTCACCGGGCTTTCCGGGGCCGGTCGCTCCACCGCCGCCAAGGTGCTGGAGGACCTCGGCTACACCGTCGTGGACAACCTGCCACCCCGGCTGATCCCCGAGGTGGCGGAGTATCACCATGTGGCGGAGGGACGGGGCCGGGTGGTGGCGGTGATCGATTCGCGGGGAGGCCTGGCCACCGCCGAGGTGGGACCGGTGATCGATGCTCTGGAGGGCCAGGGGATCCGGACGATGGTCCTGTTCCTCGAGGCCGACGACGCCATGCTGGTGCGCCGCTACGAGGAGAACCGGCGACCGCACCCGGTTCGGGGGGGAACCCTGCCGGAATCGATCGCAGACGAACGGCTCCTGCTGGCCGATCTCAAGGAGATGGCCGACCTGGTCATCGACACCACCGACCTCAACGTCCACCAACTTCGCGACGCAATCACCCACCGCTTCACCGAGCCGGGACCGCAGAGAACGATGAGGGTCTCCGTCACCTCCTTCGGCTACAAACACGGCGTTCCCCGCGACATCGATCTCTGCTTCGACGTCCGCTTTCTCCCCAACCCCCACTGGGTGACCGAGTTGCGGCCCAAACGTGGGACCGACCCGGAGGTCTTCGACTACGTGATGGGCAACCCGGACGGAGCCGCCTTCTTCAAGAAGTTGACCGAGATGCTCAACTTCCTCGTGCCCCGGTACGTTCGAGAAGGCAAGTCGTACCTCTCGATCGGGATCGGTTGCACCGGTGGGCATCACCGGTCGGTGGCGATCGCCCAGGCGCTGGGTGACACCCTCGAGAACAAGGGCCTGGACGTGGCCGTGAGACATCGAGACGTGGCCCGATGAGTCGATCGTGACCGCCGCCCTCGAGCTCACTGCGCTGCTCGGCGAAGACGAGCCGCTGGGTCCCCGGGTGGTGGCGCTGGGTGGGGGGCACGGACTGTCGACGGCCCTGCGCGCCATTCGCTCCTACGCCTC
Organism: Actinomycetota bacterium; assembly: GCA_036745195.1. GTDB lineage: Bacteria > Actinomycetota > Acidimicrobiia > Spongiisociales > ZC4RG35 > JBFHRE01. The sequence continues at coordinate 1,143 of DAIOGO010000129.1, read as the reverse complement.
GACTGTCACGGCCATCGTGTCGGTCGCCGATGACGGCGGATCGTCCGGCCGGCTCACCGCCGGGACCGGCGTCCCGCCTCCGGGTGACATCCGCCGGGCGTTGCTGGCCCTCACCCCCGACCGATCGGTGTGGTCCGATCTGTTCTCCTACCGCTTCCCCCACGGATCCGACGATCCCGGTTCGGTGGAGAGCACCGACGTGCTCGGCCATTCACTCGGCAACCTGATCCTCGCCGCCCTGACCGAATTGGAGGGGGGTTTCGAGGAAGCGGTCGCCATGGCAGGCCGTTTGCTGGGGGCGGTGGGACGGGCCATCCCGGCGGCGGCCGAGCCGCTGGTGCTGGAGGCGGTGATCGGGGGCCGGATGGTGTCGGGCCAGGTGGCGGTCAGCCGCACCCGGGGCGGGATCGAACGGTTCACGGTCGGTCCATCCTCGGTGCGGGCCTCCCCGGCGGCGGTGGAGGCGATCGCCGCGGCCGACCAGATCGTGATCGCCCCCGGGAGCCTGTTCACCTCGGTGATCGCCGCCATCGCCGTCCCCGGGATGGCGGCGGCCCTCGACCGTTCCGAGGCACAGTTGAGCATGATCCTCAACCTCATCACCCAGGATGCCGAGACGCTGGGGATGTCGGGGGAGGATCACGTGGCGGCGATCCACCGTCACGGCGGGTTGCGCAGGCGGGGAACGGTCATCGTGGACCACTCCCCGCTGGCGGTCCCGACCGGTCTGACCCGGGTCGACCTTTCCGACGGCCGGGGTTGGACGATCCGGCCCGCCCGGGTTGCTTCGGTGACGGCCTCGTGGCCAGAGCACGATCCCGATCTGCTCGGTGCGGTGCTGGCCGGCCTGGTCTGAGAGGGCCCCTGTCCGGGCTCGACCGGCCCGCTGGTATCGTCAGAATCCGATGGCGCCGAGCGCCGATCAGCATCGACCTGACCAGGAGAGGACCACCGTGCCGTTCCGATATCTCACCCTCAGCGACGTCGAAGTGGCGGGAAAACGGGTGCTGGTCCGGGCCGATCTGAACGTTCCGCTCGACAACGGCACCGTCACCGACGACTTCCGGATCTCCTCTGCCCTCGGCACGATCCAGCAGCTACGGGCGGCGGGGGCGGTGGTGGCGGTGTGCAGCCACCTGGGAC
>DAIOGO010000128.1:0-7606 GCA_036745195.1 Actinomycetota bacterium | reverse complement strand
GACCACGCCGGTGCCGTCCGTGGGGACGGGGCCACCTACCTGCCCCGGCAGGAAGGCTCCCGTGGTCTTCAGCGACACCGAAAAGCCCAACTCCGTCAAGCGGTCGATGGCCGCGGTGTCCGCGTTGTTCGGGTCGTTCTCGTTCTGGGGAGGGCCGTAGACATAGAGTGCTGGAGCCTGGGCTTGGGACGCGCCCGCCGCCCAATTCACCGCAGCATCGAAGAAGGCCCAGCCATCTCCGGAGAGACCCGCAGCGGCGGCGAAGATACCTACTCGGCGATCGCGCGCGAAGCGCCTGTAGTCGCTGGGGTCGGCGCCTTCGATCACTTCCATCCGCGCGGCCAGACCGAGGGTCTCGAGGATGGGGGCGGCAAAGATCTGCGGTTTGGAGGTGACCACCCCCAGCTGGGCGCGGCCGGCCAGGGTGTCGAGCAGGTCGGAGATCCCCGGGTAGGTTCGGGCCAGTTCGATGGACAGGCTCCGGTACTCGGCCCGATAGACCTCCACCAGGGGCTCCACCAGGGCGGGGTCGTCGCCCCGCTCGGTCAACAACGCATCGAGCAGCACCCGCAGCGGCGGACCGATGTGAGGCCAAAGCTCCGCTCCGGTGACCGGCTCGAGGCCAACGGCGGTCATCGCCCGATTCATCCCCTCCAGGATCGGCTCGCGCGAATCGAGGAGCGTTCCGTCCAGATCGAACAGGCATGTTCTCAAGGGGCTCGGTCTTGATCCGACAGCCAGCGTCTGATCATCTGATAGGCGTCCTGCGAACCGAGGAGATCGACGTGGCCCATCCCGTATCCGATCCACTGGTGGTCGGCGGGAACATCGAGGCTCAGTTCGGCTCGGGCATGCAGGCCGAGGGCGCTGTCGACCGGGACCAGACCGTCACTGGGGAGACGGTCCTGGGGGAGGGGCGCCCGGGTGGCCGCCATGGCGTAACACTCGACCCCGGTGGGGAGGTCGGCCTCCGTGCGCCGGTCGGGGTGGAGGGCGAACCGATCGTCCCCCTCCCAGTGTTCGTCGCGTTCGTATCCGAATCGGAGATCGGTGACGCCGGCGCTTCGCAGCCGACCCATTCGGGCGATGGGTGCGCTGTAGCGGCTCACGCCGAGCAGCAGGTGGAGCCACTGCCCGCCCCGTTCCAGCGGTGATCCGTGGTGGGGGGTGCCGAGAAGAATCAGCTTGCGGAGCCGCGGCCGCCACTCCCGACCCTCCACCTCGCCGAAATGGCAGGCGCTGCGGGCCACCAGGCCGCCCATGCTGAAACCGATGATCGCCAGGTCCTCCAGCGGCACCGGCCAGCCCGACACCAGTTCCTCGAGGAGCGCATCGAGTTCGCGGCCGTTGGTCGAGATGTGGCGGCCGCTGTTGTAGCGGAGGTAGATCGGGGTGTATCCCAGGTCCCGGGCGAGGGCCGCACCGTGATCGTGGCCCTTGCGCCTCCACTGTTGATCGCTCATCGACGAACCATGAACCAGGACCAGCAACTTGCCGGTGACGTCGGCCGGGATGGCGGCCGGATCCAGCGGCAGTCCCTGGTGGGTGAAGGACATCGGAATGGCGAGCGGGTTGCCCGTCTCCTCCAGGTGGTCACCGACAACTCCGTTGAGGACTGCCCGGGCCGCCCCGGGGGACGGCTCGGAGGCCCCGAACAGCGGCGCCACTGCCACCAGAGCCCCGTCCACGCCTTCGCCGGCCAGCCTCACCATGCCACGGATACCGCCGTAGATCGCCCCGGTGACCCGTCGGGCCGGGCGGGCGAGAGGACGGCCGAGCACCGCCGGACCGGCGGCGATGGTGGCGTGCATCGCCTCGACCACTTCGGTCACACCGGTGGCGGCTTCCACGGCCAGCCTGCCTGCTCCCCGCAGCTGGTCGATACGGGCCGAGGTCATGGTGTCCCCGTTGCGATACCGCCCACGCTCACCCCGGCGATGAGTGTCGCATCCACGGCAACGTCGAATCGGATGGCGGCCGGCCCAACTCCGACCGTGGTCGGGCCCAACCGAACGGAATTGGAGGCCGTGCCTGCCAGCTTGGCCAGAATCCGGAGAGAATCCGGTTCGACCGGGAGATCGAGACCGCTGATGGCGGTGGCGCGGTTGGGGTGGTTGGTGGTCGTCCGGTTCCACACCGCCTGCGGCACTCGGTGGTGACAGAGGAACATCCCGAGATCGGCGGGGGCGTCGATCAGCACACAGTCGAAGGCAGCGGTGATGGCCGGTCCCTCCAGTTGGGGGGCGGGGCGCGAGAAGGAGAAGACCTCACCCGTCGCCAAGTCGCCGAGAGAAGCCAGGTCGACATCGGGGTTGCGGGACGAAAGGACGACATGGCTGACCCCCGGTCCCCTCACCGACAGGTGGGCGGCGACCCTGGCGGCAAAGCCGGTGGCGGGGAGGTGCTCGGGAGCGGTCACCGCCACGATCTCGACGTAAGAGTCGCTCAAGACCACCAACCGGTTGGAGGTACCGAACGGATGGTCGGCCCGGGGAGTGACGACGAAGCCCAGATCGCGATAGGCCCCGGCGGCGGCCTCGAGGTCGTCGACGGCATGTACGACATGGTCGATCGTTCGGACGACGGGTTCAGGCACTGTGCCCAGCCCGACGTGCTTTCGGGCGTCGCCGTACGTTGGAGGCGTCGGGAGCGGCGCGGTGAATCGTGCTCGAAGTCATAGGTGCCGGGGCCAGGGTAGGAGTGAACGGGTTCAAAGTTGCAGGTGACAAGTTCAAAGACTCTGACCCTGGGCCCCGAAACGTCTTCCCCTGCAGTCACTGTTGGGGGGTGCCGGGGGGTCATCCCCCTGCGCCATGCGTCCTGCGCCATGCGCCATGCGACGGCTCGGCACGCGTCAGATCACCGTCGGACCGTGCCCCCCTCCCCCCTTCGGAGGGAGAGACAGAACCGGACACCAGTAGCAGGTCGCGGGGTTCTCATTCCCTCCCCTCGGGAGGCCCGCCAGGGCCGAGTGTTGGGGGAGGTGGATCCGGCCGCAGGCCGGAGACGGAGGGGGCACTATGCGACAGGGTTCCGGCCCGTGTTGGGGTGCCGGGGGGTCATCCCCCTGCGCTATGCGTCCTGCGCCATGCGACGGCTCAGCACGCGTCAGATCACCGTCGGACCGTGCCCCCCTCCCCCCTTCGGGGTACTCCCCCTTCGGAGGGAGGAACAAAACCGGGTTCCGGTCCCGGGTCGCAAGTAGCCGGTCCCCAGTCTCCAGGGTCCTCCCCTGGGGAAACCCAGGACGCAAGGCGCATGACGCAGGACGCAGGACGCAAGACACAGGACGCATGGCGCAAGAGGCATGACGCAGGACGGCCAGCTTTACTGGGTGGATGGAACAGACCCCGGTGGGCGCCGCCGAGTTTGCCGCCCTCGACGGCCTCGACGACTGGCGGTTCGTGCTCGGGGCGATCACCGCCGAATACCGGGCCGGCTCTTACCAGGCAGCGGCCTCGCTGGTGGAGGCGGTGGCCGCGGCAGCCGAGGCGGCCCATCATCACCCCGACGTCGATCTGCGCTATCCCGGCTTTGTTCGGTTCGTGCTCACCACCCATGCCGTCGGGAGCGTCACTGTGCTCGACATCGACTTGGCCGAGACGATCTCCGAACTCGCATCCAGGGCCGGGGCAGAGCCGACTCACGCCGGACTGCAGGCCCTCGAGGTGGCGATCGACACGATGGACGCCGATCGCATCCGCCCGTTCTGGGCGGCCGTGCTCGGGTATCGGGATGAAGGCGGATACCTGGTGGATCCCCGTCGCATCGGGCCTCCCTTCTGGTTCCAGCAGATGGATGAGCCACGGACCGAACGCAGCCGTTTCCACATCGACATCTCGGTCCCGCACGAGGTGGCGGAAGGGCGGGTCGCGGCGGCGGTCGCCGCCGGCGGCCGGTTGGTGACGGACCGGTATGCCCGATCGTGGTGGGTGCTGGCCGACGCCGACGGCAACGAGGCTTGTATCAGCACCTGGCAGGATCGTTGAGGCTCCCGGCCGGGCCGCTCAATCGGTGGTGGCGGCGGCGTCCTCCTCGCTCCGGGCTCTGGCCAGGGCACGAAGATCCTCGGCGATCTCGGGGAACCGCTCCAACAGAGCGGCAAAGTGGGCGCCATTGATGACGATCAGCTTCGCTTCCGAGGTTGTGACCACGGTGGCCGTGCGCAACCCATGGTCGAGCAGGGCCATCTCCCCGATCACGTCACCCGGTCCCACCTCCTTGACCGGCTTGCCATGGAGGATCACCGAGGCCGAGCCCTCCACCAGGACCGCCAGCTCGTGGGCCCTCGAGCCCTCCTCCATCAGCGTGGTCCCGGCCGGAACCGTCACGTCGTCGGTGTACGGTGAGAGTTCGCGCAGCTTACGCTCACCCAGTTGGGCGAAGACCGGACTGCCGGCGAGGCGCGCCAGCTTTGGGTCGAGTTTGGACATGCCGTCTCCTTTTGCCTGCCCCGAGGCTACACGGTCCCCGGCAGCGATGGGGAAGGGTCACCTCAGCCGGCGGCGGCCTTGAACGCCTCGCGTAGTTTGACCTTGCGCCCGATCGAGAGCACCGCCCCCCGGTAGATCCGTGCTCCCAACCGGATGACGATCAAGGTGGTGAGCACCACCAGGGCGATCGAGAGGGCCAGCTGCCACACCGGAACGGTCCCGGTGGCGGCCCTCACCGGCATGACGATCGGGGCCGAGAACGGCACCAGCGAGCCGACCACCGAGGCGAGGCCGTCGGGGTCCTCGATTGCGGTGAAACTGATGAAATATCCGGGAAGCAGCAGGATCACCGGGAGCATCGCCGCTCCCTGGGCGTCCTCCTGACGGGTGACGGTGGCGCCCAGCGCCCCGTAGAGCACGGCGTAGAGTGCGAATCCGAGCAGGAACCAGAACAGCGTCCGGCTCAGGAGCCCGAGGCTCAGCGAGGGGAGCGATACCCCGGGAATGTCGAGCATCAGCACCGCCCCGAGGATGGCGCCGCCGATCGCCACCAATTGGATCAGGCCGAGCAGGCCGATCCCGAGGATCTTGCCGGTGAGGAGGCGCTCGGGCTTCACCTTGGAGAGGACCACCTCCACCACCCGGCTCTGTTTCTCCTCCATCACTCCCATCATGATGAACTGGCCGAAGATCAGGATCGCCATGTAGAGCAGGATGGCCCCGATCTGAGCGCCGACCCTGCGGGGCATGTCCTCGGGATCGGGTTCGGCGACGACTCGCTCGTCGAGCGGCGGTGGGGCCACGATCCGGGCGGCGTCCTCGGCGCTCAGCCCCAGATCGGCGATGGCGGCGTCGCGGGAGATTCCCTGGACGACGGCGTTGAGAGCAGCCGAGAGCCGGGCATCCTGCGAGCGGGCGAACACCAACTCCCGTCCGTCGACCACCACCCCGTCCAGGTCACCGTCGGTGACTTTCTGTTCAGCACTCTGGAGGGAGTCGGCCTTCTCGAGCTTCACCTCGAACCCGAACGCCTCGGCCACCGCTTCCAACCTCGGCTCGAACCCGGGTGGGGTGGCCCCGACGGTGCCAACCACCACCGGGGGAGGGTTGAGCACGTCCTGGGCGATGAGCGGCACCAACCCGAAGATGGCGGCGATGGTGACCAGCGTGGTGATGAGGAAAGCCTTGCTGCGGGCTCGTTGCATGAAATCCCGGCGGGCCACCTCGAAGATCTGGTGGAGAGCGCTCATCGCCCCACCGCCTGCCGGAACAGATCGGAGAGGCTGGGCGGCTCGAACACCAGCCGGGTGATGGTGCCGTCCGCCCCGGCTGCCTCCACCACCTCCCTGAGATCGACCCCGGTCTTGACCCGGTGCCGGATCCGGCCGTTGGTGTCGTCCTCCACTTCGAACAGCGGGCTCGTCCAGGGTCGCTCATCGACCATCACCTCGACGATCCGAATCGGTGAGGATCGCCGCAGTTCCTCGACGTTGCCGGCCATCACCACCCGGCCCGCCTCGATGATGACGACGTCCTGGCAGACGTCCTCGACCAGGTCGAGTTGATGGCTGGAGAACAGCACCGAGGTCCCCCCGGCAGCCAGCGACCGGAGGATCTCGGACATGGTCTCCACCCCGATCGGGTCGAGACCGGCGAAGGGCTCGTCGAGGACGGCCAGAACGGGCCGGTGGATCAGGGCCGCCGCCAGTTGAACCCGTTGTTGATTCCCGTGCGAGAGCTGTTCGAGCCTGGAGTCCATCCGATCCGACAGGCCCAGCCGCTCGAGCCAGGTGGCGGTCGCCTGGCGAGCGTCGGTGGCCGCCATCCCCGACAACCGGCCGAGGTAGGCGAGTTGGTCACCGATACGCATGCGTGGGTAGAGCCCTCGTTCCTCGGGCATGTACCCGAAGGAGAGCCGGAGGATGTCGTCGATCGGGTTTCCGTTCCAGGTGATCGACCCGGCATCGGGGTTGGCCAGCCCGAAGATGCAGCGCATGGTGGTGGTCTTCCCGGCTCCGTTGGGACCGAGGAAGCCGACGATCCGGGCCGGGGCCACCGTGAACGAGGCCCCGTCCAGCGCCACCACGTCTCCGTAGGTCTTGGTGAGCCCTTCGATCGAGAGAACCGATGGGCCATCACCCTGCGAGACCGCACCTACCGGCGAGGGTACCTGGAAGTTCCGCATGACTCACTCCGAGCGTACACCCTTGTCCGGGAGCCCAATCCGGCGGCGGGGTGGGATCGTGTCGGACCCCGACCGTACGCTGGCGGAATGCAATCCCCGCTCGAGCTCGGCCGCTCGCTGGTGGCACCGGCCGGTGTCCCCGTGCCCGCCGGTTGGGCCGGCCGGGCGGAGTACCGGGTGAACGACGATCTGCTCGTGGACGAAACGAGGCTGGCCGAGGTGGTTCTCGACCTCCACCGCGCCTGGGTGTCGCGACAACCGTTCGTGGTCCGTCTCGAAGTGAGCGACTCCCGTCTCGCCGAGCCGCAGACCACCGCTTCTCCGCCCTGGGAGCTGGGGGGCGAGTTCACCTTCTTGCGGGAACGGCTCCACTATCTGGTGTGGGTGAACAGCTACGACGCCCGCCACGAGCCGCCGGTGTGGTGGTGGGCGCGCAAGTCGCTGCCGCTGGGCGCCTCCCTCGGCGGAGGGCGTGACATCGTGCTGCCCGACGGGAGCGAGGCGTGGGTCGATGGCGGGCCTCGGGGCGACGCCGGCCAGCTCGGGCTGGGGCAGGTGGTCCATTGTGAGTCGGTCCTCGACGGGCATCTCGGCCTGGTGCCGGAGGCCGTGATCCGGGCGGCCGGGCTGGCGCCGGACCAGCACGAGGCAGTTCTCCACGGCGCCGGCGCCGCCCGGGTGATCGCCCCGGCCGGATCGGGCAAGACCCGCACCCTGGCGGCTCGTCTGGTCGGGCTGGTCGACGAGCTGGGATACCCGGTCGCCTCGGTGACGGCCGTCGCCTACAACAACCGGGCGGCGGCAGAGCTCGCCGGGCGGGTGGGAGGAGCGGTCGCCGGATCGGTGCGGACCCTCCACGCCCTGGGTCGGGCCATCCTGTTCGAGGCGTCGGGAAGGCTCGATCTGCTGTCCGAACGCGATGTGAGGCGGATACTCGACCCGATGGTGCCCGCCCTGCGCCGGCCCAACACCGACGCCATCGGTCCCT
>DAIOGO010000127.1:4172-7699 GCA_036745195.1 Actinomycetota bacterium | reverse complement strand
TTCAAGCAGGCTCTCCTGTCGGAGAACCGGTTACAAGGCTCGTGCCAACTCGCCGCCCGCGGCGAACAGAATCTCGGGCCCCGGGTACCGATCGGCCTGATCAACGGAACCATGTATGCGGGAGGCAGACGACCACCTTTCGATCCATGGCGAGTCTTCAGCGCCCTCGACGCCTTGACCGCTCCCCCCGAGACGTCTCCTGCAGCACTGGTGGGAGTCATGGGCAGCCCGTTCTTCCCGACCCCTTCCAGTGTCGATGGTGACCTGACCCAGTTCCACACTTCGGGAACCTGCCAGCTCAACGTCAGAGCGGCGTGGAAGGTGCAGGCCCAATGGGGTCAACTGCTTGTCACGCCACCGCCGTATACTCCCCCGACCTACGACCTCGACGCCGATCTGGTCGCCAACCTTGGCGGAATCCTCGGGGACGCGTACAGGGTCCACTACGCCGGCCAAGGCGATGACCGATGGATTGGTATCCATGTCCCGTCCGGGGTCGATCCTGCCGCTCTCGGCGACAGACTGGTGAGCGAGTGGCCGCTCAACCTCGAGGTAGTGGTTGAGATGCTTCCGAATCCAGTCGCAGCGCTGAGAGAGTGGTGGTCGCTCGGACCCGTGGTCTCCAGCGAAGAAGTCGCCGCCGCTCTCACGATCGACCTCGGATAGAGCGGAGACTCGGCGGCCGCAGTCCAGAATGCCGGCCTCGGCCCGTGAATCCGCCGGGCAACCCGAGTCGATCGGACCGAATACCGCTGGTATGGGTCAACGCCCGGGTTGTCGGTTACGGGAAAGACCGAGTCTCACGTCTTGAAGATGTGGTTGCGAACCCACAAGAGGGCTCGCCATCACCTGCGCGTCCCACCGCGGGCGCCACCTCGGGGCTGCGAACGGAGACAGGTGGATTCTGGTTACGGCTGCTTGCGCACCGAGTACCTTGCTCAGTTCCAAGCGAGGCAGCTTCTTGTGCTCCTGCAAGAGCGCTGCCGACAACGGCGCTAACGGCCCTGCAGGCTGGGTATCGGCCCGGTGGGCCCAGGGGCCGTGCCGAGCAGAGAAAGAAGCTCAAGACGCCCCCTACCCCCTCAGCTGTGATCGGACTTCGACCACGTCGTAGGTTGCAGGGAAGTTCTCGGTGAGGGTGGAGGCGACTCGGGCCCAGTCGGTCCAGACGGTGCCGCCGCCGATGTCGACACCGACCCGGTACTCGCCTACCCAAAGGAGGTCGACGCTTACCGCGTAACCGGTCGCGAAACCGGCTTCGAGTGACGTGGTTTCGTACAGGTGGGTGACCGGCGGCTCGGCAGAGGTTCCACCGAGTCCGATGGCGTCGATGAACGTGGGAGCAAGAACGTCGTATGCGGCATCGCCCGTGTCCCAGCTGATCGTTTCGGTCCAGCCTCGGCCTTCCACGGCGAACACGATCCCGGTGACGGGTTCTGCCCAGGTGGCGGTGATCGGGCCGACCTGGGTCCCATGCGATGACCAGATCCAAGTCTCTAGTCCGGTGAGTCCTTTGCTGATGGTGCTGTCCGGGTTGGATTCCCAGCCGGGATCAGGCAACGCCACCGCAGTAGAAGCAATCGCTTCCCAGGCGTCGGTCTCGGCCCCGTCGAGGTCGATACACACGGTCTGGGTTTCGATCACCTCTCCGTTGACATAGTGGTATCTGACCGCCATCAGCAGCCCGGTTCGAATCCCGACCAATCCCCCACCGATACCGCCACCACCACCACACGGGCCGACCAAGGTCCACGAGGTCCAGTAGCTGGTTGTCGAGCCGCCGCTTCCATCACCGTCGCCACCGTCGTCGCAAACCCAGATTCGTTCGACCGGGTCGTAGTAACAGTCACTACCCGCGGCACTGGCCGGCGACGCTACGGCAATCACCCCAAGGACGACGAGGCAGAGAATCAGTTGTCGATGACGATCTGCTCGACGCGCCATTGGCCCTCCTCGTCTTGTCGCAGCACCAACCGCAGGGTCGGTGTCTGTTCGGACAACTCGCCAACCTCGATCACGTCGCCCGACGAGTCGATGGTGTAGGTGGGAACCCGATCCTCGACCTCGACGAAGAGGTTGAGAACCTGACCTTGTTCGAAGAACTCGTCGAAGGTGCCGGTGATCGCCGTCGGATAGAACGGGATGCCGAGTGAGCGGGTTCCTTCGGCCGCCTGTTCCTCCAGTCCGGCCCGGGTCGCCTCTCCTTGGGGGGAAGTGAGAAGCCATCCGACATCGACGGAGTCCCGGCTCTGGTCGGGGTTGGCTCCGACCCACACCATCCAGTCGAGCCATTCGGACACCCAACGTTCGGCGTCATCGGGTCCGGTGAGGCTGAGATCTGGGTTCGGGGCCGGAGCGTCGAGGTAGCGGGTCATGACCTGGGGGAGATCGGCGACGGTCTCAGGGTCGGTCGGGAACTCAACACCGCCGAGATCGGTCCAGATAAGGGGTTCGGTTCCGACGGTGGTCGAGGAGGTCGGGGTCGGGGCGGTGGTCGTTGATGGGTCGGTGGTCGTGGTGGTCGCCTGGGTCTGTTGAGTGGCGGCCGCAGTGGAGGAGGTGTGGTCGCGGTCTGGCAAGCGGTGAGAACCAAGCCGAGGAGGACGATTCGATGTCTCATTGCGGTCATCCTCCCTCTCCGGGTTCGGCGTATCCGGTGACGGTGATGATGGCGGCTCGGTCGGGTACGAAGCCGGCCACGAACCGAAACGGGATGGTGCGGGTTACGGACACGGTGACCCCGCTGATCGTGGCGCTCGCCGCCACCGCCATATCGTCGTTCCACGCCGGGTGGGAGATGGCAGCCTCGGTCGATCTTGCTTCGGCCAACGCCGGGTCGAGGGAGAGGATGCCACTCCTCCAGGCGGTTTCGTCAAGGGCGGAGGCGCCGGCGATGGCTGCGGAGTCGGCGATGGCGGCCGCCTGTGAGCGGGCCGAGAACCCCGACCACAGGTCCAGAGAGTGGAACCCGACGGCGAAGAGCAGCATGCTCATCCCAAGCGCCCACACGGAGACCGCAAGGGGATTCGAATTGTGGAGCTGGGGGGATTTGAACCCCCGGCCTCTTGCATGCCATGCAAGCGCTCTGCCAACTGAGCTACAGCCCCGTGCGGGCTCGGCAGTCTACCAACCACCCAACCAGGTCGAAATCGAATCGGGTCGGGCGACCGGCTGTGCCTGGCTCTTCGGCGCCGTGCCAAGCAGCCATCGGGCATCGGCCAGCAGGCGTTCGAGCGTTCGATAGCCGATGGCCGAGCTTGGATGAGCGAAGACGTCGAATGGGAGCGGATATCCCGGCGCCCGGGGCCGGGGAACACCCACCAATCAGCCGAATCCCTCCTCGACCGAGTACGACTAGGCGGTGGCCGGTTCCCAATCGAGGCGGTCGGCGTCCCCCCACAGCCGTTCCAGCCCGTAGAACTGGCGGGGTTCGGCCTGGAAGATGTGCACGAAGAAGTCGCCGTAGTCGAGGAGGACCCACTCCCCTTCCTTGCGGCCTTCGTCCCGGAGCACCTTGCGGCCGGCCA
>DAIOGO010000127.1:0-4072 GCA_036745195.1 Actinomycetota bacterium | reverse complement strand
AGGACCCACTCCCCTTCCTTGCGGCCTTCGTCCCGGAGCACCTTGCGGCCGGCCAGCTCGAGACGTTCGTCGACAAAGTCGGCCAGCGTTCGAACGTGGGTGTTGGAGGTCCCGGTGGCGATCACGAACACTTCCGTGATCTGGAGCAGGTCGCCGACATCGAGAAGAGTGATGTCCATGGCCTTTTTCTCGGCGAGGGCCTCTGCCGCCTGCTTGGCGGCCACATGCGCTTCGTTGACGGGGTACTCCTTGTTCAAGACCTGCGGACCATCATACCGGCCGCCGGTAGATCTGCTCCCCGACGATGTAGTCCCAGACGGCTTCACGCACCAGGAACCGCACAGACTTTCCGCTTGCCAGCCTGGCTCTGATCTCGGTTCCCGACACCGACACCTCCGGCATGTCGAGCCACTCCAGGTTCCCGTCGAGGGCGGAATCGACCAGGCGACGCTCATGACCGGGCCGCGGCACCACCGCCACCGTCGCCCGTTCCAGAACCTCGGCGGCACGATGCCAGGTCGGCAGATTGGCCGCCGCGTCGGCCCCCAACACGAGGACCACCTCATCACCGGTGAATGACCCGAGCGTCTCGACGGTGTACGTCCAACCCGCCCGTCGCACCTCACGGTCGTCCGCCTCGAAATACTCGACTCCCTCGACCGCAAGTTCGGTCATCCGCCACCGATGGTGCGGGGCGGTCACGCCGTCGTCCGCCTTCTGCCAGGGTGCCCCGGCGGGAATGAAGGTGACCACATCCACCTCCAGCTGCCGGTAGGCGGCTTCGCCCGCCAGAAGATGGGCGATGTGTGGCGGGTCGAAGGTGCCACCCACGATTGCTCGTCTCATGTGCCGTCCACAATACGGATGGTTCACCTCCAGTCGGTGTCGGGGAGGAGCCGCAGGTTCCCCCGGGTCGAGCGGCAACCCATCGGATCTACATACCGCCCGGCCACCCGCACCGACAGATGGACCGCCTCGTGGCCGTGTGCCCACCCGCTCCTCCCGACCGGAGTACCCGGTTCGACCACCGCCCCCTCGGCGACCGAGATCGCCGACAGGAACGACACGCTCACCCGGTGGGTGTCGTCCGGCGCGATGGTGACCGAACGGACCCCGGCCACCATCCCGGCAAAGGACACCCGTCCACCCAGTGGGGCTCGCACGATGGCGCCGGGGGTGGCGGCGAAATCGACGCCCCAGTGACCGTCATACCCGGCGCCGGGTGCGTACTCGGCCGTCACCGGGCCAGGGACCGGAGGCGACCAGGGGGGACAGGCGGTACCCAGACCGGCCAGTGCCAGCACCGTCACCAGCGTGGTGATCATGGAAAGACCTCCTACCACCCCCGCCTCCCCCCGAAGGTACCGATTCACTGCCTCCGGTGGAAGAAGGTCGAATTGGCGTCCGCCCCGGTTCGACTACCGTTCGGCGCTCACACAACACCAGGAGTGTTCTCGATGTCCACCGTTTCCATCGGGCTCATGGGGTTCGGCCGGATCGGACGTAACGTCTTCCGCCTCGCCCATGGCCATCCCCACCTGGAGGTGGCCGCCATCGCCGATGTCGCCGATCCGGCCGGTCTCACCTACCTGCTCAAATACGACTCGATCTACGGCCGCTTCCCGGCACCGGTCGAACTGGCCGACGGGAGCCTGTTTCTCGACGGGCGGCGGATCCCGTTCACCAACGCCAAGGAACCGGGTCAGATCGACTGGGCCGGATACGGAGTCGACATCGTTGTCCAGGCCACCGGGTCCTACCGCACTCGCGAGATGTGCGAGCGCCACCTGGCGGCGGGAGCGAAGAAGGTCATCCTCGCCTCGACCCCGGATTCGCTCGGCGACATCCCGATCTTGCTGCGCGGGATCAACGACGAGGCCCTCGACGACACCGTCGACATCATCTCGCTCGGCTCCAACACCTCGAACGCCGTCGCCCCGATCCTCAAAGTGCTCGACTCGGCCTTTGGGCTCGAGCGGGCCTTCTTCACGACGGTGCACGCCATGACCAACTCGCAACGGCTGGCCGATGTGCCCTCCGCCGGGTTCCGCCAGAGTCGGGCGGCGGGCGAGAACATCATCCCCGGAGTCACCAACTCGGCCGAGATCCTGACGTCGGTGATGCCCGAGTTCGCCGGCAAACTCAAGGGTGTGGCCCTCAACGTGCCGGTGGCCGACGGATCCACCGTCGATCTGGTGGCCGAGGTGCGGACGGCGGCCACCCCCGCGGCGGTCAACGCCGCCGTCAAGTCGGCCACCGAGGGTTCTTATGCCGGGATCATCGAATACGTCGACGACCCCATCGTCAGTTCCGACGTGAGGGGATCGACCCAGTCCGGCGTGTTCGACAGCCTCGCCACCATGGTGATGGGGGAAACGTTGGTAAAGACGATCACGTGGTTCAACAACGGCTGGGGCTACACCGCCCGTCTCGTCGAGGTGGCCGAGATGATGGCCCGGTCGATTCAGAAGGGAGCTTCCAAATGACCACGAAGGTGGCAATCAACGGGTTTGGCCGGATCGGCCGGGCGGTCCTCCGCATCATCATCCAGCGTGACAACCCCGACATCGAGGTGGTCGCCATCAACGATCTCGCCGATGACGAGGTGCTCGCCTATCTCCTCGAGTACGACACGGTCATGGGTCCTCTCGGGGTCGATGCCACGGTGAGCGACGGTGTCATGACGGTGGGGCGCCACTCGATCAAGATGCTGATGGAACGCGACCCGCTCGCCCTGCCCTGGAAGGAGCTGGGAGTGGACATCGTCATCGAGTCGACCGGCGTGTTCCGCTCCCGCGAGAAGCTGGGCAAACACATCGAGGCCGGCGCCAAGCGAGCCATCCTCACAGTCCCGCCGGATGACGCCATCGACCAGATCGTGGTCCTCGGGGTCAACGACGGCGAACTGGACGAGAACGATGTGCTCGTCTCCAACGCCTCCTGCACCACCAACTGTCTGGCCCCGATCGCCAAGGTGCTCGATGACTCCTTTGGTATCACCCGCGGCGTGATGACCACGGTGCACGCCTACACGAACGACCAGCAGCTCGCCGACGTCCCCCACAAGGATCTGCGGCGGAGCCGGGCCGCCACCGAGAACATCATCCCCACCACCACTGGCGCCGCCCGGGCGGTGGGCAAGGTGCTCCCCCGCCTCAACGGCAAGCTCGACGGGATGGCGATGCGGGTGCCGGTGCCCGATGGGTCGACGGTCGACCTGGTGGTGGAGCTGGATCGATCGGTCACCGTCGAGGAGGTCAATGCCGCCGTCAAGGCAGCGGCCGACGGCCCGATGGCCGGGATCCTCCAGTACTCCGAGGACCCCCTCGTCAGCACCGACATCATCGGCAACCCCCACTCTTCCATCTTCGATGCCGGGTCGACCCAGGTCTTGGGTGGGAACCTCGTCAAGGTCCTCGCCTGGTACGACAACGAGTGGGGGTACTCGAATCGAGTGGTCGACCTGGTCGACAGACTCGCCGTCCTCTAGGGGATCATGGAGTATCGAACCCGTCGGATCGGACCTGACGATGCCGCCCTGCTCCGCCAGATCAGACTGGCGGCCCTGGCCGACTCCCCCCAGGCATTCGCCAGCACCCACGAGCACGAGGCGAGTCGTCCGTTCGAAGAGTGGGAACGGCGCACCAACGACGCCGCCGTCGGCCTCGACCAGACCATCGTGCTGGCGGACATGGACGGCGAGGCAGTCGGGATCGTGGGCGGCTTCCGACCAGATCCGGAATCGGGTGATCGCCAGCTCTACGGATTGTGGGTGGCGCCGCCGGCCCGGGGTACCGGCCTCGGCGAGATCCTGGTGGAGTCGATCATCGCCTGGGCGGCGGAGGTCGGGGCCCGCCGCCTGATTCTGTGGGTCACGGAGATCAACGAACCGGCGGTCGAGTTGTACCAGCGCATGGGTTTTGTGAGGACGGGCGTACGCCAGACGCTGCCATGGGATGAACGCCTCACCGAGATCGAGATGGTCCGCGAGGTGACGACCTCGAGCGGGCCCGTCAGGTGAGCAGATCCAGCACGGTCTGACGGAACTCGTTCGGCTGGAACGGCTTCGTCA